>NZ_VKJP01000017.1 GCF_007280575.1 Streptomyces benahoarensis
CCTGCGCACCTTCCCGGGCGACCCGACAGGGCCCCCGGCCGGCCCCCGCTGTCCACCAGGCGAAACCTGGTCGCATGGGTGCCCCCCTTCTCCCCTACGCTTGTCCTGTGACCCCCGCCGAGTTGTCCCGTACCGTCCTGCGCTCCGTGCGTGGTGCCGTGGCGGAGCGGGTGCTTTCCGTGGTGGTGCCGGAGCGGGTCGTGGTGCGGCCCGCGCCGCACTCCGGGGACTACGCGTCCAACGTCGCGCTGCAGCTCGCCGCGGGTGCGGGGCTGCCCGCCCGTGAGGTCGCCGAGGTGCTGTGCAAGCGGCTGGCCGGATGCGCGGGCATCGCGCGGGTCGAGGTCGCCGGGCCCGGATTTCTGAACTTCACCCTGGGGGACGGCGCACCGGCCGAGCTGGTCCGCACCGTCCTCGCGCAGGGACCGCGGTACGGCACCGGCGGCGCCCGCCCGGGCCGCCCCGGAGCCGCGACCGCGCCGCCGTCCGGGGGCGCGCGGGGGCTCGCCGTGGCCGAGGCCCTGGCGCGGATCGACGCGGCCGTGGCCGACCGTGGGACGCGGCCGGGCGACGTCGCGCCGGACGCCGGAGCCGCGTCGTCCGACGGTGCGCGGGCCGAGCTGGCCCGGCTCGTCGCCCGGCTCGGCGAGGACGAGGCGCGGTGGGCGCTGCTGCGACCGGCCGCGCACGACCCGGTGCGGCCGCCCGAGCGGCCCACGCAGCGGGAGGAGGACCCGCGCTTCCGGGTGCAGTACGCGTACGCCCGCGCCCAGGCGGCGGTGCGCAACGCCCGCGAGCTGGGCTTCACGGGAGCGCCGGGCGACACCGGCCCCGAGAGCCACATCGAGACCGGCCCCGACCCGGACACCCACGCCCTCCACCTCCTCCTCGCCGATTTCCCGGACGCCGTCGCCGCCGCGGCGCGGTACCGGGCGCCGGACCGCGTGCTGCGGCATCTGGAAGCGGTGGCCGATGCGTATCTGCGCTGGCAGGACGGGTGCCGGGTGCTGCCCGTCGGTGAGGAGAAACCCTTGGCCGTGCACCGCGCCCGGGTGGCCCTCGCCGAGGCCAGCGGGACGGTGCTCGCCAACGGCCTCCGCCTGCTCGGCGTCTCCGCACCCGTACGACTTTGAACGACATCCGAGGGGATCTCCACCACCATGAGCCGTTCCGCCCACCCTGCCGGGCCCCGTCACGCCGATGTGCTGCCCGAGGGGCACTACGCCGGGCCGCCCGCCGACCTCAACTCCCTTGACCCGCGGGTCTGGTCGCGTACCGTCCGGCGCGACGCCGACGGCCTGGTGACCGTCGGCGGACTCGACGTGAAGACGCTCGCCGAGGAGTTCGGCACCCCCGCGTACTTCCTCGACGAGGACGACTTCCGGGCGCGCTGCCGGGCCTGGCGGGAGGCGTTCGGGACGGGCGCCGACGTGTACTACGCGGGCAAGGCGTTCCTGTCCCGCGCGGTGGTGCGGTGGCTGACCGAGGAAGGGCTCAACCTCGACGTCTGCTCCGGCGGTGAGCTGGCGACCGCGCTGGACGCGGGGATGCCCGCCGAGCGGATCGCGCTGCACGGCAACAACAAGAGCACCGAGGAGATCACCCGCGCCGTCGAGGCCGGCGTCGGGCGGATCGTGCTCGACTCGTTCCAGGAGATCGTGCGGGTCGCGCACATCGCGCAGCGGCTCGGCAAGCAGCAGCGGGTGCAGATCCGCGTCACTGTCGGTGTCGAGGCGCACACCCACGAGTTCATCGCGACCGCGCACGAGGACCAGAAGTTCGGCATCGCGCTGGCCGGCGGGCAGGCCGCCGAGGCCGTGCGGCGGGCGCTCACCCTCGACAGCCTGGAGCTGACCGGCATCCACAGCCACATCGGCTCGCAGATCTTCGACATGGCCGGGTTCGAGGTCTCCGCCCGGCGCGTCGTCCAGCTGCTGACCGAGGTCCGTGACGAGCACGGCGTGGAGCTGCCGGAGATCGACCTCGGCGGCGGCCTCGGCATCGCGTACACGTCGGACGACGATCCGCGCGAGCCGCACGAGATCGCGAAGGCGCTCGGCGAGATCGTCACCAAGGAGTGCGAGGCGGCCGGGCTGCGCGTGCCGCGGCTCTCCGTCGAGCCGGGCCGCGCCATCGTCGGCCCCACCGCCTTCACGCTGTACGAGGTCGGCACCGTCAAGGAGCTGGAGGGGCTGCGGACGTACGTCTCCGTCGACGGCGGGATGTCCGACAACATCCGCACCGCGCTGTACGACGCGGAGTACACCGTCGCGCTGGTCTCACGCACCTCGGACGCCGAGCCGATGCTCTCCCGCGTCGTCGGCAAGCACTGCGAGAGCGGCGACATCATCGTCCGGGACGCCTTCCTGCCGTCCGACGTGGCCCCCGGTGACCTGCTGGCGGTGCCCGCCACCGGCGCGTACTGCCGCTCGATGGCCAGCAACTACAACCACGCGCTGCGGCCGCCGGTGGTGGCCGTCGCCGGGGGCGCCGGACGGGTCATCGTCCGCCGGGAGACGGAGGAGGATCTCCTGCGGTTGGATGTCGGATGACGAACTTGTTCGCGTGTCCGGCGCGGACGACATAAATGTCTCGGTATCCGGACGAGGTGCGGAAAGTGCCGTCCGGTGCGTGAGACTGAGAAATCACCAAGAAGAAAAACGGCAGTATCGATGAAAAGCAGAGGTCGAATGATGCGTACGCGTCCGCTGAAGGTGGCGCTCCTGGGCTGTGGTGTGGTCGGCTCAGAGGTGGCGCGCATCATGACGACGCACGCCGACGACCTCGCGGCCCGCATCGGTGCCCCCGTGGAGCTGGCCGGGATCGCCGTCCGCCGCCCCGACCGGGTGCGCGAGGGCATCCCGGCCGAGCTGATCACCACCGACGCGATGGAGCTGGTCAAACGCGAGGACGTCGATGTCGTCATCGAGGTCATCGGCGGCATCGAACCGGCCCGTGAGCTGATCACCACCGCCTTCGCGCACGGCGCCAGCGTCGTCTCCGCCAACAAGGCGCTGGTCGCCGCCGACGGCGCCGCGCTGCACGCCGCGGCGGAGCGGCACGGCGCGGACCTCTACTACGAGGCCGCGGTCGCCGGCGCGATCCCGCTGGTTCGCCCGCTGCGCGAATCGCTCGCCGGTGACAAGGTCAACCGCGTCCTCGGCATCGTCAACGGCACCACCAACTTCATCCTCGACAAGATGGACACCAGCGGCGCCGGATACAGCGAGGCGCTGGACGAGGCCACCGCCCTCGGGTACGCCGAGGCCGACCCGACCGCCGACGTCGAGGGCTTCGACGCCGCCGCGAAGGCCGCGATCCTCGCCGGGATCGCCTTCCACACCCGCGTGACCATCGATGACGTGCACCGCGAGGGCCTGACCGAGGTCACCGCGTCCGACATCGCCTCCGCCAAGCGGATGGGGTGCACCGTCAAGCTGCTCGCCATCTGCGAGCGTGCCGCGGACGGCGCGTCCGTCACCGCCCGGGTGCACCCCGCGATGATCCCCCTCAGCCATCCGCTGGCCTCCGTCCGCGAGGCGTACAACGCGGTGTTCGTGGAGTCCGACGCCGCAGGTCAGCTGATGTTCTACGGGCCGGGCGCCGGCGGTTCGCCGACCGCGTCCGCGGTGCTCGGCGACCTCGTCGCGGTCTGCCGCAACAAGGTCGCCGACACCACCGGGCCGGGGGAGTCCGCGTACACGCGGCTGCCCGTCAGCCCGATGGGCGAGGTCGTCACGCGCTACCACATCAGTCTCGACGTGGCCGACAAGTCCGGCGTGCTCGCGCAGGTCGCCACGGTCTTCGCCGAGCACGGGGTGTCGATCGACACCGTCCGTCAGCAAGGGCGGCCCGACGGAGACGGCGAGGCATCCCTCGTCGTCGTCACCCACCGGGCGGCCGACGCCGCCCTGTCGTCGACCGTCGAGGCTCTGCGTGAGCTGGACACCGTCCGCGGTGTCGCCAGCATCATGCGGGTCGAAGGGGAGTAAAGGAACCCATGTCTGCCAATTCCACCGCGTCCGCCGCGAACCGTCAGTGGCGCGGAATCATCGAGGAATACCGTGACCGGCTGCCGGTCAGCGACACGACCGAGGTGGTCACCCTGCGGGAGGGCGGCACGCCGCTCGTCCCCGCGCAGGTGCTGTCCGAGCGCACCGGCTGCGAGGTGCACCTCAAGGTCGAGGGTGCCAACCCCACCGGGTCCTTCAAGGACCGCGGGATGACGATGGCCATCACCCGCGCCAAGGAGGAGGGCGCCAAGGCGGTGATCTGCGCCTCCACCGGCAACACCTCCGCCTCCGCCGCCGCGTACGCGGTGCGCGCCGGGATGGTCTGCGCGGTGCTCGTCCCGCAGGGCAAGATCGCCCTCGGCAAGATGGGCCAGGCGCTGGTGCACGGCGCGAAGATCCTCCAGATCGACGGAAATTTCGACGACTGTCTGACGCTCGCCCGTGGGCTTTCGGACAAGTATCCGGTCGCACTTGTGAATTCCGTGAACCCTGTGCGGATCGAGGGCCAGAAGACCGCGGCGTTCGAGATCGTCGACATGCTCGACGACGCGCCCGACATCCACGTCCTGCCCGTCGGCAACGCCGGGAACATCACGGCGTACTGGAAGGGCTACCGCGAATACGCCGCCGACGGCATCGCCTCGCACACCCCGCGGATGTGGGGCTTCCAGGCGTCCGGCAGCGCCCCGATCGTGCGCGGCGAGGTCGTCAAGGACCCGCACACCATCGCCACCGCCATTCGCATCGGCAACCCTGCGTCGTGGTCGTTCGCGGAGCAGGCGCGGGACGAGTCGGGCGGCTTCATCGATGAGGTGACCGACCGTCAGATCCTGGCCGCCTACCGGCTGTTGGCCGCGCAGGAGGGCGTCTTTGTGGAGCCCGCGTCGGCCGCCTCGGTCGCCGGTCTGCTCAAGGCCGCCGACGAGGGCAAGGTCGACCCCGGTCAGCGCATCGTCTGCACGGTGACCGGCAACGGCCTCAAGGACCCCGACTGGGCGGTGGCCGGTGCGCCGCAGCCCGTCACCGTCCCGATCGACGCGGACGCCGCCGCCCAGCGTCTCGGTCTCGCGTAACCCGGCAACCGCACACGCCGGGCGTACGGCGGGTCACCAGCTCCCGGGGCAGGTGACCCGCCGTGCAGCAAAGAGTGCAAAGGCTGCAAAGTCAGAAGTGAGGCACGGCTCGGTCTGCGACACGCACCGTGCGCCTCCCGTGCGCCCTGTGTCGCCACAGAACCTTCCTTCGATAGGCTGGCAGTCAACTCCCCTCCGCACGGCATGACGTAGTGGTGTGCAGGGCAGGTCAGAACAGTCCCCGGCGGCCGACCGGGCGCCTCGGCGCCGCGGTGGCGCGGGGCATACCGCAGCATCAATCAAGGAGAGTCATCGAGCGATGGCCGGTCCCGCGTTCCGTGCCGCCGCCGTCCGGGTGCGCACCCCCGCCACCAGCGCCAATCTCGGCCCCGGCTTCGACGCCCTCGGCCTGTCGCTGGGGCTGTACGACGATGTCGTGGTGCGGGTCGCCGACTCCGGTCTGCACGTAGACATCGCAGGTGAGGGCAGCGAAACCCTCCCGCGCGACGAGAGTCATCTGCTCGTACGCTCCCTGCGCACCGCCTTCGACCTGCTCGGTGGGCAGCCGCGCGGGCTGGAAATCGTCTGTGCCAACCGCATTCCGCACGGCCGGGGCCTCGGCTCGTCGTCGGCCGCCATCTGTGCCGGTATCGTCGCCGCGCGTGCCGTCACCATCGGTGGCGAGCAGAGACTCGACGACGCCGCGCTCCTGGAGCTGGCCACCGAGATCGAGGGCCACCCCGACAACGTCGCCGCCTGTCTGCTCGGCGGCTTCACCCTGGCCTGGATGGACACCGGGGCGGCCCGCGCGATCCGGATGGAGCCGGCCGCGTCGATCGTCCCCGTCGTCTTCGTCCCCGGGAAACCGGTGCTCACCGAGACCGCCCGCGGACTGCTTCCGCGCACCGTCCCGCATGTGGACGCCGCGGCCAACGCCGGTCGCGCCGCACTGCTCGTCGAGGCGCTGACCAGGCGCCCCGAGCTGCTGCTGGCCGCGACCGAGGACCGACTTCACCAGGAATACCGCGCCCCCGCGATGCCGGAGAGTGTGGCGCTGGTGAACCGACTGCGTGCGGACGGTGTCCCCGCGGTCATCTCCGGTGCGGGCCCGACGGTGCTCGCACTGGCCGAGGACGCCTCGGCCGACAAGGTCGCCGCACTGGCGGGAGAGGGCTGGGCGGCCAACCGGCTGGCCCTCGACGCGGCGGGCACATGCGTCCTGCCGCTCGCCGGGTGACCGACGCGGGTGATCGACGATTGCCGGTCTTGGGAAGGGGGAATGTTTGTTGGATCCGGTAGTGTTAACCTCAAGTCAGTACTCGACGCCTGAGTGGCGCGATGCTTCGTGTCCCTATCGGGACCACCTTTCTTCCGGGAGCCTCCCAAACTGCTCGAAGCAATAGCCCGAGCAGGAGTGAGCACGCTCCGGAATCGGCGTGACGGACATGGGTCACACAGCATCCCTTCGCGCCGGACCAATGAACTGATCTTTCCGCCGTATCCGGCGGGACCACCGCCCCGGCCCGGTTCGCAACACCGCGGGACCACCAGCCGGACAGCACAACCGGTCGCCGAGCCAGACAGGCCGACGCCCGCTCCAGGGAAGGACCCTTCGTGAGCGACACCACCGATCTGATGGGCGTGCGCACCGATGGCAGTGCCACCGCGCCCGCCATGGACGCTCCCGCCGCGCCTGCCACCGGTGCTGCCGGCACCACGCGGCGCCGCCGTTCCGGTACCGGCCTCGACGGCATGGTCCTGGCAGAGCTGCAGCAGGTCGCCTCCGGCCTCGGCATCAAGGGCACCGCGCGGATGCGCAAGAGCCAGCTGATCGAGGTCATCAAGGAGAGGCAGGCCGCGGGCTCCTCCGGCTCCGCCAAGGCCGACGCGCCCGCCGAGACCGACACCAAGCCCAAGCGCCGTACCACCTCCAAGGCCCGTACGGGTGACGGCGACGCCGCCAAGGCCGCCGACAAGCCGGCCAAGGCCGACAAGACCGCCGAGAAGCAGGCCGGTCAGCAGATCGACATCCCCGGTCAGCCGGCCAGCGACGAGCAGCCGGCCGGCGAGCGCCGCCGCCGCCGGGCCACCGCGGCCGCCGGCAGCCCCGAGGGCGCGGCCGACACCAAGGCCGAGCCGAAGGGCAAGGCCGACACCGCCGTCGACGAGCGGCCCGCCAAGGGCGAGCAGTCCGAGCAGCAGCACAAGGGCGGCGACCGCCAGGACCGCGGCGACCGTCAGGACCGCGGTCAGAAGGGCGACCGCCGCGACCGCCAGCAGGGCCGCCGCAACAAGAACGACGGTGGCGACGTCGGCAGCCAGGGCGACCGCCGCGACCGTCAGGACCGTCAGGACCGTCAGGACCGTCAGCGGGACAACCGCCACGACGACGGCGACGACTTCGAGGGCGGCCGCCGTGGCCGCCGTGGCCGTTACCGCGACCGCCGGGGCCGTCGCGGCGGGCGCGAGGAATTCGGCAACGAGCCGCAGGTCTCCGAGGACGACGTCCTGATCCCCGTCGCGGGCATCCTCGACATCCTCGACAACTACGCGTTCATCCGGACCTCCGGCTACCTGCCGGGCCCGAACGACGTGTACGTCTCGCTCGCCCAGGTCCGTAAGAACGGTCTGCGCAAGGGTGACCACGTCACCGGTGCGGTCCGCCAGCCCAAGGACGGCGAGCGCCGCGAGAAGTTCAACGCGCTGGTCCGCCTCGACACCGTCAACAGCGTGGCGCCCGAACAGGGCCGCCAGCGCCCGGAGTTCGGGAAGCTGACGCCCCTTTACCCGCAGGAGCGGCTGCGCCTGGAGGGTGAGTCGAGCGGTCTGACGACCCGGATCATCGATCTGGTGACGCCGATCGGCAAGGGGCAGCGTGGTCTGATCGTGGCCCCGCCGAAGACCGGTAAGACCATGATCATGCAGGCGATCGCCAACTCGATCACCCGCAACAACCCCGAGTGCCACCTGATGGTCGTCCTCGTCGACGAGCGGCCCGAAGAGGTCACCGACATGCAGCGGTCGGTCAAGGGCGAGGTCATCTCCTCGACCTTCGACCGTCCCGCCGAGGACCACACCACCGTCGCCGAACTGGCCATCGAGCGCGCCAAGCGTCTCGTCGAGCTGGGTCACGACGTGGTCGTCCTGCTGGACTCCATCACCCGTCTGGGCCGCGCGTACAACCTCGCGGCGCCCGCCTCCGGCCGCATCCTGTCCGGTGGTGTCGACTCGACCGCGCTCTACCCGCCGAAGCGGTTCTTCGGCGCCGCGCGCAACATCGAGGACGGCGGTTCGCTGACCATCCTGGCCACCGCGCTGGTCGAGACCGGTTCGCGGATGGACGAGGTGATCTTCGAGGAGTTCAAGGGCACCGGCAACCTGGAGCTCAAGCTCGACCGCAAGCTCTCCGACAAGCGGATCTTCCCGGCGGTGGACGTCGACGCGTCGTCCACCCGTAAGGAGGAGATCCTGATGGGCGCCGACGAGCTGGCCGTCGTCTGGAAGCTGCGTCGGGTGCTGCACGCGCTGGACCAGCAGCAGGCGATCGAGCTGCTGCTGGACAAGATGAAGCAGACGAAGTCCAACGCGGAGTTCCTGCTCCAGATCCAGAAGACGACGCCGGGCATGGGCAACGGCAACGACTGACGCCCGGCCGCGCAACGCCGCCACGAAGCCCCCGCACTTTCGCGTGCGGGGGCTTCGCGCTGTCCGGGCCCGGCACGAGGGGTGAACCGCCGACGACCGGTCCGTATACCTCCGTCCGGAGGTGTCCCGCTGAGACCTTTCGCACAGGAGATGCCCGGAACCGACCGCTTGGCGGTGGCCGGAAACCGGCCATCGGTCCAGGTCGGGACGGACGTACGGGCCGGACGGCGGCGCGCGTGCGTCCGCCCGTGTCCGCCCGGTGCGTACAGGTCGCTGTGCAACCCTTCCGTCCGGCTCCCCGTCTCCCACGACATGACGCGCCGTGCCCGCACGGGGCGGGCGGGGGCAGCGCATACGGACCGAGGAGCACATGGCCGACAGCAACGGGACGCAGAGGGCGACGGCGAGCCGCCGCAGCCGCATACGCGCCACGGGGCGCCGTCGCAAGGCGCGCAGCCGACGCCGCCGCGCCCTGACCCTCACGCTCTGCGCCGCGGTCAGCTGCCTGCTGCTCACCGGCGCCGGGCTCGGCTACGTCTACTACCAGCTCAACGGCAACCTCAAGGGCATCGACATCAACGCCGCCCTCGGCAAGGACCGGCCCGACAACGTCGACAACGGCTCCCTCGACATCCTCGTCCTCGGCTCCGACTCCCGGTCCGGCAGCAACGCCGCGTACGGCACCGACGAGGGCGGCGCGCGCTCCGACACCGCGATGGTGCTGCACGTCTACAAGGGCCACAAGAAGGCGAGCGTCGTCAGCATCCCGCGCGACACCCTCATCACCCGTCCCGCCTGCGTGAAGGACGGCAAGGAGGTGGCCGGCGCGCGGCGGGCGATGTTCAACACCGCCTACGAGGTCGGCGGCCCCGCGTGCGCCGTCAAGACCGTCGAATCGCTCAGCGGCATCCGGATGGACCACTTCGTCGAGGTCGACTTCACCGGCTTCAAGAAGCTCATCGACGCGCTCGGCGGCGTCGAACTCACCACCAGCAAGCCGATCGACGACAACTCCAGCCATCTCCACCTGCCCGCCGGGCATCACGTCCTCACCGGTGAGCAGTCCCTCGGGCTCGTCCGCACCCGGCACGGCGTCCCCGGCGGCGACGGCAGCGACCTGGGCCGCATCCAGCTCCAGCAGACCTTCGTCAAGGCGCTGATGCAGCAGGTCAAGAACGTCGGCGTGCTCACCAGCCCGGCCAAGCTCTACGACATCGCCGACACCGCCACCAGGGCCGTCACCACCGACACCGACCTCAACTCCGTCGGCGCGCTCACCGGCCTCGCCAAGTCCCTCGGCTCCCTCGACTCGCAGAACATCCACATGGTCACGCTGCCCGTGGAGTACGACAAGCTCGACCCGGCGCGCGTCGTCCCGCTGCCCCGGCAGACCGCGCAGGTCTGGGACGCGCTGCGGCAGGACCGCGCCATCCCGAAGACCGCGCTCAAGGACTCCGCGGGCGACAAGGGCGGTACCGGCTCGTACGTGAAGTAGCCGCGGCCCCTTCGGGCAGCCACGCGATGTGGAGGCCCGGGGACGGCGCGTAACCGTCCGGCCGCCGGGGTTTCCCCGCTCCCGGGGCGGGGAATACCCGGCGGTCCACCCCGGTTTTGGGAGATGCGACAAGTCCTGGCAGACTGGACCGTCGGCCCCGGTTCACGTGACGCAAACCCGCGGCACGACCCGGAGCACTCCCGAACCTAGGAGATCCCCTTGAAGCGCGACATCCACCCGGAGTACGTCGAGACGCAGGTCAGCTGCACCTGTGGCGCGTCCTTCACCACCCGTAGCACCGTCGAGGGCGGTGGCATCCGCGCCGACGTCTGCTCCGAGTGCCACCCGTTCTACACGGGCAAGCAGAAGATCATGGACACCGGTGGCCGTGTGGCCCGCTTCGAGGCCCGCTTCGGCAAGGCCGCCGGTTCGGCCAACAAGTAGCGACCCGCAAGGCGCCGGTTGCCGGTCGCCCCTCCGAGGGGCGACCGGACCGGCGCTTTGTCGTCCAGGCCACGGACCCGGCCGGGGGTCCGGCACGCCGCGGCTGTTGTGCCGCACCAGGTGACCGGCACCCGGAAACACCAGTCAGCTAAGGAACCCCACGATGTTCGAGGCGGTCGAGGAACTGATCGGCGAGCACGCCGGTCTGGAGAAGAAGCTGGCCGACCCCGCGGTCCACGCCGACCAGCGCGAGGCCATGCGGCTCAACAAGCGCTACGCCGAACTCACCCCGATCGTCACCACCTACCGTTCCTGGAAGCAGACCGGCGAGGACAGGGAGACCGCGCGCGAATTCGCCGCGGACGACCCGGACTTCGCCGACGAGGTCAAGGAGCTCGACGCCAAGCGCGACGAGCTGACCGAGAAGCTGCGGCTGCTGCTCGTCCCCCGCGACCCGAGCGACGACAAGGACGTCATCCTGGAGGTCAAGGCCGGTGAGGGCGGCGAGGAGTCCGCGCTGTTCGCCGGTGACCTGCTGCGGATGTACCTGCGCTACGCGGAGCGGGCCGGCTGGAAGACCGAGATCCTGGAGGCCAACGAGTCCGACCTCGGCGGCTACAAGGACGTCCAGGTGGCCGTGAAGACCAAGGGCGGCGGCGGGGCCACCGAGCCGGGCCAGGGCGTCTGGGCCCGCCTGAAGTACGAGGGCGGCGTGCACCGCGTCCAGCGCGTCCCCGCCACCGAGTCGCAGGGCCGCATCCACACCTCCGCCGCCGGTGTGCTCGTCACGCCCGAGGCCGAGGAGGTCGAGGTCGAGATCGGCCCCAACGACCTGCGGATCGATGTCTACCGCTCCTCCGGTCCCGGTGGCCAGTCCGTCAACACCACCGACTCCGCGGTGCGCATCACCCACCTGCCGACCGGCATCGTCGTCTCCTGCCAGAACGAGAAGAGCCAGCTCCAGAACAAGGAGCAGGCGATGCGCATCCTGCGCTCGCGGCTGCTGGCCGCCGCCCAGGAGGAGGCCGAGCGCGAGGCGTCCGACGCCCGCCGCAGCCAGGTCCGCACCGTCGACCGCTCCGAGCGCATCCGGACGTACAACTTCCCGGAGAACCGCATCTCCGACCACCGCGTCGGCTTCAAGGCGTACAACCTGGACCAGGTGCTCGACGGCGAGCTGGACCCGGTCATCCAGGCGTGCGTGGACGCCGACTCGGCGGCCAAGCTCGCCGCCGCCCAGTAAGACCCGCACCACCCGCACGCCCGCACGACCGGCTGGAGGAACCCGTGAACCTGCTGCTCGCCGAGGTGGCCCAGGCCGCCCAGCGGCTGGCCGACGCCGGGGTGCCCTCACCGCGCTTCGACGCCGAGGAGCTGGCCGCGCATGTGCACGGCGTCAAGCGCAGCCAGCTGCACACGGTGGCCGACGCCGACTTCGACGCCCGGTACTGGGAGGCGATCGCCCGCCGCGAGGCCCGCGAACCGCTCCAGCACATCACCGGCCGCGCGTTCTTCCGCTACCTCGAACTCCACGTCGGTCCCGGCGTGTTCGTGCCCCGCCCGGAGACCGAGTCGGTCGTCGGCTGGGCCATAGACGCGGTACGCGCCATGGACGTCGTCGAACCGCTCATCGTCGACCTGTGCACCGGCTCCGGCGCCATCGCCCTCGCCCTCGCGCAGGAGGTGCCGCGCTCCACGGTGCACGCCGTGGAGCTGTCCGAGCAGGCCCTGACGTACGCCCGGCGCAACGTCGAGGGCTCGCGGGTCAACCTCCACCACGGCGACGCGCTGACCGCGCTGCCCGAGCTGGACGGCCAGGTCGACCTGGTCGTCTCCAATCCGCCGTACATCCCGCTCACCGAGTGGGAGTACGTCGCCCCCGAGGCCCGCGACCACGACCCCGAGCTGGCGTTGTTCTCCGGTGAGGACGGCCTGGACACCATCCGGGGCATCGAGCGGACCGCGCACCGGCTGCTGCGGCCCGGCGGGCTCGTCGTCATCGAGCACGCCGACACCCAGGGCGGCCAGGTGCCGTGGATCTTCGCCGAGGAACGGGGCTGGGCCGACGCGGCCGATCACCCGGACCTGAACAACCGGCCCCGTTTCGCCACCGCGCGCCGGGTGACGCCATGACGGCCGCCCCGACGCCCGATGTATCCGTTCCGCACGAGGAGGACCGTTAAATGGCACGGCGATACGACTGCAGCGACGCGACCGACCGCGCGACCGGTCTGCGTGAGGCCGCGTCGGCCGTCCGCCGCGGCGAGCTGGTCGTTCTGCCGACCGATACCGTCTACGGCATCGGGGCCGACGCGTTCAGCGCCGACGCCGTCGGCGATCTGCTGGCGGCCAAGGGCCGCGGCCGCGGTATGCCCTCGCCGGTCCTCATCGGCTCGCCCAACACCCTGCACGGCCTGGTCACCGACTTCTCCGAGCAGGCGTGGGAGCTGGTCGACGCGTTCTGGCCCGGCGGTCTGACGCTCGTCGCCACCCACCAGCCGTCGCTGACCTGGGACCTCGGCGAGACCCGCGGCACCGTCGCGGTACGCATGCCGCTGCACCCCGTCGCCATCGAACTCCTCACCGAGTTCGGCCCGATGGCGGTCTCCAGCGCCAACCTCACGGGACACCCCTCCCCGCAGGACTGCGACGCCGCCCAGGAGATGCTGGGCGACTCCGTCTCCGTCTACCTCGACGGCGGCCCCACGCCCGCCGCCGTGCCGTCCTCGATCGTCGATGTCACCGGCCGCATCCCGGTGCTGCTGCGCGAGGGCGCCCTCAGCGCCGAGGAGCTGCGGAAGGTCGTGCCCGAGCTCGAGGTGGCCAATTGATGGCGCCCCTGGGGCGCGGCATAACGGGGCCCGGCGAGACCGCCTTCCCGTCGGTGCCGCCGTCCGGCTACGCCGCCGCCGTCCAGGCCCGCACCGCGGCGCCGGTCGCGCCCGCCCGCTTCCGGATCCTGCACGTCAGCACCGGCAACGTCTGCCGCTCGCCGATCACCGAGCGGCTGCACCGCCACGCGCTCGACCTGCGGCTGGGCGGTGCGGGCAGCGGCGGCCTGGTGGTGGAGAGCGCCGGTACCTGGGGCCATGAGGGCGCGCCCATGGAGACGCACGCCGCGACGGTCCTCGCCGACTACGGCGCCGACCCGGCCGGGTTCCTGGGCCGCGAACTGCTCGATGAGCACGTCATCCGCGCCGACCTGGTCCTGACCGCCACCCGCGACCACCGCGCCCAGGTCATCTCGATGGGCCACTCCGCGGGCCTGCGCACCTTCACGCTGAAGGAGTTCAACCGGCTGGTGCGGGCGATAGACCCGGCCACTCTGCCGGAGCCCGACCCGGAGCTGCCCGACTGCGGCCTGGTCGAGCGGGCCCGCACCCTGGTCGGCGCCGCCGCCGCGCTGCGCGGCTGGCTGCTGGCGCCCGACCCGGAGTCCGACGAGGTCCACGACCCGTACGGCGCCCCCATCACCTTCTTCCGCTCCATCGGCGACGAGATCAACCAGGCCCTGGATCCGGTGGTCACCGCCCTCACGGGGGTTCCGGCGCGGGCGTAGGGGGTGCGTGCGGGCGGGCACCTGGTGGGTGCCGGCGCTCGCGCTCCTGGCTCGCCGTACGCCGGCCCATCCGTGGCCCTGGCCCGCCCTCGTAGCCGCCTCTCCCGGCCGTCTCCCGCCCCCGCGGCGCGGCCCGTACGCCCGGGCCCCGCCGCCGCGCCCGATCGCTGCACCGCGCCTACATTGGACGTGAGTCCCCGCACGAGGCCCGGAGCGCGCCATGTCCGCCACCACCGCGTCACCCCGCAGCACGTCACCGGCCGACACGCGCCCGGGCACCTCGCCGGGCCCCGGAACGGCTGCCGACGCCGGGGCGTTCCCGGCGGATTTCGCGGCGCTGGCCGCCGCCGACCCGGAGATCGCCGGGGTGCTGGTCGGCGAGAGCGCCCGGCAGAGCGAGACGCTTCAGCTGATCGCCGCGGAGAACTTCACCTCGCCCGCGGTCCTCGCCGCCCTCGGCTCCCCGCTCACCAACAAGTACGCGGAGGGCTATCCGGGCGCCCGCCACCACGGTGGCTGCGAGATCGTCGACCTCGCCGAGCGGATCGCCGTGGAACGCGCCAGGGCCCTTTTCGGCGCCGAACACGCCAACGTCCAGCCCCACTCCGGGTCCTCCGCCGTCCTGGCCGCCTACGCCGCCCTGCTGCGCCCCGGAGACACCGTTCTGGCCCTGTCCCTGCCGCACGGCGGACACCTCACCCACGGCTCGCCCGCCAACTTCTCCGGCCGCTGGTTCGACTTCGCCGGATACGGCGTCGACGCGGCCACCGGCCTCCTCGACCTCGATGAGGTCCGCGCCCTGGCCCGCGAGCGCCACCCCAAGGCCCTGGTCTGCGGCTCGATCGCCTACCCGCGCCATATCGACTACGCCGCCTTCCGCGACATCGCCGACGAGACCGGCGCCTACCTCATCGCCGACGTCGCCCATCCCGCCGGGCTGATCGCCGGGGGAGCGGCGCCCAGCCCGGTGCCGTACGCGGATGTCGTCTGTGCCACCACGCACAAGGTGCTGCGCGGGCCGCGTGGCGGGATGATCCTGTGCGGTGCGCGGCTCGCCGAGCGCATCGACCGGGCGGTGTTCCCGTTCAGTCAGGGCGGCGCGCAGATGAACTCCGTCGCCGCCAAGGCCGTCGCGTTCCGCGAGGCGGCCACCGACGCGTTCCGCGGCTACGCCCGGCGGACCGTCGCCAACGCCCGCGCGCTCGCCGCCGCCCTCGCCGACCAGGGCCTGACGCTCGCGACCGGCGGCACCGACACCCATCTGATCGTCGCCGACACCGCGCCGCTGGGCCTCGACGCCGGGACGGCCCGGGGGCGGCTGGCCGCCGCCGGGATCGTCCTCGACACCTGCGCGCTGGCCTGCCCGGACGGCACGGCCCGGCGTACCGGCATCCGCCTGGGCAGCGCGGCGGTGACGACGCAGGGGATGGGCGGGGCGGAGATGGCGCGGATCGCGGAGCTGATCGGGGCGGCGCTGCGCGGGGACGCCGCGGTCCGCCCGCGCACCGCGGCGCTCGTCGGCGGTTTTCCGCCGTATCCCGGCCGGAACTGATCGGGAACCGCGTACGGCCCCCTTCCGTCACACTCCGCGGGGACGGTGACGGACGTCCGTCACCCGGCAGCCCGCCACCTGTGTGTACGGCGTGGTCGTGGACCCGCATAGGGTGTGGGGCTGTGATGGCCAGCTATATCTGTGGGGCAGCCCGTGCGTGAATACCTGCTGACGCTGTGCGTCACGGCCGCGGTGACCTATCTGCTGACCGGCCCGGTGCGCAAGTTCGCCATCGCGGCCGGGGCGATGCCGGAGATCCGGGCCCGTGATGTGCACCGCGAGCCGACTCCCCGGCTCGGCGGCATCGCGATGTTCGGCGGGTTGTGCGCGGGCCTCCTGGTGGCCTCCCATCTGACCAATCTCAAGAGCGTCTTCGCGGACTCCAACGAACCGCGTGCCCTGCTCTCCGGCGCCGCGCTGATCTGGCTGCTGGGCGTGCTGGACGACAAGTGGGGCGTGGACGCGCTGGTCAAGCTCGGCGGCCAGATGGTCGCCGCGGGCGTGATGGTCCTCCAGGGTCTGACGATCCTGTACATCCCGATCCCGGGCGTCGGCACGTATCTGCCGTCGCCGACGCAGGGCACGCTGCTGACCGTCGCACTGGTCGTCATCACCATCAACGCGGTGAACTTCGTCGACGGTCTCGACGGTCTCGCCTCCGGCATGGTGTGCATCGCCGCCGCGGCGTTCTTCATGTACGCGTACCGCATGTGGTTCGGCTACGGCATCGAGGCGGCAGCCCCCGCGACGCTGTTCTCGGTGGTGCTGATGGGCATGTGCCTGGGCTTCCTGCCGCACAACCTGCACCCGGCGCGGATCTTCATGGGCGACTCCGGGTCGATGCTGATCGGCCTGGTGATGGCGGCCGGAGCGGTGTCGGTGACCGGTCAGGTCGACCCGGACCTGCTCAGCCTGAAGACCGGCGGTATCCGCGAGGCGACGCACTCGATGGTGCCGGTCTACATCCCGCTGCTGCTGCCGCTGACCGTCATCGCGGTGCCGGTCGCCGACCTGATCCTGGCGATCGTCCGGCGCACCTGGAACGGCCAGTCGCCGTTCGCCGCGGACCGCGGACACCTCCACCACCGGCTGCTGGAAATCGGTCATTCCCACAGCCGCGCTGTCCTGATCATGTACTTCTGGTCGGCGCTGATCGCGTTCGGCGCGGTCGCGTACTCGGTCAACAACGCGAGCATGTGGATCGTCCTGGGCATCGTGCTGCTGAGCGCGGTCGGGCTGGTGCTGCTCCTGCTGCCGCGGTTCACGCCGCGGGCGCCGATGTGGGCGCAGCGCATCGTGCCGCCGCGCTACCGCAGGGTCGTTCGCCCGGAGACCGGCGAAGCCGCCGCGGGGGAGTCGGCCGAGGGCGTGCGGGGGGAGCGGGACGAGGCGCGGGAGGCGGTCGCCGCGGGGCTGCACGGCGCCACCGCGATCGGCGAGCGGTCACGCTTCGTGGAGCGTCGCCGGGCGGACAGTCACCGCTGAAACTCGTGTGTGACGCCGCTGATGTCCGTCAACTGCATCGCTAAATCGGGTGACTTGGCCCTATAGCAGACAAAGTGCCGCCTGTCGCTGCACCAACGCGCGGGGTCACGCTCACGTGTGACGGGCGGCACACGATAGAGGTAAAGACCTCATCAAATAGTTTGTGATACCGTTCACGAGACTCGGCGACAGAGCCGAAGGTCCCTACAGTGCGGGGCCTTTGGGCTCAGCGGGTTCTTCCGCCGCCCGGGTCTACGCTCGTCCCTGACGAACACACCCCCACCCCTTGCCGGAGCGCCGCCATGCAGTCGAATGACGCCCGACTTCTCGTCCATGCCCTCGTGCCCACGCTTGCCGCCGGCGTCGTCGCCGTCGCGGTCAGCGCCGCGCTCGTCGGTGGCGCGGGGGCCGTCGGTGCCGTGATCGGCACCCTGTTGGTGGTTCTCGTCATGGGAGCGGGACTCGTCGTCCTGCAGCAGACCGCGAAGAATTACCCGCAGCTCTTCCAGATGATGGGCCTTCTGCTCTACTCCGTGCAGATCCTGCTGGTCGCGGTCTTCCTGCTGACTTTCAAGGACACAACGCTCTTTGATACGAAGGCATTTGCCTTCACGTTGCTCGGCGCCACCCTCGTGTGGATCGCTGCACAGACCCGCGGTCACATGAAGGCGAAGATTCTCTACGTGGACCCTGACTCCGCAGAGGCGAAGAAGGCGGAGACGGCGGGGTCGCCGACGTGACACGTAGGGCCGGAATAAAAGCCCGATCACGGGCCTGCTATCGTCCGGTGCCAACTGCGGCACAGTCGGCGCAGGCGGCTGAGCACCCGAGTTCCACGAGCTGGAGCCGGTGGGCCTCGTGGCCGATGCCTGCGATCCGACCCGGCCCAGCGCCGAGACGCCGCCCCCTATTCCGCAAGACCAGTCCAGTGCCGCTCCGTGGCTCAATGCCGCGCCGACACAACGAGGTTGCCGTACCCATGCGCCACGCTGAAGGAGCCCGCGGTGAGTGCTGAAACGATGCTCGCCTTCGACACGGAGTGCCACCTTTTCATCCCGGGGTGTGGCTTCGAGGCCCCGGGCCTTCATTCGTTCGTCTTCGAACCGCTCTTCACCATCGGCGGCTTCAATTTCAACAAGCCGATGCTGCTGGCTCTGCTGAGCACGGTCGTCGTGGTGTGGTTCTTCTGGGCCGCCTTCGGTCGCGCCAAGGTCGTGCCGGGCAAGCTCCAGATGGTTGCTGAGGCGGGTTACGACTTCGTGCGCCGCGGGCTCGTGTACGACGCGCTCGGCAAGAAGGAGGGCGAGAAGTACGTCCCCTTCATGGTCTCCCTGTTCTTCTTCGTGTGGATCATGAACCTCTGGTCGATCATTCCGGTCGCCCAGTTCCCGGTGACCTCGGTCATCGCCTTCCCCGCGGGTCTGGCCCTGATGGTCTGGGTCCTGTGGATGTTCCTCACCTTCAAGAAGCACGGCTTCGTCGGCGGCCTGAAGAACATCACCGGCTACGACAAGTCGCTGGGCGCGGTCCTGCCGCTCCTGATGATCATCGAGCTCTTCTCGAACGTGCTCATCCGGCCCTTCACCCACGCGGTGCGACTCTTCGCGAACATGTTCGCGGGCCACATGCTCATCGTGATGTTCACCATCGCCAGCTTCTACCTGGCGAACGGCTTCGGCTTCGTCTACGCGGGCGCCTCGTTCGTGATGACCATCGTGATGACCGCTTTCGAGCTGTTCATCCAGGCCGTCCAGGCGTACGTCTTCGTCCTCCTGGCCTGCAACTACGTGCAGGGCGCGCTCGCCGAGCACCACTGAGCACCCCGCCTCCCCATACCAACAGACGTCCGGTGGCCAACCCCCACCGGTCCTTGAAAGAGAAGGAAGAACCGGCATGTCCGCTCTCCAGACCCTCGCCTCCGCAGACGCGTTCACCGGCAGCGCCAGCGCGATCGGTTACGGCCTGGCCGCCATCGGCCCCGGCGTCGGCGTCGGCATCATCTTCGGTAACGGCACCCAGGCCCTGGCCCGTCAGCCCGAGGCCGCGGGCCTGATCCGCACCAACCAGATCATGGGTTTCGCCTTCTGTGAGGCGCTCGCCCTCATCGGCATCGTCATGGGCTTCGTTTACAAGTAAACGAAACGCACCGACGATCCCCTTAGACGGAAGGCATTGACGTGACCCTGGTCAGCCTGGCGAGTGAGGTCGAGGTTCCCGAGAACCCGCTCATCCCGCCGATCCCAGAGCTTGTCATCGGCCTGATCGCCTTCTTCATCGTCTTCGGTTTCCTCGCCAAGAAGCTCCTCCCGAACATCAACAAGGTTCTGGACGAGCGCCGCGAGAAGATCGAAGGCGGCATGGAGAAGGCCGAGGCCGCACAGGCCGAGGCCCAGCAGGTCCTGGAGGACTACCGGGCCCAGCTCGCCGACGCCCGCCACGAGGCCGCGCGCCTGCGCCAGGAGGCGCAGGAGCAGGGCGCGACGCTCATCGCCGAGATGCGCGCCGAGGGCCAGCGGCAGCGTGAGGAAATCATCGCTGCCGGTCACGCCCAGATCGAGGCCGACCGCAAGCAGGCCGCGCAGTCCCTGCGCCAGGACGTGGGCAAGCTCGCCACCGACCTGGCCGGCAAGCTCGTCGGCGAGTCCCTGGAGGACCACGCCCGGCAGAGCCGGACCATCGACCGCTTCCTCGGCGAGATCGAGGCCAAGGCGGCGTCGGAGACGACGAAGGCTGAGGCCGGCCGATGAACGGAGCGAGCCGCGAGGCACTCGCCTCCGCACGCGAGCAGCTCGACGCGCAGACGGACAACGCGTCCGTCGACGCGACGAAGCTCGCCGAGGAGCTGGCTGCCGTCACCGCTCTGCTCGACCGCGAGGTCTCGCTGCGTCGGGTCCTGACCGACCCGGCGCAGTCCGGCGAGGCGCGGGCCGAGCTGGCCGACCGGCTGCTCGGCACCAAGATCGGCGGTCCGGCCGCCGCCCTGGTGTCCGGCATGGTCCGGTCCCGCTGGTCGCGTTCGCGTGACCTCGCCGACGCGATGGAGGAGCTGTCCTACAGCGCCGACCTCGCCGCGGCACAGCGGTCCGGCCGGCTCGACGACGTCGAGGACGAGCTGTTCCGGTTCGGCCGGATCCTCACCTCCAACGGCGAGCTGCGCCGCGCACTGACCGACCGCAACGCCTCGGTCGCCGCCAAGACCGAGCTGGTGACCACGCTGCTGGGCGGCCGGGCCAACCCGGTGACCACGCGCATCGTGGGCCGGCTCGTGGCCCAGCCGCGAGGCCGTAGCCTGGAAGCAGGGCTCGATGCCCTCTCCAAGCTGGCCGCGCACCGACGCGACCGCGTGATCGCGGTGGTCACCACGGCGGTGCCGATGGACGAAGGACAGCGCACGCGCCTCGCTGCCGCGCTGGCCGCGGTCTACGGACGGCAGATCCACCTGAACCTCGACGTGGACCCCGAGGTCCTCGGCGGTGTGCAGGTGCGGATCGGCGACGAGGTCATCAACGGGAGCATCGCGGACCGCCTCGACGAGGCGGCACGGCGGATGGCCGGCTGACCCAGCCACCAACTCAAGAGCTGCACCACCGGTGACAGAGCACCGGCACCGACGGGCCGGACCGAGAGGTCCGGCCGCGGCCGGGAGCCCGCGCCGGGAGACAGCACAAGCACGACGGCGGCCCGAGTTGGGCCGTAGGCGGAAACCCCCTGGGGACGTAACCCCAGACCCCCGCAAGTAACTTCGGGCCCAACAAGGAGAGCAGGGAACCCAGATGGCGGAGCTCACGATCCGGCCGGAGGAGATCCGGGACGCGCTGGAGAACTTCGTCCAGGCGTACAAGCCGGACGCGGCCTCGCGCGAGGAGGTCGGCACGGTCAGCGAGGCCGGTGACGGCATCGCGAAGGTCGAGGGCCTTCCCTCGGCGATGGCGAACGAACTGCTGAAGTTCGAGGACGGTACCCTCGGTCTCGCGCTGAACCTCGAAGAGCGCGAAATCGGTGCGGTCGTCCTCGGCGAGTTCAGCGGTATCGAGGAGGGCCAGCCGGTGCAGCGCACCGGTGAGGTGCTCTCGGTCGCCGTGGGCGAGGGCTACCTCGGCCGCGTCGTCGACCCGCTGGGCAACCCGATCGACGGCCTCGGCGAGATCGAGTCCGAGGGCCGCCGCGCCCTGGAGCTGCAGGCTCCGGGCGTCATGGTCCGTAAGTCGGTCCACGAGCCGATGCAGACCGGCTACAAGGCCGTCGACTCGATGGTCCCGATCGGCCGTGGCCAGCGTCAGCTGATCATCGGCGACCGCCAGACCGGCAAGACCGCCCTGGCCGTCGACACGATCATCAACCAGCGCGACAACTGGCGCTCGGGCGACCCGAAGAAGCAGGTCCGCTGCATCTACGTCGCCATCGGCCAGAAGGGCTCCACCATCGCGTCCGTGCGCGGCGCGCTGGAGGAGGCCGGTGCCCTGGAGTACACCACCATCGTCGCCGCCCCGGCGTCCGACCCGGCGGGCTTCAAGTACCTGGCGCCCTACACCGGCTCGGCCATCGGCCAGCACTGGATGTACTCCGGCAAGCACGTCCTGATCATCTTCGACGACCTCTCGAAGCAGGCCGACGCCTACCGTGCCGTGTCCCTGCTGCTGCGCCGCCCGCCGGGCCGCGAGGCGTACCCGGGTGACGTCTTCTACCTGCACTCGCGTCTGCTGGAGCGCTGCGCGAAGCTCTCCGACGAGCTCGGTGCCGGTTCGATGACGGGCCTCCCGATCGTCGAGACCAAGGCGAACGACGTGTCGGCGTTCATCCCGACCAACGTCATCTCCATCACCGACGGTCAGTGCTTCCTGGAGTCCGACCTGTTCAACGCGGGCCAGCGCCCGGCGCTGAACGTCGGTATCTCGGTCTCCCGTGTCGGTGGCTCCGCCCAGCACAAGGCCATGAAGCAGGTCTCCGGCCGTCTTCGTGTGGACCTCGCCCAGTACCGCGAGCTGGAGGCGTTCGCCGCCTTCGGTTCCGACCTGGACGCCGCCTCGAAGGCCCAGCTGGAGCGCGGTAAGCGCATGACCGAGCTGCTCAAGCAGGGTCAGTACGCTCCGTACCCCGTCGAGAACCAGGTCGTCTCCATCTGGGCCGGCACCACCGGCAAGATGGACGACGTGCCCGTCGAGGACATCCGCCGCTTCGAGCGGGAGCTCCTGGACCACCTGGGCCGGGAGAAGAAGGACCTGCTGGTCAGCATCGTCGAGGGCGGCAAGATGTCCGACGACACCATCCAGGCGCTCACCGATTCCGTCGCCGCCTTCAAGCAGCAGTTCGAGACCTCGGACGGCAAGCTTCTCGGTGAGGACGCTCCGGTCAGCACCGCCCAGTGACGACGGAAGGGACCTGATCCATGGGAGCCACGCTCCGGGTCTACAAGCGTCGCATCCGCTCCGTCACCGCGACCAAGAAGATCACCAAGGCGATGGAGATGATCGCCGCCTCGCGCGTCGTCAAGGCGCAGCGTCAGGTGGCGGCATCGACGCCGTACGCGAGTGAACTGACCCGCGCGGTGACAGCGGTTGCCACCGGCTCGAACACCCAGCACCCGCTCACGACCGAGGCGGAGCGGCCGACCCGCGCCGCGCTGCTGCTCATCACGAGCGACCGCGGTCTGGCCGGCGGCTACTCCTCCAACGTCATCAAGGCCGCGGAGCTGCTCACCGAGCGGCTCCGGGCCGAGGGCAAGGAGGTCGACGCCTACATCGTCGGGCGCAAGGGCGTGTCGTACTACGCCTTCCGCGAGCGGGCGGTGCAGGAGTCGTGGACCGGCTTCACCGACAGCCCGACGTACGCCGACGCCAAGGCGATCGCCGCACCGCTGATCGCCGCCGTGCAGAAGGACACCGCCGAGGGGGGTGTGGACGAACTCCACATCGTCTTCACGGAGTTCGTGTCGATGATGACGCAGACGGCGCTCGACGACCGGCTGCTGCCGCTCAGCCTCGGTACCGCCGCGGGCGAGCAGGACGAGCCGGCGAAGGGCGGGGAGATCCTTCCCCTCTTCGAGTTCGAGCCCTCGGCGGAGGACGTCCTCGACGCCCTGCTGCCGCGGTACGTCGAGTCGCGGATCTACAACGCGCTGCTCCAGGCCGCCGCCTCGAAGCACGCCGCCACGCGGCGCGCGATGAAGTCGGCCACCGACAACGCCGAAGAGCTCATCAAGTCGCTCTCGCGGCTTGCCAACGCGGCCCGCCAGGCCGAAATCACCCAGGAAATCAGCGAGATCGTCGGTGGCGCCAGCGCCCTGGCCGACGCGACCGCGGGGAGTGACTGACAACTATGACCACCACTGTTGAGCCGACCGCCGCGTCGGGCGTGGCCGCAGGCCGCGTCGCGCGGGTCATCGGCCCGGTTGTCGACGTGGAGTTCCCCGTCGACGCGATGCCGGACATCTACAACGCGCTGCACGTCGACGTCGACGACCCTGCCGAGCAGGGCACGACCAAGACGCTGACCCTTGAGGTCGCCCAGCACCTGGGTGACGGCGTCATCCGGGCGATCTCGATGCAGCCCACCGACGGTCTGGTCCGCCAGGCCGCGGTGACCGACACCGGTGCGGGCATCACCGTGCCCGTCGGCGACATCACCAAGGGCAAGGTCTTCAACACCCTCGGCGAGATCCTGAACAAGCCCGAGGCTGCCGCCCAGATCACCGAGCGCTGGCCGATCCACCGCAAGGCCCCGAGCTTCGACCAGCTCGAGTCCAAGACCGAGATGTTCGAGACCGGCGTCAAGGTCATCGACCTGCTGACCCCGTACGTCAAGGGCGGCAAGATCGGTCTGTTCGGTGGTGCCGGTGTCGGCAAGACCGTTCTGATCCAGGAAATGATCTACCGCGTGGCCAACAACCACGACGGTGTGTCGGTGTTCGCCGGTGTCGGTGAGCGCACCCGTGAGGGCAACGACCTCATCGAGGAGATGACGGACTCCGGCGTCATCGACAAGACCGCGCTGGTCTTCGGTCAGATGGACGAGCCGCCGGGCACCCGTCTGCGCGTCGCCCTGGCCGGTCTGACGATGGCGGAGTACTTCCGTGACGTCCAGAAGCAGGACGTCCTCTTCTTCATCGACAACATCTTCCGGTACACCCAGGCGGGTTCCGAGGTCTCCACGCTGCTCGGCCGTATGCCGTCCGCGGTGGGTTACCAGCCGAACCTGGCGGACGAGATGGGCCTCCTCCAGGAGCGCATCACCTCGACCCGTGGTCACTCGATCACCTCGATGCAGGCGATCTACGTCCCCGCGGACGACCTGACCGACCCGGCGCCGGCCACCACCTTCGCCCACCTGGACGCGACGACCGTTCTGTCCCGTCCGATCTCGGAGAAGGGCATCTACCCGGCGGTGGACCCGCTGGACTCGACGTCCCGCATCCTGGACCCGCGGTACATCACGCAGGAGCACTACGACTGCGCTTCGCGCGTCAAGACGATCCTGCAGAAGTACAAGGACCTCCAGGACATCATCGCGATTCTGGGTATCGACGAGCTGGGTGAGGAAGACAAGCTCACCGTCTACCGCGCCCGTCGTATCGAGCGGTTCCTCTCGCAGAACACCCACGTCGCGAAGCAGTTCACCGGCGTCGACGGTTCGGACGTCTCGCTCGACGAGTCGATCCACGCCTTCAACGCCATCGCGGACGGCGAGTACGACCACTTCCCCGAGCAGGCCTTCTTCATGTGCGGTGGCATCGAGGACCTGGAGAAGAACGCCAAGGAGCTGGGCGTCTCCTGACCCCGGCTTCGGTACCGGGGGCGGCCCTGGCCGCCCCCGGCCCGTACGACCACTAGTATTTGACCCAACATCTGCCGGACCCGGCAGGTGGAGACCCGAGGAGCCATCGTGGCTGAGCTGCACGTCGAGTTGGTCGCAGCGGACCGGCAGGTCTGGTCCGGTGAGGCCAGCCTGGTCGTCGCGCGCACCTCGTCGGGCGACATCGGCGTCATGCCCGGACACCAGCCGCTGCTCGGCGTGCTGCAGTCGGGCCCGGTGACGATCCGTACGACCGGCGAGAGCGGGGACGGTACTGTCGTCGCCGCGGTGCACGGCGGCTTCATCTCGTTCGCAGACAACAAGCTGTCTCTGCTCGCAGAGATCGCCGAGCTGTCGGACGAGATCGATGTCCAGCGCGCGGAGCGGGCACTGGAGCGAGCGAAGTCGGACGCTGACGCGGCCGCCGAGCGTCGCGCCGATGTCCGGCTGCGCGCGGTGACGGGCGTTCACTGAGCCCCGTCACCGACGAGATCGATCCTCAGCCGCGGGCTGCCCGGAGACTTCCGGAGCGGCCCGCGGCTGAGGCAATGCAGGTGCGTTTCCCTCCCTCGCGCCCGACCCGGCGCGGGGATCCCCCACAGAGGCGAGGAGGTCGGTCGAGATGGTCCTCGCTCTGCTCGTGAGCGGCGCGGTCGTGGTACTGGTGCTGCTGGGGCTGTTCGTCTTCGGGCTGCGACGGCGGCTCATCCAGCGGTCCGGCGGCACCTTCGACTGCAGCCTGCGCTGGAACGTACCGGAGGACGAAGGCGAGCCCAGCGGCAAGGGCTGGATCTACGGCGTCGCCCGCTACAACGGTGACTGCGTCGAGTGGTTCCGTGTCTTCTCCTACGCGCCGCGGCCCCGCCGCATCCTGGAGCGCTCCGCCATCGAGGTCGTCGAGCGCCGCACCCCGCAGGGCGAGGAGGAGCTGGCGCTGCTCTCCGACTCCGTCGTCCTCGTCTGCCGCCACAGTGGCACCCGCCTGGAACTGGCGATGAGCGAGGACGCCCTCACCGGCTTCCTCGCCTGGCTGGAGGCGGCGCCGCCCGGGCAGCGGGTCAATGTTGCCTGAAAGAGAGCCCCGCTGAAGGGGGTGCCCCCGGACGGAGTCTGGGGGAGGGTCAATGTTGCCTGAAAGAGAGCCCCGCTGAAGGGGGTGCCCCCGGACGGAGTCCGGGGGAGGGCCAATGTGGCCTGAGGCCCCCGTACCCCCGGACGGAGCCTGGGGAAGGGGCAAGGTGGCGTAAGAGAGAGCCCCGCCCTACGCCGCCGCGGCCGACTACGGCGGCGGTTCCACGCCCAGCTCCTGGGCCAGGACGGCCGCCTGCACCCGGCTGCGGAGTCCCAGTTTGGCCAGCAAGCGGCTGACATGCGTCTTCACGGTGGCCTCGGCCATCTCCAGCCGCACCGCGGCCTCGGCGTTCGACAGGCCGCGGCCCAGTACTCCCAGGACCTCCCGCTCGCGCCGCGTCAGCGCCTCCAGCACCGCGGGGCCGGGCCCGGGCTCCGTACGTTCCCGGGGTGCGGAGGTCCCGGCGAATTCCGCGATCAGACGGCGGGTGACCGCGGGGGCGATGAGCCCGTCCCCGGCGGCCACCGTGTGCACCGCGGCCAGCAGCGCCGTGGCGTCCATGTCCTTGAGCAGGAATCCGGCGGCACCGGCGCGCAGGGCACCGAAGACGTACGCGTCGAGGTCGAAGGTGGTCAGCACCAGGACGTCCGCCAGCCCCTCGGCGACGATCCGGCGGGTGGCCGAGACGCCGTCCAGCCGCGGCATCTGGATGTCCATGAGGACGAGATCGGGGCGCAGCTCGCGGGCGAGGCGGACCGCCTCCTCGCCGTCCGCGGCTTCCCCGGCGACCTCGATGCCGGGGTCGGAGCGGAGGATGAGGACGAGCCCGGCGCGGACGGCGGACTGGTCCTCGGCGACGACGACGCGCAGCGGGCGCGGGGGTGTGCCGGTCATGTCGGGGGTGCCTCCTCGGTGGCGGGGAGTGTGGCCCGTACCCGCCATACGGTGCCGTCGGGGCCGTCCGCCGGGCCCGCGTCGCAGACGCCGCCCAGCAGCGCGGCGCGCTCGCGCATGCCGGTCAGTCCGGCGCCCGAGCCCGGCACCCGCGCGCCGCCCGGCCCGCGGCGGGTCCCGTACGGGCTGGTCACGACGAGGATGAGCGGGCCGCCCGGCGTCCGGTCGAGGCGGACGGTGACCTCGCCGGGCGTGGCGTGTTTGAGGGCGTTGGTCACGGATTCCTGGACGATGCGGTAGGCGGCCAGCTCCACGGGGGCGGGGAGGGAGGCGGGGGTGCCGCCGGGCCGGGCGGCACCGTCGCCGGTCCGTGTGCCGTTGCCGGACCGGGAGCTGCCGCTGAGCCGGGCCCCGTCCTCGTACCCCTGGCGGCCGTCGTGGAGGCTGAAGACCAGCCCGTCGCCCGCCCCCGTCGCCCGGGCCCGGGTGAGGAGGGCCGGGAGGCCGTCGAGGGTGGGGACGGCGGGTGGTTCGCCGTCGGCCTCGGAGCCGCCGGAGGCGCGCAACAGTCCGATGAGGCGGCGCATTTCGGCCAGGCCCCGCACGCTGTTCTCGCGGATGACGCCCAGCGCCTCCCGGGTCGCGGCCGGATCGTCGAGGGTCTGCGCGGCGGTGGTGTGCAGCGCGATGGCCGACAGATGCCCGGCGACGACGTCGTGCAGCTCCCGCGCCATCCGCGCGCGCTCCCCGGCGACCGCCTGTGCCCGGTCCATCCCGGCGAGCAGCGCGGTCTGCTCGGCCCGTAGCCGGGCCGCCTGGGCCGCGTCGCGGTGGTGGCGGACGATCAGGCCGGTCCAGGCGGGGGTGAGGGTGATCAGCCCGAGGAAGACGCCGACGAACAGCGCCTGCGGGTCGCGGGCCACGGCGAGCGCGATCAGCGTGCCGAGGACGGTCGCCAGCGCGGTGCCCGGCGGGATGCGGCGGGCCGCGCGGGGCCCGCCGTGGAGGACCGCCGCGTACACGAGGTCGGTGAACATCACGACGGTGGCGAGCAGCGTCCCGGCGCAGGTGTCCAGCGCGAGCGCGGCGGTGGCGAGCGCCAGGCCGGTCAGCGGTGCGGTGCGGCGCAGCAGTTCGGCCCCGGCGGCGATGGCCGGCGCCACCAGGGACGCCCACGGCGGCAGCCCCGGCACCGGTGGCGCGCCGCGCAGGCCCAGCGCCCACAGCAGCACCCCGCCGAGCAGCCCGGCGGCCGCGATGAGGACGTCGTCGCGGTGCGGGCGGACGGGGCGGGGGAGCGGCGGCACCCGTCCATCCAACACGGCCGGGGCGGCGCCCGCCTCGTCGTCACGGCGACTGTCCCGGCGCCGTCACTACATCGAAAGATGCAGCCGGAATCGTCGTCGGCGACGACGTCCCGGGCCGGGTGGCGGCGGCAGTCTTGAGGCGTCCCGGAGGAGGAACGCCATGGTTGTCACGTTGATCGTCGTCTGCGAGGTCGGGTTCTGGGTGCTGCTCGCGGCCGGTTTGGTGCTGCGGTACGGGTGCCGGATGCCGCGCACCGGAGCCGCCGTGCTGCTGCTGGAGCCGCTGTTGGAGCTGGTGCTGCTGACCGTCACCGCGATCGATCTGCGCACCGGCGCCACGGCGGACGGGAAGCACGGCCTCGCCGCCGTCTACCTCGGCTACACCGTCGCCTACGGCCACTACACGATCCGCTGGGCCGACGGCCATGCCGCGCACCGGTTCGGCGGCGCCCCGCGGCCGGTGAAGCCGCCCCGCCACGGCCTGGCCCGCGCCCGCCACGAGGGGAAGCTGTGGCTGCGGACGGTCGCGATGGGCGCCGTCGCCGCCGGGCTGCTGGAGCTGGCGGCCTGGTACGTCGGCGACGGTGACACCGCGGCGTTGCGGGAGTGGCAGCTCACCATGGCCCGGCTGGTGGCCGTCCACGGCGTGATCGCCCTGTCGTACCTGCTGTGGCCGAAGAAGGCGCCGGCCGGGGAGCCGGAGGCGGCGCGGCGGCGCCCGAAGGTGCTGCGCTGAGCGCGGTCCGGGCCGCCGGCGGGGGCGCCCCGGACCCATACGACTACGGTCACCGCTCGTACGACTGCGACTGCGACTACGGATACGACTACCGCTCGCCGCCCGGCACCCACAGCACGTCCCCGACCTCCTTGTTGGCCGTACGGGCCAGGATGAACAGCAGGTCGGAGAGGCGGTTGAGGTAGGTGGCGGTGAGCGGGTTCATGGTGTCGCCGTGCTCCTCGAACGCCGCCCACGTCGCGCGCTCGGCGCGGCGGACGACCGTGCACGCCTGGTGGAGCAGCGCGGCACCGGCGCTGCCGCCGGGGAGGATGAAGCTGCGCAGCTTCTCCAGCCGCTCCAGGAAGCGGTCGCAGTCCGCCTCCAGCTTGTCGATGTAGCTCTGCTCGACGCGCAGCGGCGGGTACTTCGGGTCCTCGACGACCGGGGTGGACAGGTCGGCGCCGACGTCGAAGAGGTCGTTCTGCACGCGCAGCAGCACCGCCCGGACGTCCTTGGGCAGTTCGCCGAGGGCCAGGGCCACACCGAGCGCCGCGTTGGCCTCGTTGGTGTCCGCGTAGGCGGCGATCCGGCGGTCGGTCTTGGCGGTGCGGCTCATGTCGCCCAGGGCGGTGGTGCCCTTGTCGCCGGTGCGGGTGTAGATGCGCGTCAGATTCACCATGGCACGAGCGTACGCGGCGGGCCGCCGGGCGGATCCGGCGCGCCGGGCCCGGCCGCCGCGGGTCCCTAACTCCGCCGCGTGCGGGGTCGTCTGACGGCCTTCCGGGTGACGCGGGACACGGACGGACGGGCCGCCGGGCGCCGTTCGCCGGGGGCCGGGCGTGACGCGTGTCTCTTACCTACCAAACGATCGCTCAGTACGGATAACGTCACCCTGACCGATTCTGGAACACACAGGGTGTGAGGGGACAGCAGTGGCAAAGAAGCTCGCCGTCATCGGTGCCGGACTCATGGGATCCGGTATTGCGCAGGTCTCCGCCCAGGCGGGGTGGGACGTGGTGCTCCGCGATGTGACGGACGGGGCGCTGGCCCGCGGCAAGGGCGGTATCGAGGCGTCGTACGCGAAGTTCGTCGCCAAGGGGAAGCTGGACGCGGACGCCGCCGAGCAGGCGCTGGCCCGCATCACCACCACGACCGATCTGGACGCGGTCGGCGACGCGGATGTCGTCGTCGAGGCGGTCTTCGAGAAGATCGAGGTCAAGCGGGAGATCTTCCAGGCGCTCGACAAGCTCGCCAAGGACGACGCGGTCCTCGCCTCCAACACCTCCGCGATCCCGATCACGAAGATCGCCGCGGCCACCTCCTGCCCGGAGCGGGTCGTCGGCACGCACTTCTTCTCGCCGGTGCCGATGATGCAGCTGTGCGAGCTGGTGCGCGGCTACAAGACCAGCGACGAAACCCTCGCCATCGCCCGCGAGTTCGCCGAGTCCGTCGGCAAGACCTGCATCGTCGTCAACCGTGACGTCGCCGGTTTCGTCACCACCCGGCTGATTTCCGCACTGGTCGTCGAGGCCGCCAAGCTCTACGAGTCGGGCGTGGCGAGCGCCGAGGACATCGACCTCGCGTGCAAGCTGGGCTTCGGTCACGCGATGGGCCCGCTGGCCACCGCCGACCTCACCGGCGTCGACATCCTGCTGCACGCCACCGACAACATCTACGCCGAGTCGCAGGACGAGAAGTTCGCGCCGCCGGAGATCATGCGGCGGATGGTCGACGCGGGCGACATCGGCCGTAAGAGCGGGCGCGGGTTCTACGCGCACTGAACGGCGGCGCGTCCTGGCATCCTGGAAGGCTCAGGAGGAGGCATGTCCACGGGCGCTGACGTGACGTCAGATCGCGGACGGCGAAGTGGTCACCCCGTCGGGTGAATTCGGTATCGGTTCGCTCACGGGCGGCAACTTCGCCGTCGGAGAGGCAGTCAGTTCGGTAGACCTCCAGCACGGCACCACACCATTCGGGGAGCGCATATGCACATCAAGGGCGACCACGCCGAGCTGATCGTCGGGGGCCGCCTCGACGTCCGCAGCGCGGCGGACGCCCGTACGGCCCTGCACACCGCCGTCGACTCCGGATGCGGCGATCTCGTGCTGGATCTGACCGAGCTGGACTCCTGGGACGCCACGGGGCTCGGTGTGATCATGGGGGCGCACCGCCGGGCGGGCCGGGTCAACCGCCGTCTCGTGCTGCGCGGGGTGCCGCCCCAGATGCAGCGGCTGCTGGTCGCCACCCGCCTGCACCGCATTCTCGCCATCGAGGGCGGGCTCGCGGCGGAGACGCTGCCCCGGGTGTGAGTCCCGGCGGGCCCGGGACGGCCGCGTTCCACGGCAGTCCCGGGCCGTTCACGTCCGTCGATTCCGCGGTCATACCGTCGGAACGGGTCGTTCCGGACATGTCAGGGCCCCGGCGGCGGGCCCGTACCATCCCGGGGCTAGGGTCACCTCCGCGTCCGCGGCACCCGCGGCGGCTGACCCCGGCCCCGCCCGCACCGCGCGGCCGGGGGCCGGCCGGACCACACGACGACGGCGCGCACCCGGTCACGAGGACGGGCCCGCGCGGCCGGGCGGAGCGAACAGAAGGGCATCTGGGGGCTGTGACCATGGACCCGAACACCCGGCGGGGACCCGACGAGAGCGGTATCCCGGCGGGCGGCGACGAACCCGGCGCACCGGCCTTCGGCGGGATGCAGACCGGCCCCGAAGAGCCCGTCCGCACCGTCCGCCTCGTCGCCGGACGCTACCTCGTCACCGTCAACCCCCTCGACGGCAGCGAGATGGAACCCTGCCCGCCCGGGGAACGCCCCGCCGACCCCGACCGGCGCGACGCCGAGGAGCGCGCCGAGGCCGCCCGCGCGGCGGCGCCCCCGGTGCCACCCGGCGCGCCCGTCCACGCCTCCCGCACCGCCACGCTGGAGGAGCGCGGCGAGGAGACCGAGCGGCTGGTGCGCCTGCTGACCCGCGGCCGTTCGGTACGGCTCACCGGGCCGTCCGGCGCGGGCCGCACCCGCCTCCTCGACGCCGTCGCCACCGCCTGCACCGGGATCGCCCCCGACGGCGTCGTCCGCCTCTCCGGCTACCACCGCACCCCCGCCGACCTGCTGTACGCGCTCCTCGCCGCCGTCCACCGCGCACCGCAGCACCGGCCGGACCGCGAGGAGCTGCCGCGGCTGCTCGCCGGGATCGGCGCGATCGTCGTCCTCGACGACCTGGAGTTCGGCGGCCGGGCCCTGGACGAACTGCTCGACGCCACCCCCGAGTGCGCCTTCCTCTTCTCCGCCACCCCCGACGTCGCGGCGCCCAGCCCCGGCTGCCCCGTCGAGGAGGTCTTCCTCGGCGGCATCGGCCGCGCCGCCGGTCTGCGGCTCCTGGAGCGCGCCGTGCAGCGGCCGCTGGCCGACGAGGAGACCGCCTGGGCCGCCGACCTGTGGTTCGAGTCCGAGGGGCTGCCGCTGCGCTTCGTCCAGGCGGCGGCGCTGCTGCGGCTGCGCGACCGGCCCGGCGGCGCCCCCGTCGACGGCCCCGGCCTCTTCGCGCCCGCCTCCGCGGGCGTCCCCGGGCAGCCCCACGCCCCGCTGCCCTCCGCCGCCGACACCGCGGCGCCCGCGCCGGTGATCGCCGGACGGCTGGGCCCGGCCGCCCAGGAGACGCTGCGCTTCGCGGTGGCGCTCGGCGGCGAACTCCCGCACCAGGCCCACCTCCCCGCCCTCACCCAGGACGCCCACGCCGACGCCGCCCTCGGCGACCTCCTCGGCTGCGGGCTGATCACCCCGGCGGGCGGCCACTACCGGCTCGCCGCCACCGTCCGGGACCAGCTGGCCGCCGCCGGATACGCCGACGGCGCGACCGCCCGGGCGCACACCGCGGCCCAGCACTACGCCTGGTGGGCCGGGCACCCCTCGGTCACCCCGGAGCGCGCCGCGGCCGAGGCGGACGCCGTGCTCGCCGCGATGGCCGCGCTCACCGCGGGCCGGGAGAGCGGCCACGCCAGCGCCGCCGTGCTGCTGGCCCGTACCGCCGCTCCGGCGTTCGCCGCCGGGCTGCACTGGAGCGCCTGGGAACGCGCTCTGCGCCACGGCCAGGAGGCCGCGCGGCTGGCCGGTGAGGTCGCCGAGGAAGCCTATTTCCACCATGAGTTGGGCGTCCTGGCGCTCTGCGGCGACAGCCTCGACCGGGCGCGCGCCGAACTGGAGGCGTCCATCGGGCTGCGCGGGGTGCTCTCCGACCGCAGCGGCGCGGTGGCCGGCCGCCGCGCCCTCGCCCTCGTCGCCGACCGGGAGCGGCAGAGCGCCGAGGGCACCGGCTCCCCGCCGCCGCCCGCGCCCGGCGCCGCCATGCCGCCCGCGGCGGCGGCGCCGTCCACCGGGCCGCGCCAGGCCGCCTCCGGCCCGAAGACGCCGGTGGCCGGGACGCCGGTCGTCACCTCCCGCCCCGCGCCCGCCGGGAAGAAGGGCGACGAGACCGCCGTCCAACCGGCCCTCGCGGCCCGGAAATCCGCCACCACGCGCCGCAATCTCACCGCGGCGGGCGCGGGCGTGCTGCTCGCCGCAGTGCTCGGCACCGTCGTCACGCTCGGCGCGACCTCGGGCGGCGACGACAACCGCCCCGGCGGCCGCACCACCCTGGAACAGCCCACCGAACCGGACGACGCGGAGCCGACGACGCCCGGGGACACCTGGTCCCCGCAGGTGCCGCCGCCCGCCACCGCCGCCTCGGCCACGCCGTCGCAGGAGGCGGAGAGCCCGTCCCCGTCGACGGATGCGCCCACCACGGCCTCGGCCACCGGCTCCCCGACGCCGACGGACCCGTCGACCGGCCCGACCCGGCCCACCGGCCACCCCACCGAGCCGACGAGCCGCCCGACCCGGCCCACGCACCGGCCGACCGAGCCGACGCCCACCGGCGACCCGACGGACGAGCCGACGACGCCGGACCCGACCGACCCCACCGGCAAGCCGACCGGCCAGAGCCCGTCCGCCTCCGACCCGCAGACCCACGGCACCGCCGCCCGCACGGCCACGCTGTCGGGCACCCCGACGGCCTGACGGCGCGGCGGCGGCTCCGGCCCGTACGGGCGCTCCCGTACGGGCCGTGCGACGCCCGTACGGAAACGCGCAACGGCCCGGTACGGATCCGGCCGCCCTGGGGGCAGCCGGGCGCGTACCGGGCCGTCGTACGGGACCGGAGGGTCGCCGGGGTCAGAAGAGGCGGAGCTTGTCGTCCTCGATACCGCGCAGACCGTCGTAGTCGAGCACCACACAGCCGATCTTGCGGTCGGTGGCCAGCACCCGGGCCTGCGGCTTGATCTCCTGGGCGGCGAAGATGCCCTTCACCGGCGCCAGGTGCGGGTCGCGGTTGAGGAGTTCGAGATAGCGGGTGAGCTGCTCCACACCGTCGATCTCGCCACGCCGCTTGATCTCCACGGCCACGGTCTGACCGTCGGCGTCACGGCACAGGATGTCCACCGGGCCGATGGCGGTGGGGTATTCGCGCCGAATCAGCGAATAGCCCTCGCCAAGGGTTTCGATGCGGTCGGCGAGCAGCTCCTGGAGATGGGCCTCCACGCCGTCCTTGATCAGACCGGGGTCGACGCCCAGTTCGTGCGAGGAGTCGTGCAGGACCTCCTCAAGGGTGATGATGAGCTTCTCGCCGCCCTTGTTCTCCACCGTCCAGACCTGGCCGTCGCCCTCCTTGAGGGTGCACGGCGGCGACATCCAGTTGAGGGGCTTGTAGGCGCGGTCGTCCGCGTGGACGGAGACCGAACCGTCCGCCTTCACCAGGATGAGGCGGGGGGCGGAGGGCAGATGGGCGGTGAGCCGGCCCGCGTAGTCCACGGAGCAGCGGGCGATGACGAGACGCATGGGGCGTCACGCTACTCGACCGGAGGCCACCCGCGCGATTCGCCCCGGAGACGCGGACGTTTCCGGGGGAAACCCCCGCACCTCCGGCGGCGGCCCTTGGCTGGTTGTCTGTGCAATCTTCTGGTGCCGGGCTCTTGCGCGGCCTACCGTTGATGCGGGGGGTCGTGAGGCAGACACGCTCCGTCGCGATGCCCCATATCCCGTTCCGTGAGGCCCCCCGTTCCGGCGGGGCCGCGAGAGGAGAACCTCATGTCGCTCGACGTCTCACCGGCCCTCCTCGAACAGGCCGAGCGAGGCGAGGTCGACGAAGCCGCATTTGTCGACTGCGTCCGCACCTCCCTGCCCTACGCATGGGGAATGATCAGCTCGCTGGTGGACCGGCTGAAGGCGGACGGCGGGGAGTTCGCCGACAATCTGACGCCGCCGCCGGACGAGCAGGCGCGCGGTCAGTTGCTGCGTGCGCTGGCGAGCGATGCGATCCGCGGATCGCTGGAACGTCACTTCGGTGTACGTCTCGCCTTCCAGAACTGCCATCGCGTCGCGGTTTTCCCCCTCGACCCGGCGGTCGACGACCGCCTGGCCCGCTTCACCTCCATCCGCGGCCAGTTGCTGAACCAGTCGCCCGTACTCCGCGACTGCTGACCGCTTCCGCTGCCGCCGCGCACCCTTTCCACGCGCCCTTCCGGCGCCTTGCACACGGGTGTGCGCGGCAGCGGCACCGACCGGACCGCTGACCACACCGACGTACCGCGCGGCACCGTACGCCCCGTCCGGCGGACGGGGCGTACGGCCGGTCACCCCAACTGCGGTGTGACGTCCCCGCCGAGGCGGCGGACGTTCTCCTCGGTGGCCGCCAGATCACCCGAACCCTCGACGAGCAGCGCATGGGTGGTGATGCCCGTACGCTCCGCCGTCGCCGCCAGCTTGTCCGCGCACTGCCGCGGCGTCCCGACGGGATGCAGCGCGCACAGCTTCTCCGTGTACGCGACCGGGTCCCGCATGGCGCGGACCCGGCCGTCGACGGTGACATGCGCGCCCAGCCCCTGGCGCAGCCAGCCGGGCATCGCCTTCGTCAGCGTCTCGACCGCGTCCCGCCGGTCGTCGGCGATCTGTACCACACCGGCCGAGACATGGCGGGCGGCCGCGATCTCGTCGCCGCCCCGCCCCGCCTCCCGCGCCGCGGTCCGCCACAACGCCACCATCTCGGCCTTCTCGTCGTCCGCGCAGTGCATGCCCAGCAGCATCGGCAGCCCGCGCGCGGCCGCCAGCCGCACCGACGCGGGGGAGGTGCACGCCACCAGCACCCCGGGGCCCGGCAGTTCCGCGTCCGGGGCGTCGGGCGGCGCCAGCGCCTGCGCGGGGCGCGGCACCACCGCCACCTCCCGGAACGCGTACCGCTCGCCCGCCGCACCGACCCGCGGTTCGCGCAGCCAGCGCAGCAGCAGATCGAGCGCCTCCGGGAAGCCCCGCTCGTACGCGGCGAGACCGGCGCCGAAGACCTCCAGATCGACCCAGGGGCCGCCGCGGCCGACGCCGAGGGTGAAGCGGCCGCCGGAGGTGAGGTGCAGCAGCGCCGCCTGCTCACCCAGCGCCACCGGATGCTGGGTCGGCAGCACGCTGACCGCGGTGCCGATGCCGATCCGTTCCGTCCGGCCCAGCAACAGGGCGGCGAGCGTCACCGCCGACGGGCAGACGCCGTACGGCACGAAGTGGTGCTCCGCCAGCCATACGTCATCGAGCCCCGACCGCTCCGCGACCTCCGCGCAGCGGACCGCTCTGTACAGCGCTTCCCCCTGTCCCTGGCCCGGGAATTGAGCGGCCAGGACGAAAGCCCCAACGCGCATCGCTCTCTGCCTCCTCGCAGCCGACGCGGCTTTCCCCACTCAGGCAATAACGGCTGACACGTGCCGAAGGCACGGTCCGGCGCACGGTTCTGCGGATGATCGCAGGAACGCACCGGGCCTGCCGCGCCCGCCTGTCCGGCGCGTACGCTGGTGACGGCCCGTGACCCCGCAGATCTCCCGAGGTGCCCTGTGTCTCCGCGTCGAAACCGCCAGCATGGCGGTGCGAAGCCCGCCGAACGCGCAGAGGGGGACCGCTACGGTCTGGAACAGACCGCGGAGTGGCGCGGGGAGGAGTGGGTCGTCCGGCACGTCGGCGGTGGCGGCGCCGCCAAGCACTACCGCTGCCCCGGCTGCGACCAGGAGATCCCGCCGGGCATCCCGCACGTCGTGGCCTGGCCGCAGCTCGGCGACGTCGACGACCGCCGCCACTGGCACAAGGCGTGCTGGAACGCCCGGGACCGCCGCAGCGCCCGGCTCCAGCGATCGCGGAACGCGCCGCGGTACTAGCCCGGCACTTGGGCCGTGCCTTCCCGGTCCGCCGCCTCCCGCAGCCACCACAGCCAGCCCAGCGGGGTGAGCCGCAGGCGGCGGGCGACCGACCGGGAGGCGTGGTTGTCGGCGGTGGTGCTGTAGAAGAGCGCCTCCTTGCCGTGGCGGGCGCGCCGGGACCAGGCGGCCACGACGGCCGGGGCGAGGCCCCTGCCGCGGAAGTCGGCGCGGGTCCAGATGCCGGCCTCCGCGGTGGTGGCGCCCGCGGCGGGGGTGTGGCAGATCGACACGGGCTGCCCGTCGTGCACCGCCATCGCCCACGCGCCCGCGCCGCCGCCGATCAGCTCGGCCCACTCGCCGGGCTGCCAGTTGCCGGGCCGGATCAGCTCACGCGCCGCGGTGCGGCCCTCGTCGGAGGAGACGAGGACGGGCAGCGGCGCCGGGCCCGGGTCCGGGAGCGGCGTGGGGAAGACGAAGCAGGGGCCGCCCTCCAGGGAGGCGGCCCGGTCGCCCAGGGACGCGGCGAGCCGCACGAGCGGGTCGGGGCGCGGCCGGGCGCGTACGGCTGGTCCGTGTCGTCGAGGGCGTCCAGATGCGCGAGGGCGGGGCCGAGCGCCGCCAGGCGGGCCCGGGACGACCAGGCCCGGAGCGCCAGCACGGAGCGGTTCCGTACGCGGGCGGGCGGGCCGCCGGGGGAGCGTTCGAGGCCGTGGACCGCGTCGACCTCCAGGGCCAGCAGCCGTTCCTCGTCGTGGATCACGCCCGCGAGGGTAGTGGTGCGGCCGTCGGACGTCATCGGGTATTCCGCGGGGTGCGCACCGCGTACGGGAACGGCGAAGGGCGTGCCCGCCGGTCCCGCGCCGAGGCGGAACGGGCGGGCACGCCCTGGTGTCCTCCGGGGAGGAGCCGTCCTACACGTCGCGCTTCGACTGGGCGGCGAAGGCGGCGCCCAGGACGACCGCGGTGACGCCGATCAGGATCCAGAGGGGCTCCCAGCCCTGCGGGCCGGTGTCCGTGCCGAGGAACGGGTTGCCGTACAGCGACGCCAGCGAGTTGGGCACCGAGTACTCGATCAGGGCTTTGCTCACCGACTTCAGGCTCTCCGAGCCGAGCATGAAGACCGCCAGCAGCATCGGCAGCAGCACCAGGCCGAGCATGGCGCTGATGGCGCCCGCGGAGTGCCGCAGCAGCGAGCCGACGGCGAGCGCCAGCAGGCCGAGCACCGAGACGTACAGACCGGCGCCGACGGTGACCCGGAACCATTCGCCGGACGTCGGGTCCGGGCCGCTGACCATGCCGTTGGTGAGCACGGCGACGAGCGTGGTGGTGATCGTCGTGATGACGAAGGCCAGCGCGGTGAAGACGATCGCCTTGGCGGCGAGCACCCGGGCGCGGCGGGGGCAGGCGGTCATCGTCGTACGGATCATGCCCGTGCCGTACTCGGACGAGATGACCAGGACGCCGAGCGGGATGATGCAGAGCGTGCCGAGCAGGACGCCGAAGAACGCCATGCCGAGCTTGGGGTCGACGTACCGCTGCGTGCCCAGCGCGAGGGCGGTCAGCGTGCCGATGCCGAAGATCAGGACGAAGAGCGCACCCAGCGTCCACAGCGTCGAGCGGACCGAACGGATCTTGGTCCACTCGGAGGCGAGCGCATGCCCGAGGTGGGTGGAGCGCACCGGGATCGGCGAGGTGTACCCGGCGGGCGCACCCTGGGGCGCGCCGGGATGCGGCTGCCCCTGGTGGAACGCGGGGCCGGGCTGCTGCGCAGGGGCGCCGGGCCCCTGGGCGGGCGGCTGCGGGGCCTGCGGGGCGCCCGCCTGCGGGATCTGCGCGGCGGGGCCCGGCTGACCGGCCGGTACCGGGGCACCGGGCTGAGGGGCGCCGGGGCCCGGCTGACCGGGCGGGGCGGCCGGGGCCTTCAGCATCATCGTGCCGGGCTCCTTGGCCAGGCCGCCACCGGCCGCCAGCGGCTGCGGCGGCGGGCCGTCGCCCTGGTGCGCGGGGAGCTGCTGGGCCGTGAGCATCATCGTCCCGGCCTCACGGGCGGGCGGCTGCGGCACGGCGCCGAGCACGACGGTGCCGTGCCTGGCTCTTATACACATCTGACGCTGCCGCCGAATTAATCGGTGTA
>NZ_VKJP01000180.1 GCF_007280575.1 Streptomyces benahoarensis
CGGCATACGAGATTCATGAGCGTCTCGTGGGCTCGGAGATGTGTATCAGAGACAGGTCGACGGTCAGGTGCAGTCCGGCGCCGTCGACGACGGTGAGGACGCGGCGGATGCCGGGCAGCGGGGAGTACGGGCCGTCGCGGGTGACGTCGGCCAGGCTGACCCGCCAGTCGAAGGCGTCCCAGCCCGCGCCGTCGGGGTGGGCGGCGATCTCGCGCGTCACCCCGCCGCCGTTGCTCCACGGCGCGGCGACCCGTTCCGCCGCCCGCAACACCCGTATGCCGTCGCCCACTTCGCCCCTCACTCTCCGTCGTCCCCGCTCAGACCGTCAGGACGACCTTGCCGAACAGGTCGCCCTCCGCCATCCTCGCGAAGCCCTCGCGCGCCCGGTCCAGCGGCAGGGTGGAGTCGATGACGGGGCGGACGCCCTTGGCGGCGCAGAAGCTGAGCAGCGACGCCAGCTCCTCCTTGCTGCCCATCGTCGAGCCGACGACCTTCAGCTCCAGGAAGAAGATCCGGTTGAGTTCGGTGCGCTCGGGGTGGAAACCGCTGGTGGCGCCCGAGATGACGAGGGTGCCGCCGGGGCGCAGTGACCTGACCGAGTGCGACCAGGTGGCGGCGCCGACCGTCTCGATGACCGCGTCCACCCGGTGCGGCAGCCGCTCCCCGCTGCCGAACGCCGCCTCGGCGCCCAGCTCAACGGCGCGGCGCCGCTTGCCCTCGTCGCGGCTGGTGACGAAGACCCGCAGCCCGGCGGCGGCGCCCAGCACGATCGCGGCGGTCGCCACGCCGCCGCCCGCGCCCTGGACGAGAACGCTGTCGCCGGGCCGCACCCCGGCGTTGGTGAAGAGCATGCGGTACGCGGTGAGCCAGGCCGTGGGCAGGCAGGCGGCCTCCTCGTAGGTCAGCTCCTTCGGCTTGGGCAGGACGTTCCAGCTGGGGACGGTGACCTGCTCGGCGAAGGTGCCCTGGTAGCGCTCGGTGAGGAGGGAACGGGTCTCGCCGGGGCCGACGCCGTGGCCGGTCTGGCCGATGACGGAGTGCAGGACGACGTCGTTGCCGTCGGCGTCCGTCCCGGCGGCGTCGCAGCCGAGGATCATCGGCAGCGCGTCCTCGGTGATGCCGACCCCGCGCAGCGTCCACAGGTCGTGGTGGTTGAGGGAGGCGGCCTTGACGTTCACGGTGGTCCAGCCGGGGCGGCTCTCCGGGGCGGGGCGTTCGCCCAGTTCGAGGCCGCTGAGCGGCTGGTCTCGGTCGATGCGCGCGGCATAGGCAGCAAACATGAGGCCAACCTAGGCCGCGGACGCCCGACGCGGTACGGGGCGGAGCTGTGACGCGCGCCGCGTGGACGGACCGGCGTACGGCGCCGGGGCACGGAACCGGGCGGGACGAAGGACCGGGCCCCGGCCACCACGAGCCGGGCACCGGGCCCGGCCACACCCCTCGCTCCCCCACCCCCAACGGGCCGGGCCCCGCACGCACAACGGGCCGGGCCCGCACCCCAAGAGGCGCGGGCCCGGCCCGTCGGCAACGCGGCGAGGCCGCGGCACGCGTCAGGCGCGTGCCACACCCTCCGCACGGGCGGCGGCCGCGACGGCGGCGGAGACGGCCGGGGCGACGCGCTCGTCGAACGGCGAGGGGATCACGCACTCGGCGCTCAGCTCGTCGGCGACGACGGAGGCCAGCGCCTCGGCCGCGGCGAGCTTCATGCCCTCGGTGATGCGCGAGGCCCGCACCTTCATGGCACCGGCAAAGATGCCGGGGAAGGCCAGCACGTTGTTGATCTGGTTCGGGAAGTCGCTGCGGCCGGTGGCGACGACGGCCGCGTACTTGTGGGCGACGTCCGGGTGGATCTCCGGGTTCGGGTTGGCCATCGCGAAGATCAGGGAGTTCTTCGCCATGGTGGCCACCGCGGACTCGGGGACCGTGCCGCCGGAGACACCGATGAAGACGTCCGCGCCGTCGAGGGCGTCCTCCAGCGAACCGGTCCGCCCGCCCTTGTTGGTGAAGCCGGCCAGCTCCCGCTTGACCTCGGTGAGGTCGCCGCGGCCCGCGGAGACGATGCCCTTGCGGTCGCAGACCGCGACGTCGCCGATGCCCGCCTCGATGAGGATCTTGGCGATGGCCACACCGGCGGCGCCCGCGCCCGAGATGACGGCGCGCAGCTGGCCCAGCGCCCGGTCGGTCAGCTTGGCGGCGTTGCGCAGCGCCGCGAGCGTGACGACGGCGGTGCCGTGCTGGTCGTCGTGGAAGACCGGGATGTCCAGCCGCTCCTGGAGCTTGCGCTCGATCTCGAAGCACCGGGGCGCGGAGATGTCCTCCAGGTTGACGCCGCCGAAGGAGGGCGCCAGCCGGACGACGGTCTCGATGATCTCGTCGGCGTCGGTGGTGGCGAGCGCGAGCGGCACCGCGTCCACGCCACCGAACTGCTTGAAGAGGATGGCCTTGCCCTCCATCACCGGGAGGGACGCCTCCGGGCCGATGTCACCCAGGCCCAGCACCGCGGTGCCGTCCGTGACGACCGCGACGACCTGAGACTTCCAGGTGTAGTCGTGCACCAGCTCGGGCCGCTCGGCGATGGCGCTGCAGACCTTGGCGACGCCCGGCGTGTACGCGAGGGACAGGTCGTCCCGGTCGCGGACGGGGACGGTCGCCTGGATGGCCATCTTGCCGCCACGGTGCAGCGCGAAGGCCGGGTCGAAGGAGGCGCCGACGCCGTCGGCCCCCTCGTCGGTGCTGTCGCTGCGAGGATTGACGATCTCCGCTGCCACTTTGTTGAACCCCTTTGTTCGTAAATGGTGAGGGTGGCCACCCCTGGTTGGGAGGTGGGCGGGCACCGCGTCCGTTCCCTGCGCGCCGGATGACCGGTACGCGGGGGGAGGTACGGACGCCGGGCGCGCCGCACACGCGCCCTGAGCCCCGGATGAGGGGTGTAACGCCCCTTTCTACCGGACGGGCGTGGCGGGCGACGAGCCAGATCCGTCACCCCACCCCCCGGCGGATCCGACAATAAAGATCAATGGGGCGAATCCCCGGAAGGGTTAGGGGTCCTCGTCCATATTTCGAGACATCCGGACGGGCGGGGCAGAGGGGCCCGTGCCGTAGATCCCGGTCACCGCACAGCGGTGGAGCAGGCCGAGCCGAACACCCCTGGTCTGTTATCCGATTTTGACCTGAACGGCAGTCCGAATATCGGATCCCTGATGGCAGGATTCCGTCCATCGACCGAGGTCGGGGTGGCTGTGAGCCCTTCTTCCCGGCCGTTGCCCGCCGGCTTTTCCCCATCCGCAGGAGGATCAGCATGACCGCACGTCCCACCCGTCGCACGGCCTCCGGCAGGTCTCGGACAGCCGTGGCCGGGGCGACCGCGGTCGCGGCCGCGCTGCTGCTGACGTCCTGCGGGGACCAGACCGACGCGGCCGTCGCCCGCCGTGAGGCGGTGAAGAATCGTGACACCAGCGCCCCGCTCTTCACGTTGCTCCCCAAAGACATCCAGGAGAAGGCACTCATCCAGGTCGGCTCGGACATCACGTACAAGCCGGTGGAGTTCCGCAGCGACGGCGCGATCGAGGGCATCGACCCCGATCTGGCGGCCGCGCTGAGCAAGGAACTGGGCGTCAAGCTGAACTTCAACAACGCCACCTTCGACACCCTCATGGGCGGCATGAAGTCCAAGCGGTACGACATCGCGATGTCCGCGATGACGGACACCAGGGAACGCCAGCAAGGCATCGACTCCAGCACCGGCAAGAAGATCGGTGAGGGCGTCGACTTCATCGACTACCTCAACGTCGGCGTCTCGATCTACACCCAGAAGGGCAAGACGCAGGGCATCGACGGCTGGGACGCCCTGTGCGGCAAGAAGATCGCGGTGCAGCGCGGCACCGTCTCGCACGATCTGGCCAAGGACCAGTCGAAGAAGTGCGAGAAGAACGGCGAGCAGCCGATCGCCATGGAGGCGTTCGACAACGACTCCGAGGCCCAGACCCGGCTGCGCACCGGCGGTGTGGACGCGGTCTCCAGCGACTACCCGGTCGCCGCGTACGCCGTGAAGGTCTCCGGCCACGGCAACGACTTCCAGATGGTCGGCGGCGCGCCGGTGAAGGCCGCGCCGTACGGCATCGCCGTGCCCAAGGGCAGCGAGAAGCTGCGCGACGCGCTCAAGGCAGCACTGGAGCGCGCCATCAAGAGCGGCGCCTACGCCAAGGTCCTCGACAAGTGGGACGTCAAGGAAGCGGCGGTCCCGGAAGCGAAGCTCAACGGCGGTTCCTGACCGCCGCGGCGCCCGCTTCCGCGCCCTCCCCGCCGATCCGCTGAACCTCCGAAAGGCAGCATCCGTGTCAGTCGACGTCGAGAAGTCGGACCGGTCCCCGGCCGGCACACCGTCCCCGCCCGAGTCCATCAAAGCCATCCCCGTCCGCCACTACGGCCGCTGGGTGGCGGCGCTCGTCGTCCTCGGAGTGATCGCGGCGCTCGTACGGGCCTTCGCCTCCGGGAACGTCAACTGGGGCGCCATCCCCGAATACCTCTTCAACGCGGACATCCTCAAGGGTCTGCGCAACACCTTGCTGATCACCGTGCTGTCGATGGTCATCGGCATCGTGCTCGGCGTGATCCTCGCGGTGATGCGCCAGTCGAACAACCGGGTGACCTCGTCCGTCTCGTGGTTCTACATCTGGTTCTTCCGCGGCACGCCGGTCTACGTCCAGCTCTTCCTCTGGTTCAACCTCGGTCTCGTCTTCCAGTACATCGACATCATGCCGATCTACAAGGACGAGTGGTCGGACTTCATGACGCCGTTCCTGTGCGCGCTGCTGGGCCTCGGGCTCAACGAGGCGGCGTACATGGCGGAGATCTGCCGGGCGGGCCTGAACGCCGTCGACGAGGGGCAGACGGAGGCGGCGCACGCGCTCGGCATGAGCCACGCCAAGACGCTGCGCCGGATCGTCGTGCCGCAGGCGATGCGGGTGATCGTCCCGCCGACCGGCAACGAGGTCATCAACATGCTGAAGACCTCCTCGCTGGTCATCGCCGTCCAGTATTACGACCTGCTCCAGGCCGCGCAGAACGTCGGCCGGGACTCCGGTGTCGTGGTGGAGATGCTGATCCTCGCCGCCGCCTGGTACCTGATCGCCACGACGGTGCTCAGCATCGGCCAGTACTACCTGGAGCGGTACTACGCCCGCGGCGCCAGCCGCCAGCTGCCGCCCACCCCGCTCCAGCGCGCCAAGGCGAAGCTGGCCGGGAGCTTCCACCGCGCCGGAGGTGCCGCATGACCGCCAGCAAGTCCGCCCCCGCCAAGGGCTCCGGGGCCCCGATGGTGAAGGCCGAGGGCGTCCACAAGTCCTTCGGCACGGCCCACATCCTCAAGGGCATCGACCTGGAGGTGGCGCCCAAGGAGGTCTTCTGCCTGATCGGCCCGTCCGGCTCCGGCAAGTCGACGTTCCTGCGCTGCATCAACCACCTGGAGAAGATCAACGCCGGGCGACTGTCGGTCGACGGTGAGCTGGTCGGCTACCGCGAGCAGAACGGCAAGCTCTACGAGCTGCGCGACCGCGAGGTGGCCGCCCGCCGCCGCGACATCGGCATGGTCTTCCAGCGCTTCAACCTCTTCCCGCACATGACCGCGGTGGAGAACATCATGGAGGCGCCGGTCCAGGTCAAGGGCGAGTCGCGGGCGTCCGCCCGGGAGCGCGCCACCAAGCTGCTGGACCGCGTCGGCCTGAAGGACAAGGCCGGGAACTACCCCTCGCAGCTCTCCGGCGGCCAGCAGCAGCGCGTCGCCATCGCCCGCGCGCTGGCGATGGAGCCGAAGCTGATGCTCTTCGACGAGCCGACCTCGGCGCTCGACCCGGAGCTGGTCGGCGACGTCCTCGATGTGATGAAGGACCTGGCCGCGGACGGTATGACGATGGTCGTGGTCACCCATGAGATGGGCTTCGCCCGTGAGGTCGGCGACTCGCTGGTCTTCATGGACGACGGCGTGGTCGTCGAGTCCGGCCACCCGCGCGAGGTCCTGGGCAACCCGCGGCACGAGCGCACCAAGTCGTTCCTGTCCAAGGTGCTGTGAGGCCGGGACGGACCGGTCGGATCGACGGAGGCGGTACGGGCCCTGGGGGCGCGTACCGCCTCCGGTGCGTCGGGGGCGGTCCGGCGTGTTCGGGGCGGGGCCGGTTCGGCGGGCGGCGGGCCGTCCGGTGGACCCTCGGCCTTCCGTCCGTCCGCCGGTCGCCAGGCGCCTCCGCTCAGTGCACGGAGAACCCGCCGTCGACGAAGAGGGACTGCCCGGTGACGTAACCGGAGGCGCGGCTCGCCAGGAACACCGCCGCGCCCGCGAAGTCCTCGGCCAGTCCGTTGCGGCCGGTCAGGGTGCGGGCGGCCAGCGCCGCCACCCGCTCCGGGTCGGACGACAGCCGCGCGTTGAGCGGGGTCATCACGAAGCCCGGGACCAGCGTGTTGCAGGTGACGCCGTGCGGCGACCACGCCTCGGCCTGCGAACGCGCCAGCGACTCCAGCGCCCCCTTGGAGACCCCGTAGGCCCCGCTCTGCACGAACGCGCGGTGCGCCTGCTGCGAGCTGACGTGGATGATCCGGCCGAAGCCCCGCTCGGCCATACCGGGGCCGAACCGGCGCCCCAGCAGATGGGGCGCCTCCAGGTTGACCGCCATCGTGGCGTCCCAGACCTCGTCGGTCATCTCCCCCATCGGCGGCCGCAGGTTGATCCCGGCGCTGTTGACCAGGATGTCGGGCTCGCCGAAGACCGCGGCCACCTCCTCCGCCCCGGCGCGCAACCCGGCGCGGCTGCCCAGATCGCAGCTCACGGCGGCGGCCCGGCAGCCGTCGGCGGTCAGCTCGTCGACGGTGGCGGCCAGCTCCGCCTCCCGGCGCGCGACGACCACGACGCGCGCCCCGGCCCGTGCGAGCGCCCCGGCGATCCCCCGGCCGATACCGGAACTGCCGCCGGTCACCACGGCATTCAGACCCTCCAGCGAGAACAGGTCGGAGAGGTAACTGTGAGGCGTCTGCGGCGTCTGAGGTGTCATGCCCGCACCATAAACGGTGTCCGCCGCCCGGAGGCGGGGCGTCCGGCCCCCGGACAGGCCACGGGCGGCGGGGGCCCGGGAGCCGGGACGGCCGTACGGCGGCGGGGCCGGGCAGCCGCCGTACGGCAGGAGGGCGCGGGCCGGGGCACGGGCCGGGCGCGCCTCCGAAAGGGTGCGCCCCCGGCCTCACCCCCGCCTCACTTCAACCCGAGCACCAGCGCATCGCTCGGCGACCGCCACACCGTCCGCGCCTCGGCGAAGCCGGAGTCCCGCAGGACCTGGGCGTGCCACTGCGCGGAGGGGGTGTCGCCGTCGGCGTGCTCCCCGTAGATCTCGAACCGCTCGGCGGTCGGCCCGGCCAGCAGCGGGTCGGCGGCGGCCAGCTTCCACCAGTCGGCCCAGTCGACCGCACCGGCGGCCTTGGCGCGGTCCATCCGGGCGTGGCGCTGCGCACGGTCGGCGGCGTTGATCCGCGGGGTGGACTCCTCCGGCATGTGGTCGGCGTTCATGAACACGCCGCCGTCGCGCACCACGGTGCCCAGCTGCCCGTAGAGCCCGCGCAGGTCCTCGGTGTGCAGCCAGTGCAGCGCGGTGGCGGTGAGCACCGCGTCGTAGGACTCGTGCGGCAACTGCCGCGTCCAGGAGGGGTCCTTCAGATCGGCACGGACGAACCGCACCCGCGCGTCACCGGCGAAGTACCCTTCGGCGATGGCCAGCAGTGCGGGATCCAGATCGACGCCGACACTCTCGGCCTCCGGGAAGCGCTTCAGCAGCCGGTCGGAGATCGAGCCGGTGCCGCAGGCGAGGTCGAGCACCCGGGGCGCGGTGCCCACCAGCGCCTCGACCATGTCGAGCATCACCCGGAACCGCTCCTCGCGGTCCGGCATGTACCACTCCTGCTGCCGGTCCCAACTGTCCTGCCACGCCTGCCAGTCGGCCCCGTCCACGGTCTCCGTCATCACGAACCCCTTCCACGTGTAATACCCTCGTAGCCACAACACCCATTACGGCCACCTGCCCGGAACGATAGCCCGCCCCCGTAAGGACTACAAGTGGAACTGGCCTATTACTCGGACTATGCCGTGCGGCTCGTCAACACCGAGGAGCCCGAGCGCGGCGGCGACAGCCTGACCTCCGTCGAGGCGGTCCGCGCGCTCTTCGGGCCCGCGCAGCAGATCGCCCGCCGCGCCACGGAGAGCGATGTGACCCGGCTGCGCGCGGTCCGCGGCCGCCTGCGGACCGTCTTCGAGGCGGCGGCCGACGGGGACGAGGTCCGCGCCGTCGACCTGCTGAACGCGCTGATGATGGAGTTCCCGGTCAGCCCGCAGATCTCCGGCCACGAGTACCGCGACGCGGACGGCCGCCCCGACTGGCACATGCACATCGCCGACCACGCGGCCAACGCGACCGCCGGCTACACCGCCACCGCCTGCATGGGCCTCGCCTTCCACCTCACCGAACTGGGCGTGGACCGGCTGGGCGTCTGCGAGGCCCGCCCCTGCCGGAACGTCTACGTCGACACCTCCACCAACCGCTCGCGGCGCTACTGCTCCGACCGCTGCGCGACCCGCGCCAACGTCGCCGCCTACCGCGCCCGCAAGAGGCTGGAGAGCGAACGCGCCGCACGCAGCGGACGCACCGCCGACAGCGCCCAGGACGCCACGGCCAGCGGCGAGCGCTGAGCCCCCAGCGGCCGCAGCCGCACCCGGGCCCGCGCCACCACCAGCTCGTCCGGCACCGCCCCGAACTCGCGGCTGTCGTTGACCACCTGCGGATTGTCGCCCCGCACCCACCAGCCGCCGCCCTGCCGCTCGACGGCCCGTTTGACGATCAGCAGGTCCTGCCGGAACGGGTGCCGGACCACCACCACATCACCCGGCCGGACGGCCGCGCCGTAGTGCAGCAGCAGCCGGTCGCCGGGCCGGAGCGTCGGCAGCATCGACGGGTTGTACACCTCGGCGAGCCCGAACACCGGCCCGCGCCGCCGCGCCCCGGGCCCCGGCCCGTCGCCGCTCCCGGGCCCGCGCCCGTCCACCCGCTCGGGCATCCAGCCCACCTCCCGGTCCGGCCCGGCCCGGCACGCACCGGACCATCCCTCCAGCTCACCGGTCCATCCTCCATCAGTCCCGGCCGGTGGCCGGACTTTTGCCCTAAGACCCACGGGCCGCCCGAGAAAAGGGTTCCGGCACCGAGTAATCTCGCCCGTGAGAAGACGATCACGAGGAAGGACTGAACATGCTCTCGCGCCTGTTCGCCCCCAAGGTGAAGGTCAGCGCCCACTGCGACCTGCCCTGCGGTGTGTACGACCCGGCCCAGGCCCGTATCGAGGCCGAGTCGGTCAAGGCCGTCCAGGAGAAGTACCAGGCCAACGAGGACGCGGACTTCCGCACCCGCGCGGTCCTCATCAAGGAGCAGCGCGCCGAGCTGGCCAAGCACCACATCTCGGTGCTGTGGAGCGACTACTTCAAGCCCCCGCACTTCGAGAAGTACCCGGAGCTGCACCAGCTGGTCAACGACACCCTCAAGGCCCTCTCGGCCGCCAAGGGCTCGAACGACCCGGCCACCGGCCAGAAGGCCCTGGACCTCATCGCCGAGGTCGACCGCATCTTCTGGGAGACGAAGAAGGGCTGATCCCCCGGATCGGACCCACGGCGCCCTGCGGGTGGTGCACCCCCGCAGACCGGTGTCGCTTCGAAGGGGCTCGGCGGATGTTCCGCCGGGTCCCTTCGGCATGTGCGGCGGGGCCCTCGTTCCCGGCTGCGCGCGCAGGGGAGGAAATTCGGCGCGTTGCGCCATCCGGGCGCCGGGCCGCGCCCCCTACGCCGAAGCCAATCCCCTCCGCAGCCCCCCGTCCCCCTTCCGCAGCAGCCACGCCCGGTACGCGGCGCTGGCCCAGGCGATCTCCGTGTACGACGCGGTGAGGTCGGCGAAGAGGGCCTCGGGTGGGGCGGCGAGGGTGGCGTCGGAGCGGCAGGCCATGAAGAGGCGGACGGCGAGGGGGTCGCCGCGCAGGGGGCGGATGTCCATGCCGTGGCGCGGGCGGGAGGTCGGCTGGCAGGGGGTGACCACCTCGCCGGCGGCGACGAGGTCGGCGGCGGTGAGGTAATCGCCGTGCACGACGCGCGGGTTGACCCCGGCGGCGGCCCAGATGCGGCGCAGTCCGACCCATTCGCCGTCCACGGTCGGGTCGACCATCCACGGGTCGCCCGCCAGGTCGGCGAGGTCGACGACCTCCTTGGTGGTGGCCGGGTGGGTGGCCGGGAGGGCGATGAACTGCGGTTCGCGGGCGATGAGTTCGTGCTGGTCGAGGTTGGTCGGTACGCGCAGCGGCGCACCCTCGACCTCGTGGACGAAGACGGCGTCGAGCTGGCCGGAAGAGACCATCTGCAGCAGCGCGTTGGCGGAGACGTCGATGCGCAGGGCGGGGTCGGTGCCGGGCAGGCGGGCGCGGAGGCGGCGCAGCCAGCCCGCGACGGCACGGCTGCTGGTGCTGCCGATGCGCAGCCGGGCGCCCTGTTCGCGGACGGAGACGGCGGTGATCTCGTCGACCAGGGCCCGCATGTCGGCGACGATCGGGCGGGCCCGGGAGAGCACCACATGGCCCAGCGGGGTGGGGCGGCTACCGGTGGCGGCGCGGAAGAAGAGCTGGCCGCCGAGTGCCTTCTCGATGCGGTGGAGCTGCGTGGTCAGCGACGGCTGGGTCATGCCCAGCTGACGGGCCGCCTTCCGTACGCTGCCGGAGTCGGCGATGGCGCACAGGGCTCGAAGATGCCTCACCTCTAGCTCCACGCGGGGAGCATAGCCATGCGCGAAGGCGTCACACCAGACTCCTGAACCGCCATGAACTGCCCCTTTCCCCTGGGGTATTGAGCCGTCCTATCGCCTCCTGGCATCTCCGCCTCACGGGTGAACTGCGTCCAGACTCGGCGGCACCAAGAAATCCGGGGCCCCGGCCGCCGCCCCACACAGCGGCCGTAGCCCTCGGAAATTAAGGAGCCCCCACATGAGATCTCCCAAGACGGCGCTGTCGGCGGCGCTCGGCCTGGGCCTCGCCGCCGCGCTCACCGCGGCGGTCCCGGCGTCCGCGACGTCCTCCGCCCCCACCTCTCATCGCTCCACGCCCGCCTCGGTGGCCGCGTACACCGGTTCGGCCGCGCAGAAGGCCGACACCAAGGCGTTCTTCGACGCCGTGCTGAAGTCGGCGGCGAAGAAGCTGAAGGCGAACCCGCACGCGCAGTCGGTCACCGTGACCTACGACGCGAGCGGCGCCCCGACGTTCGCGAGCCAGATATCCCAGGCCGCGCAGATCTGGAACAGCGCGGTCTCCAACGTCAAGCTCCAGGAAGGCGGCGGCGGCGACTTCCAGTACCGCGAGGGCAACGACCCGCGCGGTTCGTACGCCAGCACCGACGGCCACGGCAGCGGCTACGTCTTCCTGGACTACCAGCAGAATCAGGAGTACAACTCCACCCGCGTCGTGGCCCACGAGACCGGCCATGTGCTGGGTCTGCCGGACCATTACGAGGGCCCGTGCAGCGAGCTGATGTCCGGCGGCGGCCCCGGCACGTCCTGCCAGAACACCCAGCCGGACGCCAACGAGCGCGCCCAGGTCAACCAGCTGTGGGCGAACGGCCTGGCGGGGCTCCTCCCCACGGCGTCCTGACCCACCTGCCCGACGCACCGGCCGGTGTGCGGTCCTGACGCCCCGTCCGGACCTGTCTCTTATACCCATCTCCGAGCCCACGAGACGCTCAT
>NZ_VKJP01000181.1 GCF_007280575.1 Streptomyces benahoarensis
CCGCTGCCCCCGGGGGGCGGGGCTGCGCCGTGCTCCAACACTGGGGTGGCTCCTTCATCGCTGCCGGTCGGGGAACGGGGGACGGTGACCGGCGGCGGTCGGCGTGCGGGCAGACGGAACACACCCGCAGCAGGAGACCGCCGAGCAGGCGGTCCCCGCCACTCCACGTACAGCGCTTGACCTTACGGCCCGGCCCTGACCTGCCGTAATGCAGGTTCCTTGCGCAACCACGGCGGAACGTTGCGCGCCGTGGCGGGCCCCGGTGGTTCGTTGCGCGCCCACCACCCGATCGTACGGGCGCCCCACACCGCCCCGCGCTCCGGCGGGAGCTGCGGGAACGCCGCAGGGGCCGCGCACCGAAGCGTTTCGGCGGGCGGCCCCTGCGGGTCGTACGGGATCAGCTCCAGCTGTCGTGGAGCGGCTTGCCCTCGGCGTAACCGGCGGCGCTCTGCACACCGACCACGGCCTTCTCGGCGAACTCGGCGAGCGAGGCGGCGCCCGCGTAGGTGCAGGAGCTGCGGACGCCCGCGATGATCGAGTCGATGAGGTCCTCGACGCCGGGGCGCGCCGGGTCGACGAACATCCGCGAGGTGGAGATGCCCTCCTCGAAGAGCGCCTTACGGGCCCGGTCGTACGCCGACTCCTCGCTGGTGCGGTTGCGCACCGCGCGGGCCGAGGCCATGCCGAAGCTCTCCTTGTACGGACGGCCGTCGGCGGTGTGCTGGAGGTCGCCGGGCGACTCCAGGGTCCCGGCGAACCACGAGCCGACCATGACGTTGGAGGCACCGGCGGCCAGCGCCATCGCCACATCGCGCGGGTGGCGCACACCGCCGTCGGCCCAGACGTGCTTGCCGTACTTCTTCGCCTCGGCGGCGCACTCCAGCACCGCGGAGAACTGCGGGCGGCCCACGCCGGTCATCATCCGGGTGGTGCACATCGCGCCCGGTCCGACGCCGACCTTGATGATGTCCGCCCCGGCCTCGATCAGATCGCGGACGCCCGCGGCGGCGACGATGTTCCCCGCCACGATCGGGACCTGGGGGTCCAGCGCCCGGACCGCCTTGACCGCGCTGATCATGGACTCCTGGTGGCCGTGCGCGGTGTCCACGACGAGGGTGTCCACCCCGGCGTCGAGCAGCACCTTCGCCTTACCGGCCACATCGCCGTTGATGCCGACGGCGGCGGCGATCCGCAGCCGCCCCTCGTCGTCGGTGGCGGGGGTGTAGAGGGTGGCGCGGAGCGCGCCCTTGCGGGTGAGGATGCCGACCAGCATGCCGTCCTCGTCGACCGCGGGCGCCAGCTTGCGGTTGGCGGCGTCCAGGCGGTTGAACGCCTCGCGCGGGTCGATGTCGGCGTCCAGGACCAGCAGATCCCTCGACATGACCTCGGCGACCTGCGTGAAGCGGTCGACCCCGGCGAGGTCGTGCTCGGTCACCACGCCGATCGGGCGGCCACCCTCGACGACGATGCCCGCGCCGTGTGCCCGCTTGGGCAGCAGCGCCAGCGCGTCGGCGACGGTCGCGACGGGCGACAGCACGATCGGGGTGTCCAGGACGAGGTGGCGGCGCTTTATCCAGGTGACGACGTCGGTGACGACCTCGATCGGGATGTCCTGCGGGATGACGACGAGGCCGCCGCGGCGGGCCACGGTCTCGGCCATCCGGCGGCCGGCGATGGCGGTCATGTTGGCGACCACCAGCGGGATCGTGGTGCCGCTGCCGTCCGGCGAGGCGAGGTCCACGCCCTGCCGGGAGCCGACGGCCGACCGGCCGGGCACCATGAACACATCGTCGTACGTCAGGTCGTACGGCACCGAAGAACACTCTTCGAGGGCGCCGTTCTTCGGGTTCAGGAATCGCATACCGCCAGGATACGGGCCGCCACCTGCGGTGATGCGATCATCCGACGAGTCGCCGGGCCGGGCTGTGCGAAGCGACGAACGGCGGCCCGGGTCAGTCGGCGGCGGGCCGGGCCGGGCCCCGCGCGAGGATCACGGCGAGGCCGGTGTCGGTGTCGCGCCAGTAGGCCACCGCGTCGGCGATGACGTTCTCGACGACATGCCAGTCCTCGGGCGCGGCCGCGGCGAACTGCTGCCAGCCGGTGATCACCAGCAGCCGTCCGCGGGCGGCCGGGCACCACGACAGATCGGTCAGGCAGTCGGCGAGCGCGTCCCAGTTGTGCCCGAACCAGTCGGGAAAGCTCAGCGCTCGGGCGCAGCGGTCGAGGAAGGCCACCTTGTCCCGGACGGCGGAAAGATCGAGGTCGGCGCTCTGCCAACCGGCGGCGGTGGCCGCGGCGAGCGCATCGGCCGCCGGGCGCCCGGCGGGCCAGGACAGCACGCCGGGCGGTGTGCTCCCGCCGAGGACCGCCGCCAGCGGCCGGGGCACGGGGGTGGTCATCGCAGCACCGCCCGGAAGGTCCGGTAGTGGTCGGCGGTGTAGTAGGTCTCGTGGTGGTCACCGTGGATCAGACGGCGGGCACCGCGGTCCCGGACACCCGGGGTGGGGACGGTGAACTCGTGGTAGTAGCCGCGGGCCTGCCCCGGCAGCCGCTTCTCGTAGTTGCCGAAGACGGTCCCGTCCTTGCGGTACGGGTACGGGCCTCCGGCATCGATCAGCCGCAGCGTCTCGCGCGCCTCCCGCGGCAGCTCCCGCTCCGAAACCGTCGCCATCCCGTGCGCCCAGCCGGGCGCACCGGCCGGACGGGAGGCGGAGGCGGCGGTGCGGGTGGCGGACGGGCCCGGGGAGGCGGCGGAGCCGTGGCCCGGACCGCATCCGGTGAGGACCAGCAGCAGCCCGGAGAGCAGCGCCGCGAGGGCGGTGGCGGCCGGGCGCAGAGAGAAGCGGATCTTCATGGCGCCGATGCTGTCACAGCGGGCGCCGGGCCGCCGTGCCGGTTCCGCCGCTGCGGTGCGGGGTGCGGCGGGATGGGTGGTCCGGCGGGTGCGCGCCGGTCCAGGCCCGGCCCGGTGCGCAAGGCCGCCGGGCCGCGCGGCTACGGCCCGGTGCGCGGGACCCGACCGGGCCCGGCCCCCGGCACGGTGCGGGGCCCGCTACCGCGGCCCCGCGCGGCCCTCAGGCCCCGTCCGGATCCGTGCGCTCCAGCGCCGGGCGCGGGCCCGGGCCCGTCTCCAGCAGCAGGTGGTCGGCGGCGGCGGTGTCCGTGACCAGGCTGGTGACCAGGCCGGAGCGGAGGACCGCGCCGATCGCGGCGGCCTTGCGGCGGCCGCCCGCGATGGCGACGACCTCGGGGATGCGGCGCAGCCGGTCCGCCTCGACGGTGATGCACCGCTCGCCCAGATCCCGGCCGATGCGGCGGCCCTCGGCGTCGAAGAGGTGCGCGGACATCTCGGCGGCGGCGCCCAGCGAGGCGTAGTGCGCGCGCTCGTCGTCGCTCAGCATGTCGTAGACGGTGGAGACGCCGGGCTCCCAGGAGCCGATGGAGACGCAGGCGACGGTGACCTTGTCGAAGTAGTCGAAGGCGCGGGCGATGCCGGTCTGGCCGCGCAGCGCGGCGGCGGTCGCCGGGTCCGGCAGCAGCATCGGCGCGTAGATCGGGTGCGCCTCGCCGCCGGAGACGTCGGCGGCCCGGCGGACGGCCTCGACGGAGCCGCGGTCGGCGGTCCCCGCGTCGTAGACCCCGGTGAGCTGGACGACGGTGCACGGCGGGAGGCGGTGCAGCGCCGCCGCCATGTGGATGGTGGAGCGGCCCCAGGCGAGGCCGAGTACATCGCCCTCGGTGACCAGCTCGCCGAGGAGGTCGGCGGCGACCTCGCCGAGGTTCTCCGGGTCGGCGGCCTCCTCGGAGGCGTCGGCCGGGGACTCGACGACGACGGCGTGCCGCAGGCCGTAGCGGGCGCGCAGCGCGTCGGAGCGTTCGGCATCCAGCTCGGACGGCACCCGGATCTCGATCCGTACGAGATCACGTTCCAGCGCCGTCTCCAGCACCCGGGCGACCTTGAAGCGGCTGACGCCGAACTCCTCGGCGATCTGGATTTTGGACTTGCTCTCCAGATAGAAACGGCGGGCCATGGCCGCGGCCTGCACCAGCTCGGCGGGGCCCATACCGGACTGCGGGCGGCTGGCTACCACGAAAATCTCCCCTGTGCGCATCTGATCGAGTCTCTGCTCATCCTTGCAGAAACCCGGGGCGGACGGGGACCGCCACCACCCCGGGGCCGTGAACGGCCGATGGCGGCGCGGACAACCGGGGGCGGGGCGAGGGTGAAAGGAGCGGCGGCGGGCCGGAGTTCGCCCCGCCGCCCGGGATCAGTGGGCGCAGCCCCAGCCCGCCGGGGTCGCGGCCACGGCCTGCTCCCGCAGCTCACGGACGGCCTTGGCGGGGTCGTCGGCACCGTAGACGGCCGATCCGGCGACGAAGACGTCGGCGCCGGCCTCGGCGCACCGTTCGATGGTGGACGCCGACACCCCGCCGTCCACCTGGAGCCACATCTGGAGCCCGTGCCGGGAGATCAGCTCACGGGTGCGGCGGATCTTCGGCAGCATGATGTCGAGGAACGCCTGCCCGCCGAAGCCGGGCTCCACGGTCATGATCAGCACCATGTCCAGCTCGGGCAGCAGGTCCTCGTACGGCTCGATCGGCGTGGCCGGCTTGAGGGCCATGGACGCCCGCGCGCCCTGCGCCCGGATCTCCCGCGCCAGCCGTACAGGGGCGGCCGCCGCCTCCGCGTGGAACGTCACCGAGCCCGCGCCCGCCTCGACGTACTGCGGTGCCCACCGGTCCGGGTCCTCGATCATCAGATGGAGGTCGAGCGGGGTGTCCGTCGCCTTGCTCAGCGACTCGACGACCGGCACTCCGAGCGTGAGATTGGGCACGAAGTGGTTGTCCATCACGTCGACATGGAGCCAGTCGGCGCCCTCGACGGCACGCGCCTCCTCGGCGAGCCGGGAGAAGTCCGCGGACAGGATGCTGGGGTTGATCAAGGCCATGTGACCAGTATGGCGTGCCCGTCCCGGGGCGTTCGCGGGGTGGCCCCGGGGGCCGCCCGGGAAGGGCCGCGGGCGTGGGGCGCGCCCCCGGAAGCCGAGCCCGCTTCCCGCTCTCCCCCGCGGACACCGGCCGGAGTATCGACATTGCGTCGGGTTAGCATATGAGCACCGCCTAGCTCGATCGAGAGATAAGCCTGTGACTGTCAACGACGACTCGTTCACCAACTGGAAGAACCGCGAGGAGATCGCGGAGTCGATGATCCCGATCATCGGGAAGCTGCACCGTGAGCGGGACGTGACCGTCCTGCTGCACAGCCGCTCCTTGGTGAACAAGTCGGTGGTCAGCATCCTCAAGACCCACCGCTTCGCCCGGCAGATCGCCGGTGAGGAGCTGTCGGTCACCGACACCCTGCCGTTCCTCCAGGCGCTCACCACGCTCGACCTCGGCCCCTCGCAGATCGACCTCGGCATGCTCGCCGCGACGTACAAGGCCGACGAACGCGGCCTGAGCGTCGAGGAGTTCACCGCCGAGGCCGTCGCCGGCGCCACCGGCGCCAACAAGATCGAGTGCCGCCAGGGCCGGGACGTCGTCCTGTACGGCTTCGGCCGCATCGGCCGCCTCGTCGCCCGGCTGCTCATCGAGAAGGCCGGTTCCGGCAACGGTCTGCGGCTGCGCGCCATCGTCGTGCGCGGCGGCGGCGCCGACGACCTGGTCAAGCGCGCCTCGCTGCTGCGGCGCGACTCCATCCACGGTCAGTTCCAGGGCACGATCACCGTTGACGAGGCGAACAGCACCATCGTCGCCAACGGCAACGAGATCAAGGTGATCTACGCGAACGACCCGTCCGAGATCGACTACACCGCGTACGGCATCAAGGACGCCATCCTCATCGACAACACCGGCAAGTGGCGCGACCGCGAGGGGCTGTCGAACCACCTGCGCCCCGGTGTCGACAAGGTCGTCCTGACCGCCCCGGGCAAGGGCGACGTCCCGAACATCGTCCACGGCGTCAACCACGACATGATCAAGCCGGACGAGCAGATCCTGTCCTGCGCCTCCTGCACCACCAACGCGATCGTCCCGCCGCTGAAGGCGATGGAGGACGAGTACGGCGTCGTGCGCGGCCACGTCGAGACCGTCCACTCGTTCACCAACGACCAGAACCTGCTGGACAACTACCACAAGTCGGAGCGGCGCGGCCGTTCGGCGCCGCTCAACATGGTGATCACGGAGACGGGCGCCGCCTCCGCCGTCGCCAAGGCGCTGCCCGACCTGAAGGCGAAGATCACCGGCAGCTCGATCCGGGTGCCCGTGCCGGACGTCTCCATCGCGATCCTCAACCTCCAGTTGGCTCGCGAGACCACCCGCGAGGAGGTCCTCGACCACCTCCGCGAGGTGTCGCTGACCTCCCCGCTGAAGCGTCAGATCGACTTCACCAGCGCCCCCGACGCCGTCTCCAACGACTTCATCGGCTCGCGCCACGCCTCGATCGTCGACGCCGGGGCCACCAAGGTCGAGGGCGACAACGCGATCCTCTACCTCTGGTACGACAACGAGTTCGGCTACTCCTGCCAGGTCATCCGCGTCGTGCAGTACGTCTCCGGCGTGGAGTACCCGACGTACCCGGCCCCGGCGGTCTGAGCACGCGGCACCCGCGAACGGCGAAGCGGCCGGCGAGCGGCCGTGGGCGGTACCCGAACCCGTAGGGGTCCGGGTACCGGCCACGGCGGCCGCCGGCCGTGGGCGTTTCCGGGCGGCGCCCCGCTCAGGCGGTACGCCGCAGCAGCGCCAGGTACATCGCGTCCGTGCCGTGCAGATGCGGCCACAGCTGGACGTCGGGGCCCTCGCCCAGCGCCGGGACCCCGGACATCAGCGGGCGGGCGTCGATCCACTCGGCGTCGGCGGGGACGCCGCCGCGGCCCTTGAGGACGTCGTCGACGACGGCGCGGGTCTCGGCGAGGTGCGGGGAGCAGGTCGCGTAGCCGACGACGCCGCCGATCCGGACGGCGGCCAGCGCCTGACGGAGCAGTTCCCGCTGGAGCGGCGCGAAGCCGTCCAGGTCCTCCGGGCGGCGGCGCCAGCGGGCCTCGGGGCGGCGGCGCAGCGCACCCAGACCGGTGCACGGCACGTCGACCAGCACCCGGTCGAAGGAGCCGGGCCGCCACGCGGGGCGGGTGCCGTCGGCGGCGATCACCGCGTACGGGCCCGGGTTGCCGTCCAGGGCGCGGGCCACCAGACCGGCGCGGTGCGGCTGCTTCTCGGAGGCGAGCAACGCCGCCCCGCGCTCCGCCGCCAGCGCCGCCAGCAGCGCGGCCTTGCCGCCGGGGCCCGCGCAGCCGTCCAGCCAGCGCCGGTCATCGCCCTCGACGGGCGCGTTGGCCAGGGCCAGCGCGACCAGCTGACTGCCCTCGTCCTGCACCCCGGCGCGGCCCTCGCGCACCGCGTCCAGCGCCCCCGGCTCGCCGCCCTCGGCCAGCCGGACCGCGTACGGCGACCAGCGGCCGGGCAACCCACGGTCCTCGCCCACGGCGGTCAGCAGTTCCCCGGCGGTGGACCGGCCGGGGCGGGCGACCAGCGTCACCTCGGGCCGTTCGTTGTCGGCCTCCAGCAGGTCCTCGATGCCCGCGCGGCCGCCGCCGAGCGCGTCCCACAGGGCGGAGACGATCCAGCGGGGGTGGGCGTGGACCAGACCGAGGTGTTCCTCGGCGTTCTCGTCGTAGGCGGGGGCGATCCGCTCCAGCCAGGTGTCCATGTCGTGCGCCGCGACCTTGCGCAGCACCGCGTTGACGAACTTCGCGCGGCCGTCGCCGAGCACCACCCGGGCCAGTTCGACGCTGGCGCTGACCGCCGCGTGGGTGGGGATACGGGTGCCGAGCAGCTGGTGGGCGCCGAGGGTGAGGACGTCAAGGACCGGCGGGTCGACCTCGCGCAGCGGGCGGTCCACGCACTGCGCGACGATCGCGTCGTAGGTGCCCTGGCGGCGCAGCGTGCCGTAGACCAGTTCCGTGGCGAGCGCCGCGTCCCGGCTGTCGAAGTCCGGCGTCTCGCGCGCCTTGCGCAGCAGCGGCGGCAGAACGAGGTTGGCGTAGGCGTCCCGCTCGTCGACGGCCCGCAGCGCCTCGAACGCGAGGATCCGGACCGGGTCCTTCTGCGGGCGGCGGTAGGGCTTGCTGGGACGGCGACGCGGCTGCTGGCTCACGAAAGGTGCTCCGGATACGGGAAGGAAGAGGCGAGCGGAAAAGGGTGTGTGACCAGCGTACGCGCGGTGTGGGGAGCCCGGGCGGCGGCGGCCGGCGGCGGGCCACCGGCCGCCGTCCCCCTGGGCCGTGTGCTACTCCCCGATCACTTCGCCCGCCTCGATGCGGACGCCGCGCGCCCAGTCGGCGCCCTTCATCGGCTTCTTGCCCTGCGGCTGGACCCACAGCAGCTCGACGGCGTGGCTGCCGGTGCCGACGTACACGGCCTTCTTGGTGACGGCGAGTTCGCCGGGGGCGAGGTGCAGACCGGCGTCCGGGCCGGCGGACACGGTGGCCATCAGCTTCAGGCGCTCGCCCCGGAACAGCGTCCAGGCGCCGGGGGACGGCGCACAGCCGCGCACCACCCGCTCCACCCGCAGCGCGGGCGCCGACCAGTCCACCCTGGCGTCCTCGACCTCGATCTTCGGGGCGAGCGAGACGCCCTCGGCGGGCTGCGGGACCGCGTGCAGGGTGCCGTCCTGGATGCCGTCCATCGTCGCGGCGAGCAGCCCGGAACCGGCGAAGGCGAGCCGGGTCAGCAGGTCACCGGCGGTGTCCGTGGGGCGGATCTCCTCGGTGAGCACCCCGAAGACCGGGCCGGAGTCCAGACCTCGCTCGATCTGGAAGGTGGAGGCGCCGGTGACCTCGTCCCCGGCGAGCACCGCATGCTGCACGGGAGCGGCGCCCCGCCAGGCCGGGAGCAGCGAGAAGTGGAGGTTGACCCAGCCCTTGGCGGGGACGTCGAGCGCCGACTGCGGCAGCAGCGCGCCGTAGGCGACGACCGGGCAGCAGTCGGGGGCGATCTCCCGCAGCCGGGCGAGGAACTCGGCGTCGCCGGGCTTCGCGGGCTTGAGCACCTCGATGCCCGCCTCCTCGGCCCGCTCGGCGACCGGGCTCGCGACCAGCCGCCGGCCCCGGCCGGCCGGGGCGTCCGGCCGGGTCACCACGGCCACCACCTCATGCTGGTCCGAGGCGATCAGGGCATCCAGTGCAGGTACGGCGACCTCGGGGGTACCGGCGAAGACGAGCCTCATGGGTGGCGCACTACCTCTCACACGCTGCGGAACGGCGCACCAGTCTACGGCCGGGCGCCCCGTCCGCCGGGTGCGCGGGGCCCGGACCGGCGCCGGGCGTCCCCGTACCCGCGTCGCCCGGCGGCGAACCGGTGCCGCGCGCGTCCGGCCGGGGGCGTGCGGGGCACGCCCCCGGCCGGACTGACGAGCCGTTACGCCCCCACACCGTGACCAGAGGCGCCGCTGCCGCGTTGGTCAAACAGCATTGACCATCCCCCGGGTCGCAGGTGCGGCCCACCGTCGTCATTTTCCCTTTCCACGCCGGTTCGAGAGGCTTTCACATGGCCGACCACGCAACCCACGACGCCCAGGCGCGCGCCAGCCTGCATCTCCTGGTACGCGACATCGAGCGGGTACGCCGGCAGGTGGACGCGTTGCGCACCCTGACCGCCCAGCTCGGCAACGTCTACCGGCCGCGCCGCACCGGCCCCTCTGCCGGATTCGTCGTCTACGGGCGCGCGCCCGCCCCCACGGTCCGCCTCGCCCAGGAGCTGCGCGACAGCGTCGAAACGCTCGTCACGGCCGCCGTCGACTTCGACCGTTCGCTGGGCTTCTCCTGGGACGCGGTGGGCTCCGCACTCGGCGTCACCAAGCAGGCGGTGCACCGCCGTTACGGCGGCCGCCGGGCCGCCCAGCACACCGCCGAGGGCGCCGACGCCACACACCACTCCCCCGAGGCGACCACCTCCCGCGCGGTGGCCGTCGCGGCGGGCCTGTCCGGTACGCCGTCGGTGCCCGCGGCCCGCCAGATGCCGGCGCAGGCCGCCCCCGGCCCCAGCGAGGAGCCCCGGACCGGCGCGTTCCCCGCACCGCGCAACGGCTGACGCCGCGCTCTTCCGGCCGACGGGCGCCCGGTGCGGCTCCGGAGCGCCACGCACCCGCGGGCCGGGGCCGCGGCGGACCGGGAACGACGACCGGGGCCGGGCCGCCGGGCCGCGGTCACCCCAGGTCGGGCGGGTCGATCCGGACCCGGACAGCCTCCCCCTCCCGCTTGACCAAACGGGCCGCGTGGGCCGCCTTCAGGGCCGCCGCCAGCGCCGCGCCCTGACCGGGCCGGACGCGGACCAGCGCCCGCTCCCAGCTCTCGCCCGGCGGCGGATCACCGGGACGGCGCGGCCGCCCGGGGTCGGCGACCGGGAGCGGCACCGGGCCCAACACCTCGGCGCCCGGCGGGAGTTCGGCGGCCCCCAGCAGCGCGGCGACGTCATCGGAGCGGCCGGCGACCGCCGCCATCCGGGAGACCGGCGGGAAGCCCAGCTCGGCCCGCTCCGCCAGCTCGCGGACGGCGTGGCCCACCGGATCCCAGCGCACCAGCGCCTGGACCGGCCGCAGCGTCGGCTCCGCGATCACCGCGACCGTGCCGCCCGCCTCCTGGCCGCGGACCAGCGAGGCCGCCGTCAGCCAGCGGCGCAGCGCCTCCTCCCCGGCGCGCAGATCGGGGCGGCCGAGCAGCGCCCAGCCGTCCAGCAGCAGCCCGGCGGCGTACCCGGGGCCCTCCGCGACCGGCTCGGCGCCCGGGGTGGACACCACCAGCGCGGGGGCGTCCGGCACCGTCGCCAGCACATGGTCGCGGCCCGAGGTGCGCACCGGTACGGCGGGGAACGCCCGGCCCAGCTCCTCGGCCGTCCGCCGGGCCCCCACCACCTGGGCGCGCAGCCGGGCGCCGCCGCACTCCGCGCAGTGCCAGTCCGCCTCCGCCCGTCCGCACCAGGCGCACACCAGGTCGTCGGCGCGCGGGGACTCCAGCGGGCCCGCGCAGGCGCGGCAGCGGGCCGGGGTCCGGCAGCGGGCGCAGGCCAGCCGGGGGGCGTAGCCGCGCCGGGGGACCTGGACGAGGACCGGGCCGTGCTTGAGCCCCTCGCGGACCACCTGCCAGGCCATCGTCGGCAGCCGGGCCGCACGGGCCGCCTCGTCGCGCGCCTCGTCGCCCTCGCCGACCGTACGGATGCGGGGGGCGGCGGCGCGCACCCGCTCACGGTCGGCGGCCAGCGGGCGCGCCCAGCCCGTCTCGACGAGCTGCGCCGCCTCGACCGTGCAGCTCACCCCGCCGAGCAGGAACCCGGCCCGCTCCCCCACCGCGCGCTGGATCAGCACCTCGCGGGCGTGCGGCTGTGGGGCGTGCGGGTCGCTGAGCGCGGCGTCGCCGTCGTCCCACAGGGCGACCAGGCCGAGGCGGTCGACGGGCGCGAACATCGCGGCGCGGGTGCCGATCACGGCGCGCACGGAGCCGCGGCTGACCGCGAGCCAGCGGCGGTAGCGCTCCTCCGGCCCGGCATCGGCGGTCAGCAGGACGTGACGGCCGGAGCCGACGAGGGCGGTGAGCGCGGCGTCGACCCGGGCGGCGGCCCGGCCGTCGGGCACCACGATCAGCGCGCCGCGGCCCGAGGCGAGCGCGGCGGCGGCGGCGCGGGCCAGCTCGTCGGGCCAGGTGGCGCCGGGCAGCGCCGTCCACACCGCGCGCGGCGCGTCCCCCCGCGCCAGCGCGGCGAGGAAGCCGGGCCCGGCCCCGTACCGCTGCCAACCACCGGGCTCGGGCGGGGCGTTGGGC
>NZ_VKJP01000182.1 GCF_007280575.1 Streptomyces benahoarensis
CCCCCAGGCCCTCCCCACTTATTCAGCCGACACCCCGCCGGAAGACCCCCTACTCTTCTCGCTCGTGACCGAAACTTCCTCGTACCTCGAAACAACGGCGGGCGCCTACGACGCCGTTGCCGTTCTCTACGCCGACCTCGTCCGCGATTCGCTGGACGGGCTTCCGCTGGACCGTGCCGTACTCGCCGCGTTCGCCGAGCTCGCCCCCGGTGGCGGGCCCGTCGCCGAGCTGGGGTGCGGCCCCGGGTACCTGACCGCGCACCTGCGGGGCCTGGGGCTGGACGTCTTCGGCATCGATCTGTCGCCGGTGATGATCGGTCTGGCCCGCGAGGCATACCCGGACCTGCGGTTCGAGGTCGGCTCCATGGACGCCCTGGACCTCGCTGACGGCACCCTGCACGGCATCGTGTCCTGGTACTCGGTCATTCACACCCCGCCCCGGCACCTGCCCTCGTACTTCTCCGAGTTCCGGCGGGTGCTCGCGCCCGACGGCCACCTTCTGCTCGGCTTCTTCGAGTCGGAAGGCGGGCCGATCACGACGTTCGACCACAAGGTGACGACCGCCTACCGGTGGCCGATCGACGACCTCGCGGAGCTGGCCGGGAAAGCCGGGTTCACCGAAGTGGGACGGATGCTGCGGGAGCCGGGCGAGGGGGAACGGTTCCGCCGGGGCCATCTGCTGCTGCGCAAAGGCTGATCGGCTGCCGGTCAGCACTCAGCGCGGGCCCCACACCCCCGGGCTCACCCCTCCTTGGCCTGCCGCCGGTCCATGACGTCCAGCGCGCGACGGGCCAGCGGATGGCTGCGGACCAGTTCGCCGAGGGTGGTCGTGCCACGGGTGATGTCGGCGAAGGCGTTCCAGGCGGGGCGGAAGCCGGTGAGGACGGCGTGCAGCAGGCCGGGGCGGCGCGCGAAGACGGCGTGCATACGGCGGCCGACGCTCATCTCGACGCCGAGACCTGCCTTGATGGCGAAGGCGTAGTTGAGGGCCTGGCGGCGGGCGTCCACGGCGTCGTGCGCCTCGGCGACGCGGGCCGCCCACTCGCCCGCCAGTCGCCCCGAGCGCAGCGCGAAGGAGATGCCCTCCCGCGTCCACGGCTCCAGCAGGCCCGCGGCGTCCCCGGCGACGAGGACGCGACCGCGGGAGAGCGGCGAGTCGTCGGTGCGGCACCGCGTCAGATGGCCGGACGAGACGGCCGGTTCGAAGCCCGCCAGGCCGAGCCGGGCGATGAAGTCCTCCAGGTACCGCTTGGTCGCGGCGCCCTCGCCGCGGGCGGAGATCACGCCGACGGTGAGGGTGTCGCCCTTGGGGAAGACCCAGCCGTAACTGCCGGGCAGCGGGCCCCAGTCGATCAGGACGCGGCCCTTCCAGTCCTCGGCGACGGTCGGCGGCACCGGGATCTCGGCCTCCAGACCGAGGTCGACCTGGTCGAGCTTGACGCCGACATGTGCGCCTATCCGGCCCGCGCTGCCGTCCGCGCCGACCACCGCGCGGGCGAGGATGACCTCGCCGCCGCTGAGCACCACGGCGACCGTCCGGCGGTCGGGCACCGTCGCGCCGTGCTGCTCGACCCGGGAGACCGCCACGCCGGTACGGATCTCGGCGCCCGCGTCCTTGGCCGCCTTGACCAGGCCCTCGTCGAACTCGGGGCGGTTGATCAGCCCGAACAGCATGCTCTTGGAGCGGCGGGTGCGGGTCAGCCGGCCGTTGAGCGAGAAGGTCACCGCGTGCACTCGGTCGCGCAGCGGCAGCGTGAAACCGGGCGGCAGGGAGTCGCGGGAGGGGCCGATGATGCCGCCGCCGCAGGTCTTGTAGCGGGGCAGTTCCGCCTTCTCCAGGAGCAGCACCCGGCGCCCCGCGCACGCCGCCGCGTGTGCCGCCGAGGCGCCCGCGGGACCGGCGCCCACCACCACGACGTCCCACACCTGCTCGTTGTCCTGGGCTGCCTGCTCGCTGCTCACCGGTGTTTCTACTCCCGTTCGAATCCGTGCTGCGCCTACCGTCCGCATCCTACGGGCCGCGCTCGGCTCGAACGTCTGTGGGAAGATCGGAGGGATTCACACCCGTACCTCCGGACCCGCGGCACCCCGCCGGACGGACCGCGGGTCCGGAGGCACACCCCGCGCCCACAAGGAGCGTCCATGTCTGACAGCCCGCTGGCCCGTACCGTCGCCGCGTTGCAGTCCCGCGCCCGTACCGAACTGGCCGAGCTGGTGGCCTTCCGGTCGGTCGCGGATCCGGAGCAGTTCCCGAAGAGCGAGTGCGAGGCGGCGGCCGGCTGGATCGTCGACGCGCTGCGGGCCGACGGCTTCCAGGACGTGGCGCTGCTCGACACCCCGGACGGTACGCAGTCGGTCTACGGCTTCCTGCCCGGCCCCCAGGGCGCGCCGACGGTGCTGCTGTACGCGCACTACGACGTGCAGCCGCCGCTGGACGAAGCCGCCTGGGACTCCCCGCCGTTCACCCTGACCGAGCGGGACGGCCGCTGGTACGGCCGGGGCGCGGCGGACTGCAAGGGCGGCGTGATCCTGCATCTGACGGCGCTGCGGGCGCTGCGGGAGCACGGCGGGGTGCCGGTGAACGTCAAGGTGATCGTGGAGGGTTCGGAGGAGCAGGGCACCGGTGGCCTGGAGCGGTACGCCGAGGCGCACCCGGAGCTGCTGACCGCGGACGCCCTCGTCATCGGGGACGCCGGGAACTTCCGCGTCGGGCTGCCGACGGCGACCGCGACGCTGCGCGGGATGACGCTGGTGCGGGTCTCCGTCGACACCCTGGCGGGCAATCTGCACTCCGGTCAGTTCGGCGGCGCCGCGCCCGACGCGCTGGCGGCGCTGGTCCGCATCCTGGACTCGCTGCGCGCCGAGGACGGTTCCACGACGGTGGACGGCCTCGCCGCGGACGCCACCTGGGAAGGGCTCCAGTACCCGGAGGAGGAGTTCCGCAAGGACGCGAAGGTGCTCGACGGCGTCGGGCTGATCGGCGGCGGCACGATCGCCGACCGGATCTGGGCCCGGCCCGCCGTGACCGTCCTCGGCATCGACTGCCCGCCGGTCGTCGGCGCCACCCCGTCCGTCCAGGCGGGCGCCCGGGCGCTGATCAGCCTGCGGGTGCCGCCGGGCACCGACGCCGCCGAGGCGACGCGGCTGCTGACCACCCATCTGGAGAACGCCGCGCCCTGGGGCGCGCGGGTCGCCGTCGAACAGGTCGGCCAGGGCCAGGCGTTCCGCGCCGACACCGACAGCCCGGCGTACGCGTCGATGGCGTCGGCACTCCGCGAGGCGTACGACGGCCAGGAGATGCAGATCGCCGGAATGGGCGGCTCCATCCCGCTGTGCAACACCCTGGCGTCGCTCTACCCGGAGACGGAGATCCTGCTGATCGGCCTGAGCGAGCCCGACGCGCAGATCCACGCCGTGAACGAAAGTGTCTCCCCGGAGGAGCTGGAGCGGCTGTCGCTCGCCGAGGCGCTGTTCCTCCAGCGGTACGCGGCCGAGCGCGGCTGACCGGCCGGATCGACGGTGTACGTCACCGGGCGTCCGCGAACGGCGCGGGCGCCCGGGGTGGCGTGATCGGGCCCAGGGCCCGGGGCGACGCGGCGGCGCGTCCGAGCCGGGCCGCCCGTTCCGGGCACGCCCCGCCCAACGGACCGGCGCACGCCGCCCCGTCTCGCGCCGGTCACCTCACGCCCGGCGCGCCCCCGCCCGACGGTCCCGCACCCTCTAGCCGCCCGCCGGAACACCCCGCTCCAGCAGCATCGGGCAGCCGCGTTCGCGGGCCCGTAGCGCCCAGCGCAACCGGCGGAAGCGGACCGGCGGCAGCAGGTGTTCCGCCTCGGACTCGGTGACGAAGCGCCATTCGCGCAGCTCCGCGCCGGGGAGCCGTAGCCCGCGGGTCTGCTCGTCGGTGAGGCGGCCGCCGTCGAAGAGCAGCCGCAGACCGCCGAACCCGGGCGGTTCGGGCGCCTCCCAGTCCAGGACGAGCAGGCGCGGGGTGCGCGGCAGCCGGAGCGCCAACTCCTCCACGACCTCGCGGAGTCCGGCCTGGGTGGGCGGTTCGCCGTGCTCGACGATGCCGCCGGGGAACTCCCAGCCCGGTTTGTAGGTGGGGTCGACGAGGAGGACGCGGTCGGCGTCGTCGAAGAGCAGCACCCCGGCGGCGAGGGTTTCGGCGGTGGGCTCCGGTGTCTGCACGATGCCGCAGTCGGCCGTGCCGGAGCGCACCGCCTCGGCTATCTCCTCCGCGGCCCGCCGGGGCGTCAGCCGCCCGGTGTCCACCACGTACGCGTCGTCCTTGAGCCAGCTCAGCGCCTCGGCGTACGAGGTGAGGGCGTCCAGCCCCCAGCGGCGGACCTGCGCCGCGCTCGCCCAGTCGGCGGCGGTCTCCTCGCGGTGCGCGATCCGCTCCCGCAGGATCGTTTCCTCCGCATCCAGCAGAAAATGCCGGACCGGAATGCGGCGCGCGGCGAGCGCGCCGAAGATTTCGTCGCGGTATTCCTGGCGCAACAACGTCATCGGGGCCACCAAGGGGCCGGGGACCTCGGTCAGCAGCGCCGCCGCGGTGTCCACGACCAACCGGCGCCAGGCGGGCAGGTCCTGGAGATCGTCGATTTCCTCCAGGCGCTTGGCGGGCAGCATCATCCGCAGGCCCTGACCGAGGAGTTCGGGGTCGTAGAGCGTGCTCCCGGGAAGCAGGTCGAGCAATTCCTGCGCCGCTGTGGTCTTGCCCGCACCGAACGTGCCGTTCAGCCAGACGATCACGGTGTCCCCTCTTCTCTGGAACCAGGTGAGTTGCCCGCACCAGCCTGCCACGGAAAACGCTCGAATCCACGGGCCGCGCGCACAGCCGGGGACGGTGCGCAGCGCGCGGCGGCGCCGTGGACGCGGGGCGCTGCGCGGTCCCCGTGCACGCGCCGGTCGCGAAATGCGCCACGGTGGGGACACCACCTCGTATCCCGCCCCGCGAAGCCCTCGGCAACCAAGCGCTCCCCAGCGCATACCGGACCGAAACCCCCGCCCGCGCACGGGCGCGAGGAACGCCGACATCCGCATATGACGGCGGCGCATCGCCCAGGAATCGCACACATCGGTGTCACCGAGCGGCCCATTCCCTGCCATAAGTCCGGTAGGGGAAGGTGCCGCCCATGAATGTCGCGCCGCCGGACCCGGCTCGACGTCACCAAAACCCGCTCCGCACATCGCACACGAACGCACGCATCCGCGCAGACGCGAGGGGATACGAACCGTTCCCGGACCCCAACCGGCGGCAGCATCACGGCCGTTCAGAGCCGATCCGCCGCACGACGTACCTCTTCCAACAGAGTTCAACACGCTCTACCGTCACCTCTCACGAGCGACCGGTCCATCCCCATCCATCCCCCGAGGACGGAGACCTGATCATGCGTCAGCTCCTGCGTTCCCCCGCCACCCGCCGACGGCGCACCGCGGCCCTCGGCACGCTGTCCGCCGCGCTGCTCTGCGTCGTAGCGACAGCCGCCCCAGCGTCCGCCGCCCGGACGCCCGCCGCACCTGCCACCGGCAAGGCCGCGGACGGACTCGCCGCCACTCCCCCGATGGGATTCAACAACTGGAATTCCACGCACTGCGGCCTGGGATTCAACGAGAAAATGGTCAAGGAGATCGCCGATCTCTTCATCGACAAAGGACTCAAGGACGCCGGATACACCTACGTCAATCTCGACGACTGCTGGGCGATGCCCACCCGCGATCCGAAGGGACAACTCGTCCCCGACCCGGTCCGTTTTCCGCACGGCATCAAAGCGGTCGCCGACTACGTCCACGCCAAGGGGCTGAAGTTCGGCATCTACACCAGTGCGGGCACCAGGACCTGCAGCGACATCGGATTTCCCGGGGCGCTGGGCCATGAGGAATCCGACGCCCGGCAGTTCGCCGACTGGGGCGTGGACTATCTCAAGTACGACAACTGCAACAACCAAGGCGTGGACGCCCGGCAGCGCTACACCGCCATGCGCGACGCACTGCGCGCCACCGGCCGCCCGATCACGTACAGCATCTGCGAATGGGGCGAGAACAAACCCTGGGAATGGGCCGCGGGCCTCGGGCAGTCGTGGCGTACCACCGGTGACATCAGCGACAGCTGGTCGAGCATGCTGGACATTCTCAAAAAGAATCTGCCGCTCGCCCCGTACGCCGGTCCCGGTCACTGGAACGACCCGGACATGCTGGAGGTCGGCAACGGCGGTATGACGGACACCGAATACCGCAGCCACTTCACCCTCTGGGCGATGATGGCCGCGCCGCTGCTCATCGGTACCGATCTGCGCACCGCGTCCCCGCAGACGTACGACATCCTCCGCAACGAGGACGTCATCGCGCTCGACCAGGACCCGCTGGGCCGCCAGGCGACCGTGCTGGACAGCGCCGACGGGCGGTGGACGCTGGTCAAGAAGCTGGCCGGCGGGGACCGGGCGGTCGCACTGTTCAACGAGAGCGACGGCGAGCAGCGGATCACCACCAGCGCGACCGCCGCCGGACTGCCCGAGGCGCCCGGCTACCGGCTGCGGGACCTGTGGCAGCACACCGAACGGCACACCGGTGGCGAGATCACGGTGACGGTGCCCGCGCACGCCGCCGTCGTCTACCGGGTGACCCCCGAGAAGGGCGCCTGAGTCCGGACGCCTTCGTGCCGGGCGGTCGCCCCGCCCGGCACGGCGGCGTTCAGCAGACCGGCAGCCCCGGCATCGGCTGATCGTTGGCGCCGCCCTTGAGGTAGACGACGCTGATAAAGACGCCGGTGTTACCGCTGTCGTCGTCCGTCTTGGCCCACCAGACGTTGGTCCACCGGCCGGAGGTCTCCCGACGGCCCAGATTCGCCTGGCAGTAGAAGTAGTTGGTACCGCCGTTCACCACACCGGCCTTCTGACCGGACGCGGTGTACGAATCGGCGGTGCGCCACACCACGCAGTTGGTCTTCCCCGCGTCCCCGGGGGTGCACGAGGTCTCCGGCGGCGGGGTGCTGCCGCCACCGGTGGGGTCACCGGACCCGTTTCCGCCCTCCGCACCGCCGCCGTGGCCGCCGTCGCCGGTGCTCGGTTCGTCCGCGGGGGAGGAGGTGTCGTCGGACGGCTCCTCCGTCCGCGACGGTTCGCCGCCCGGGCTCTCCCCGGCGTTGCCCGCGCCACCGTCCGCGGCCGTGTTCTTGTCGCCGCCCTTGTCGCTGCTCTTGGCGTCCGGGGAGATCGGCGCCCCGGGCTCGGTGGCGCGGCCGGCATCGCCGTCGACCGGCGCCGACGACCCGCCCCGCGCGGAGGGCTCGCCCTTGTCGCCGACCATCAGATACGTCACCCCGCCACCGGTCGCGAGCACCACCAGCACGGCGGCGACGGCGAGCGCGATCCGCCCGCCGCGGCGCGGGCGCGGCAGCGGCGCGGTGTCCAGTGCGGAGCGGGACGCCGCCACCGCGCCGACCACCGCCGTCGGCTGATCGTGGACCGGCTCCGGCCCGCCCGACGGCGCCTGCGAGGACGAGCCCGCCGCCCCCGGCCCGGAGAGCCAACCGGTGGGCGCACCCGAACCGTTGCCGCCGGTGGCCGCCACCCCGAACGGCCGCGGCGGCGGGGGCGGGCCCACCGGCTTGATGTCCGTGGCCGTCGGCAGATGCGGTGCGCCGGGCACCGGCATGGCCCCCGGATCGCCCCCGTCGGCGACCGCCTGCAGCATCTCCCGGGCGCGCGCCGCGTCCGGCCGGTCCGCCGGGTTCTTCGCCATCAGCGCGTGCAGCACCGGCGTCAGCGGCCCGGCTCGCTGAGGCTCCGGCAGCGGTTCGGTGACGATCGCCGTCAGCGTGGAGTACACCGACGTACGGCGGAACGGCGCGGTACCGCCCTCGACCGCCGCGTACAGCGTCATGCCCAGCGACCAGATGTCGGACGCGGGGCTCGGGCCCATGCCCTGGGCGCGCTCGGGCGGGAGGTAGTCGAGCGAGCCGACCAGTTCGCCGCTGCGGGTGATGTTGGTCTCGGCGCCGTCGCCGGGCGCCTCGATGCTGGCGATGCCGAAGTCGGTGAGGACCACCCGGCCGCTGCTGTCCAGCAGGACGTTGCCGGGCTTCACATCGCGGTGCAGCACCCCGGCGCGGTGCGCGGCGTCCAGCGCGTCCATCACCCGGGCGCCGATCGCGGCCATCTCGCGCGGTTCGATACCACCGCGGCGCCCGACCGCGTCGTCCAGCGACGGCCCGTCCACCAGCTCCATGACGATGACGGGGCGTCCGCCCTCGTCGATGACGTCGTGGACGGTGATCACGCCGGAGTGCCGGATCCGGGCCGCGGCGCGGGCCTCGCGCTGCATGCGGGTGCGCAGATCGGCCAGCTCCGGCGCCGAGGCGTCGGTGTAGGCGCGCAGCACCTTGATGGCGACCTCGCGGCCCAGCACCTCGTCCACGGCGCGGCAGACCACGCCCATGCCGCCGCGGCCGATCCGGCCGGTGACGCGGTAGCGGCCGCCGAGCAGACGGCCCGTCAGGTCATCCTCGGCGCGGGCGCCGGACCCGCCCGCCGCCTGCTTCCCGGCGTCCGGGCCCGGCAGCCCCGCCGTCACGTCGTCCGGCCCGGCGGAACCGTCCCCGCCCATGCCGTTGCCCTCGTCCGCCCCGCGCTGTCCGCGCTCCCCCGAAGCCACGTCGCCGTTCCTCCCGCTGCCCGACGTCGCCGTCGGCCGTTTCGCTGCCCGCCTCTTCCGACGTGCACCAGCGTAAGGCGCCGGACGAGTGCCCGGGACGCCTCCGGGGCGTCGAATCGTCCGCCGGGAAGACGGGGTTCGCGGCGTCCGGGACGTACGTCCGCACACGGAAGGACGTCCCGACACCGGGTGTACCGGGACAAGCCCGGCAACACGGCCGGGCACACGAACCCGACGGGTCGTCAGAACGTGGCGGCGAAGGCGTCGAGGCGGAACTGTTGTGCGGCGGCCGCGGCGGCGCCCACCAGACCGGCGTCCGTGCCCGTCTCGGCGGGGACGACGGTCAGCCCGGACACGAAGGAGAGCGTCGCGAACTCCCGCAGCGCCCGGCGCAGCGGCGCGAACAGCACCTCACCGGCGCCCGCCACCCCGCCGCCGACGACGGCGAGTTCGATCTCCACGAGCGCCGCGGTGGCGGCGATCCCGGCGGCCAGCGCCTGGGCGGCCCGTTCGAAGGAATGCCGGGCGACCGGGTCCCCGGCGCGCGCCGCGGCCGCCACCGCCGCCGCGCCGTCCTCGCCGCCGGGCCCCGGCCGCCAGCCGTTCTCCCGTGCGCGGCGGACGATATTCGGGCCGCTGGCGATCCGCTCCACACAGCCGCGGGCGCCGCACGGACAGCGGTCCCCGTCGAGGTCGATGCTGATGTGACCGATGTGCCCGGCGTTGCCGGTGGGCCCGGGGTGCGGGCGGCCGCCCAGGATCAGGCCGCCGCCGACGCCCGTGGAGACCACCATGCACAGCGCGTTGGCCCGGCCGCGCGCCGCGCCCTGCCAGTGCTCGGCCGCCGCCATCGCCACCCCGTCGCCCATCAGCACGACGGGGAGGTCACCGGTGAGCGCGCGGACGCCCGCGACCAGCGGGAAGCCGCGCCAGCCGGGGATGTTGACGGGGCTGACCGTCCCGGCCGCCGCGTCCACCGGCCCGGCGCTGCCGATGCCGACCGCGCCCACCCGCGCCCACTGCGGCGCCGCGGTCAACTCGCCGACCACCGCGGCCACCGCGCGCATCACCGTGGCCGCGTCCCGGTCGGCGGGGGTGGGCCGGGCGGTGCGTACGAGGAGCCTGCCGTGCCCGTCCACCAGGGCTCCGGCGATCTTGGTGCCACCGATGTCCAGGGCTGCGCTGAGGTCCTTCTGCATCGGTGTCGCTTCTCCTGGTGGACGGGGGACCGACGGCGCCGGTCCGGTGACGGAGAGGTCAGTCTCACCCCAGGTGACAACGTTGTCCAGCGGCTATGCTCGGCGGAACACCGCCAGCCGCAGCCGAGGGGGACCCCGCACGTGACCGACACCGCCCGGGGCAGCTCCCGCCGCTACGGCACCCGTCCCACCATGAAGGACGTCGCGGCGCGCGCCGGGGTCGGGCTGAAAACCGTCTCCCGGGTGGTCAACGGCGAGCCGGGCGTCACCCCGGACACCGAGCGCCGCGTCCAGGAAGCCATCACCGCCCTCGGCTTCCGGCGCAACGACTCGGCCCGGATCCTGCGCAAGGGCCGCACCGCCAGCATCGGCCTGGTCCTGGAGGACCTCGCCGACCCCTTCTACGGTCCGCTCAGCCGTGCCGTGGAGGAGGTCGCGCGGCACCACGGCGCGCTGCTGATCAACGGCTCCAGCGCCGAGGACCCGGCCCGGGAGCAGGAGTTGGTCCTGGCGCTGTGCGCGCGGCGGGTCGACGGGCTGGTGGTGATCCCGGCGGGCGACGACCACCGCTATCTCGCGCCGGAGATCGCCGCGGGCGTCGCCACCGTCTTCGTGGACCGTCCGGCCGGGCGGATCGAGGCGGACACCGTCCTGTCGGACAGCTTCGGCGGCTCGCGGGACGCGGTCGCCCATCTCCTCGCGCACGGCCACCGCCGGATCGGCTTCATCGGCGATCAGCCGCGTATCCACACCGCGAAGGAGCGGCTGCGCGGCTACCGCACCGCGATGGCCGCCGCCGGGCTGCCGGTGGACGACGCGTGGGTCTCGCTCGGCACCACCGAACCGGAGCGGGTGCACACCGCGGCGCGCGCGATGCTGGACGCGCCGGAGCCGGTGACCGCGCTGTTCGCCGGGAACAACCGCGTCACGGTCACCCTCGTACGGGTCCTGCGGCAGTGCACCGCGCCGGTGGCGTTGGTGGGCTTCGACGACTTCGAGCTGGCGGATCTGGTGAGCCCGGCGGTCACCGTCGTCGCGCAGGACGCGGCCCGGATGGGGCGGACCGCTGCCGGGCTCCTCTTCCGCCGCCTGGAGGGCGCCGACGAGCCGCCGCGCCGGGAGGAGATCCCGACCCGGCTGATCGCCCGCGGCTCGGGCGAGATACGGCCCGCACACGACTGACGTGCGGTAACTCCCTTGCAGTGCAGGGATGTTGGGGGCTCAGGGGCTCACCCGGACGCCCCGGTGCGGTCCATCCGCGCGTCGTAGCCGGTCGCCGGGTCGACGACGCGTCCGGCGGCCCACCAGTTCTCCCTCGCGGTCTCGACGACGCAGAGGAAGAGGTCTTCCTCCGGGACGCCCGCCGTGTCGCGGAGGCGGTCGCGGGCGGCGGCGAAGAGCGCCTCCTTCACCTCGGGCGGCCGGGGGTTGAAGAACATCTGCACCACCAGGGTCCGGTCGCCGCGCGGGATGCCGAAGGCGACCGGCTCCGTCTGGATGTTCTCCGGCCGGAACTCGTGGAGGTGGTGGAAACGGTCGTCCTCCGGTATCCCCAGCACGTCCACCATGGCGCGGTGCACGGACAGCGAGACGTCGCGGCGGAAGGCGGGGGTGGTGCCCTCGCGGAGAAAGATGTTGACCAGGGGCATGGTGGAGGTTCCCGTCCGGGTGGGTGACAAAGGGCAGGGGCGACCGGGGCAGGGGGTGCGCCGGGGCCTG
>NZ_VKJP01000183.1 GCF_007280575.1 Streptomyces benahoarensis
CCTCCCACCCCCGCCCCGCCCCGCACCGTCCGTTCGTACGAGAAGGAGCCGCACCGTGCGCGCAGCCGTACAGCACGAGACAGGACAGGACACCCTCGACGTCCTCGACGACGTCGAAGCAGTGGGCTTCGGTCCCGGCAAGGTCAGGATGCAGGTGCGGGCCACCGGCCTGTGCCACTCCGACCTCTCCGCGATGAGCGGGGTGCTGCCGCAGCCCGCGCCGTTCGTCCCCGGCCACGAGGGCGCGGGCGAGATCCTCGATGTCGGCGACGGCGTCACCGCCCTGTCGCCCGGCGACCGCGTCCTGATGTGCTGGCTGCCCGCCTGCGGCGCCTGCCCGTCCTGCAAACGCGGCCAGAGCCATCTGTGCCTGGCCGGGTTCATGAACGCCGGAACGCCCAACTTCAAACGGCCCGGCGGGGACGTCTTCGGCTTCGCCGGTACCGGCACGTTCGCCGAGGAGGTCGTCGTCCCCGCGCACTGCGCCGTCCCCATCCCCGACGACGTGCCGTACGACATCGCCGCGCTCATCGGCTGCGGCGTCACCACCGGCCTCGGCGCCGCCGTCAACACCGCGAAGGTGGAGGCCGGTTCGTCGGTCGCCGTCATCGGCTGCGGCGGCGTCGGCATCTCCGTCATCCAGGGCGCCCGGGCCTGCGGCGCCGCCCACATCACCGCCGTCGACCCGGTGCCCGCCCGCCGTGAGGCCGCCCTCCGCTTCGGCGCCACCGAGGCCCTGGCGCCCGACGCCCTCGCCGACGCCAAGGCCAAGGTCACCTCCGGCGAGGGCTACGACTACGTCTTCGAGGTCGTCGGCAAGTCCGCCACCGCCCGCACCGCCTACGAGACCACCCGCCGCGGCGGCACCCTCTGCATCGTCGGTGCGGGCGCCCTCGACGACACGTTCCAGGTCAACATGTTCGAGCTGTTCCTCGACGAGAAGCGCATCCTGCCCTCCCTCTACGGCGGCGGCGACGTCCTGCGCTCCTACGAACGCGCCATCGCCCTGTGGCGGGCCGGACGCATCGACCTCGGAGGGCTGATCACCCACCGCGTCCGCCTCGACGACATCAACGACGCCCTCGACCAGATGCGCACCGGCACCTCCCTGCGCACCTGCATCGAGCTGTGACCGCCCGGGACCGGGCCGCACACCCCCCGCGACTGCCCGCCCCCGCGACCGAGAGGAACGGCATTGACCGGCACCGCACTTCCCCTGGACGGACGCACCGCCGTCGTCACCGGCGCGGGCCGCGGCCTGGGCCGTGCCGAGGCCCTGGAACTGGCCCGGCTCGGCGCCGCCGTCGTCGTCAACGACTTCGGGGCGCCGGGCCGCGACGGCTCCGGTGAGGCGTCCGCCGCCCCCGCCGCCCAGGTCGTCGCCGAGATCACCGCGGCCGGCGGCCGGGCCGTCGCCCACACCGGCGACGTCGCCGACCACACACAGGCCCGCGAGCTCATCGAACTGGCCGTCGCCAGCTACGGCGGCCTCGACATCCTGGTCAACAACGCGGGCATCCTCCGCGACCGGATGATCTTCTCCATGACCGAGGACGAATGGGACTCGGTCATCCGCGTCCACCTCAAAGGCCACTTCCACACCACCCACTTCGCCGCCACGTACTGGCGCGGCCGCGCCAAGGCGTCCGGCGCACCCACCTACGGCCGGATCGTCAACACCTCCTCCGAGGCGTTCCTCGCCGGATCGGCGGGTCAGCCCAACTACGCCGCGGCCAAGGGCGGCATCGTCGGCCTGACCACCTCCACCGCGCTGGCGCTCGCCAAGTACGGCGTCACCGCCAACGCCATCTGCCCGCGCGCCCGCACCCGGATGACCGAGGACGTCTTCGCCGGGTTCGCCGAACCCACCGACGGCGGCCTCGACCCGCTGGCCCCCGAACACGTCGCCCCGCTCGTCGGCTACCTCGCCTCCCCGGCGGCCGCCCGCGTCAACGGACAGCTGCTGGTCGTCCACGGCGGCATGGTCGCCGTCGCCGAACGCCCCCGGGTCGCCGCCCAGTTCGACAGCGCGCAGGAGACCTTCACCTACGACGAACTGGACGCCGTACTCACCCCGTACTACGCGGAGCGCCCGGCGGGGGAGACCTTCGCCGCCACCGAGGTGCTGGGCCTCAAACGGGCCTGAGCGCGGGCCCCGTCCGGAAGCCGCGTTCCGGGGCGGCCGAGGCGCCCGTCCCGCAACGGCAACGGCCCCCGTCCCCTTCCGGAGAAGGGGACGGGGGCCGTGACAGGCTCCGGGGCGCCTGGTGATCAGGCGTTCTGGGGCTGCTTGGTGCGGCGGTGACGGCCGTTGGCAGCCGCCTTGGCCTCCTCCGTCGCTGCCGGACCGCGGTGCCTGCCGGAGCCTTGGGCCGCGGCGGCCTGGGCGGGTGCCTCCTGCGGGCGCGCCTCGGTCGTGTCGGTCTGGGCTTCGGGCATGGAAAGTGTCACTCCGTCGGATCGCTTACGGCTGTACGCGTCGGGACCGCCGCGGTGTCGCCGCCGATGGCCGGGTCGACCAGCTGCGCGGGGGTCGACCCGCGCTCCGTCAGGAGTGAAGGGCGACCCCCATCAGCCCCGCTGAATCCTAACGGGGCGGGTGATCACGCTCCACCGGGCCTCCCCGGCCGACAGCGGCGCCTCCTGCAGCGGCACCGGCCGGCAGGGAGAAGGATGCGCGGCGCCCGCGTACGGTTCCCGGAGCGCGGTGTCCGGTGGGGGGAATGGTGCGGAGCCGCCGTCCCGGGGCGGCGGGAACGCCGCGCCGATCGGGGCGATCCGGCCGCGGTCCTGCCACCGCCGGATGGCGTCCCCGCCCAGGGTGTTGCGCACCGGGAGCGGCGGGCGGGTGGTACGCAGCCCCTGCATCGTCCGCACCGCCTGCGGCAGCCGCGGCCGCTCCGCGTCCGGCGTCTGCACGGTGGCCCCCACCGGCGGTACGGGCACGGTGGCCCCCACCGGCGGTACGGGCACGGGCTCCGCGGCCCGCGCGGCGGGCAGCGCCGGTGCCGGGACGGGTACCGGGGGCAGCGCCGGGGGCAGCGCCGCCATCGGCGCCGCCACCGGCACCAGGTCCGGCTCCACGACCGGCACCGGGTCCGGCACCGGGCCCGCCGTGCGCGCCCACGGCTCCTCGGACGGCTCCAGCGGAACGGCCATCCGTGCCAGACCGCACGCGACGGTGTCCGTGACGTACGGCAGCAGCAGTTCGCCGTCCGCGCCCCAGCGGCCCGCGCCGGTCAACCAGCCCTCGGGGGCCGGGAGTTGCCGCAGCCCCTTGGCCGCGGGGCGCCAGACGCCGAGGCGTTCGCCGTCGCCGTCCTCGACGCGCCACGCCACCGCGCACTGCTCCGGCGTCAGCATCTGGCCGGGCTGGACGGCGAAGGGGGTGAGCGTCGCGTCCGGCGGCCGCAGACAGGAGGGGAACCGCACCGGGAGCGCACTGCCCAGGACGCCCCAGCCCAGCCGGTCCTCGCCCGGCGCGTCGGAGCGGACCAGCAGCAGTCCGCTGTCCGGATCGGCCAGCAGCAGCCGGTCGTTGCTCTCCTCGGTGATCTGGAGAAGCAGTGTCGTTTCACCGCCGCGGGTCAGATCGAGGGCGACGGTTTTCGTCCGGCCGTCCAGCTCCTGGTCGACGGCGAGCAGCTGCCCGGAGCGGTCCAGCCAGGCGCCGCCGGTGCACCGCCCGGGGATCTCCGCGAGGTGTTCGGGGCCGTCCGGACCGCCGTGCAGCAGCCACAGGGAGGTGGAGGTGTCACCCGGCGTCAGCGCGTGCGCGCTCCGGCCGCCGGGCGCCGGGGGCAACAGCGTCAGCTCCGGCGCCTCGATGGTGCCGAGCGGGAGTTCGCCGGTGCCCGGGCCCGTCGGGTACAGCAGCGCGAGGCCGAAACCGTCCTCGACCGGCCGCCGGATCAGCACCCGGCCGTCCGCCAGCGGCAGCAGCGTGCTGTCCGGCGCCTCCGGGGTGTCGCCGGGCAGCGGTACGGCGTAGGGCTCCGGTCCGCTCAGCGTCCAGCGCTCCGGGAACCAGCCGTCCGTACCGTCGTCCTGACGTACCAGCCGGGCGGCGTACGAGCCGTCGGCGGCGATCGTCAGCGGCGCGCGGGGCGGACGTCCGAGCGCCGCGATGTCTTTCCTGACACAGACCGTCATCGGATGATCACCTCCAGTCATCATGCCGAAGGTAGTTTTCGGACTTCCGGCCGATCAACGTGTGCGGTGAGGGTTCACGCATAAGGGTGGCGAAAGTCCGGTTCGCCGGTGTTGGCGGGGGTCCCTGTGCTGGCAGTTTCAAGCGTGCGTAAAGTAAGGGCTGCCTAACCTTTGTTGTGTCGGGTGTGCCGCCTCCCGTGGACCGCCCGCAGTCCGACCCCCAGGAGTACGCGATGTCCCTTCGCCGCCGCGGCACCGCCGCCGCAGCCCTCGCCGCCGGTGCCCTCGCCCTCGCGGCCTGCGGTTCCTCCGACGGGGGCGGCAAGAGCGACAACGGCGCCGGATCCAAGTCCGTCGCCCAGGGCGGCAAGGACTTCGCCAAGGCGGCCGAGGAGACGGCCAAGATGGGGACCGACGCCAAGGCCGGTCAGTTCCCCCGCACCATCGAGCACGCCATGGGCGAAACGAAACTCAAGGCCGAACCCAAGCGCGTCATCGTCCTCGACGTCGGCGAGCTGGACAACGTCGTCTCCCTCGGCATCAAGCCCGTCGGCTACGCCCCCACCGAGGGCGACGAGGCGATCCCGGACTACCTGAAGAAGGACGCCGGGAACCCCAAGAGCGTCGGCACCATCAACGGCCTCAACCTGGAGGCCATCAACAAGCTCAAGCCCGACCTGATCCTCGGCAGCAAGCTCCGCGCCGAGAAGCAGTATCAGCAGCTCGCGAAGATCGCCCCGACCGTCTTCTCCATCCGCCCGGGCTTCACCTGGAAGGAGAACTACCTCCTCAACGCCGCCGCCCTGGACAAGACCGCCGAGGCCAAGGCGAAGCTCGCCGCGTACGAGGAGAAGGCGAAGAAGCTCGGCGAGGACATCGGCCCGAAGAAGCCGACCGTCACGATGCTGCGCTACATGCCGCAGTTCACCCGGCTCTACGCCCAGCAGTCCTTCATAGGCACCCTCCTCAAGGACGTCGGCCTGCCCCGCCCGAAGAACCAGCAGGTCGACGACCTCGCCGCCGAGGTCAGCCCGGAGAACATCAACCAGGCGGACGCCGACTGGATCTTCACCGGCGTCTACGGCGACCCCAAGGCCACCAAGCGGGACACCGCCGAGTCCAACCCGCTGTGGAAGAACCTCAAGGCGGTCAAGGACGGCCACGCCAAGAACGTCAAGGACGAGACCTGGTACCTCGGCCTCGGCGTCACCGCCGCCGACAGCGTCCTCGACGACCTGCGCGGATACCTCGTCAAGAAGTGACGTCCGGGCCCGGTGGCGCGGCGGCGGACCCCGTCGCCGCACGCCGCCGGGCGCCCGTCACCGCCCGTCGGGGACGCGGGACGGCGGGCCCCGGGCGGGAGGTAACCTTCCACCCGTGCCCGCACTGTCTGAAGTCCTCACCGCTCTCGACGCCCTCTGGCCCGCCGAGCGGGCCGAAGGGTGGGACGCCGTCGGCGCGGTCTGCGGCGACCCCGCGGCGCGGGTCGAGCGCGTCCTGTTCGCCGTCGATCCCGTCCAGGCCGTCGCCGACGAGGCGGTCTCCCTCGGCGCCGACCTCCTCGTCACCCACCACCCGCTCTATCTGCGCGGGACGACGACGGTCGCGGCGTCCACCTTCAAGGGCAAGGTCGTCCACACGCTCATCCGGAACGACATCGCCCTGCACGTCGCGCACACCAACGCCGACACCGCCGACCCGGGGGTCTCCGACGCCCTGGCCGGCGCGCTCGACCTGCGGATCACCGGCCCGCTGGTGCCGGACGCCACCGACCCGCACGGCCGCCGCGGCCTGGGCCGGATCTGCGAACTGCCGCACCCGATGACGCTCGCCGAGCTGGCCGCCCACGCCGCCGCCCGGCTCCCGGCCACCGCGCAGGGCATCCGCGCGGCCGGTGACCCGGACCGCGTCATCCGTACGCTCGCGGTCTCCGGCGGCTCGGGCGACAGTCTTTTCGACGCGGTGCGGGCCGCCGGTGTGGACGCGTTCCTCACCGCGGATCTGCGCCACCACCCGGCCTCCGAGGCCACCCAGAGTGTGGGCGCCGTCCCCCCGGCGCTGCTCGATGCCGCGCACTGGGCCACCGAGTGGCCCTGGTGCGAACAGGCCGCCGCCCAGCTCGACGCCGTCTCCGACCGCCACGGCTGGGGCCTGCGCACGCACGTCTCCCGTACGGTCACCGACCCCTGGACCGCCCACGCGGCGTCCGCCTCCCCCTCCGCCCCGACACACACCGCAGGAGCCCCCCGCTGAACGCCGCGCCCGCCGACCAGATCCGTCTCCTCGACGTCCAGGCCCTGGACGTCCGCCTCACCCAGCTCGCGCACAAGCGCAACAACCTCCCCGAGCTGGCCGAGCTGACCACCCTGGAAGCCGACCTCACCCAGCTGCGCGACCTGCTCGTCGCCGCGCAGACGGAGGAGAGCGACACCGCCCGCGAGCAGACCAAGGCGGAGCAGGACGTGGACCAGGTGCGCCAGCGCGCCGCCCGCGACCAGAAGCGCCTGGACTCCGGCGCCGTCACCTCGCCCAAGGACCTGGAGAGCCTCCAGCGTGAACTGGCCTCCCTCGCCAAGCGCCAGGGCGCCCTGGAGGACATCGTCCTGGAGGTCATGGAGCGCCGCGAGGCCGCCCAGGAGCGCGCCACCGAGCTGTCCGGCCGCGTCGAGGCCGTCCAGGCGAAGGCCGACGACGTCACCGCCCGCCGCGACGCCGCCTGCGCCGAGATCGACGCCGAGGCCGAGACGGTCACCAAGGAGCGCGAGCTGACCGTCGCCGACATCCCCGCCGATCTCATGAAGCTCTACGGCCGGCTGCGGGAGAGGCACGGCGGCATCGGCGCGGCCCGCCTCTACCAGCGGCGCTGCGAGGGCTGCCGCCTGGAGCTGGACATCACCGAGCTGAACGACATCCGCGCGGCCGCCGCCGACACCGTCATGCGCTGCGAGAACTGCAGCCGCATCCTGGTCCGCACGCCCGACTCCGGTCTGTAGGCCGTGGCCCGCACCCTGATCGTCGAGGCCGACGGCGGCTCCCGGGGCAACCCGGGCCCGGCCGGTTACGGCGCCGTCGTCCTCGACGCGGCCACCGGCGAACCCCTCGCCGAGGCCGCCGAGTTCCTCGGCACCGTCACCAACAACGTCGCCGAGTACCGCGGCCTCGTCGCCGGGCTGCGGGCGGCGCACGCCCTCGACCCGGCGGCCCGGATCCGGGTGCGGATGGACTCCAAGCTCGTCGTCGAGCAGATGTCGGGCCGCTGGCAGATCAAGCACCCCGACATGAAGCCGCTGGCCGCCGAGGCCGCCGCCGCCCACCCGGCGACGCTGGTCTCGTACGAGTGGATCCCCCGGGCGCGGAACAAGCACGCCGACCGGCTCGCCAACGAGGCGATGGACGCCGGGCGCGACGGCCGTCAGTGGCGGCCCGAGGACTCCCGCGCGGCGCTCGACGCCCCGGCGCGCACCGGCACGGACGCGACCGGGGCGGCAGCCCCGGCCGCCGGCTGGGGGAACGCCGACCTCGGCGCGCCCGCCACCCTCGTCCTGCTGCGCCACGGCGAGACGGCGCTGACCCCGCAGAAGCGCTTCTCGGGCAGCGGCGGCGGCGACCCGGAGCTGTCCCCGGCGGGGCTGCGGCAGGCCGAGGCGGCCGCCGCCGCGCTCGCCGCCCGCGGCACGATCGAAGCCGTCGTCAGCTCCCCGCTGCGCCGCTGCCGGCAGACCGCCGCGGTCGTCGCCGACCGGCTCGGGCTCGACGTCCGCGTCGAGGACGGGCTGCGCGAGACGGACTTCGGCGCCTGGGAGGGCCTGACCTTCGGCGAGGTCCGCGAGCGGTACCCGGACGACCTCGACGCCTGGCTGGGCTCCAGCCGCGTGGCGCCGACCGGCGGCGGCGAGGCGTTCGCGACGGTGGCCCGCCGGGTCGCCGCCGCCCGGGACGCGCTGACCGCCCGGTACGCGGGCCGCACCGTCCTCGTGGTCACCCATGTCACGCCGATCAAGACGCTGGTCCGGCTGGCGCTCGGCGCGCCGCCCGAGGCGCTGTACCGCATGGAGCTGTCGGCCGCCTCGCTCTCCGCCGTCGCGTACTACGCCGACGGCAACGCCTCGCTGCGGCTGCTGAACGACACCTCGCATCTGCGCTGACGCGTACGACGACGGGCCCGGCACCTGCGGAAGGTGCCGGGCCCGTCGTCGTACGGTGTTCAGCGGGTCAACGCGGCGGCTTCGCGGGCGAGTTCGGTGACCCGGCCCCAGTCCTTGGCGGCCAGCGCGTCGGCCGGGAGCATCCAGGTGCCGCCGACGCAGCCGACGTTGGGCAGTGCGAGGTAGGACGGCGCGGACGCGGCGCCGATGCCGCCGGTCGGGCAGAAACGGGCCTGCGGCAGCGGCGCGGCCAGCGACTTCAGATACGGGGTGCCGCCCGCGGCCTCGGCGGGGAAGAACTTCATCTCCGTCACGCCCTGCTCCAGCAGCGTCACCACCTCCGACGCCGTCGAGACGCCGGGCAGGAACGGCACACCGGCGTCCTGCATCGCGGCCAGCAGCCGCGGCGACCACCCGGGGCTCACCAGGAACCGCGCACCGGCGCCGCAGGCCGCCGTGGTCTGCTCGGGCGTCAGCAAGGTGCCCGCGCCGACCACCGCGTCCGGGACCTCGGCGGCGATGGCGGCCAGCGCGTCGAGCGCGGCGGGTGTCCGCAGCGTCACCTCGATCGCGGGCAGTCCGCCGTCGACCAGGGCGCGGGCGAGCGGCACGGCGTCGGCGACGTCCTGGATCACGACGACCGGAATGACGGGGGCGAGGCCCAGCACGGAGGCGGGCGCGGGGGAGGGGGCAGCGTGCATCACGCGCCCATATTGCGCCCCTCTCTGCATAATTCGCAACGAGCGTTGCGAATTATGCAATGAGGGTGCTCACAGCTCCGCGACGACGACATCCACCGCCCACGGACGGCCCGCCCGCGCCGGGGCCTCGGCCTCCACCGTGTACCCGAGCGTGCGCAACGCCTCCACCAGCTCCGCCGGGCCCTCCGGCACCCTCCCGGCGGTCAGCAGATCGCGGACCATCCGCCCCTTCGTCGCCTTGTTGAAGTGGCTGACCACCGACCGCTTCTCCACCCCGTCCACGATCTTCGACTGGAGCACCCGCACCGTCGCCGTCCGCCCCGCGACCTCGCCCTTCGGCTTCCACGCCGTCGCATACGCCGCCGACCGCAGATCCAGCACCAGCCCGGACGCCGCGACCTCCGGCAGCACCCGCGCCATCGGCTCCCGCCAGTACGCCCCGAGCGCCCCGAGGCCCGGCAGCTTCACCCCCATCGAGCAGCGGTACGACGGGATCGCGTCACCGGGCCGCACCGCGCCCCACAGGCCCGAGAACACCAGCAGCGACCGGTCGGCCCGCTCCCGCGCCGCCGCGTCCAGCGTCGTCAGGCCCAGGGCGTCGTAGAGCACCCCGGTGTAGATCTCCGCGGCGGGGCGGGTGCCCGCCGTCCGCAGCGCCGCGTTCTTCGCGACCTCGGCCCGCAGCCCCACGCCGATGCCCAGGGTCTCGCGCGCCTTCTCCTCGTCGCCCGAGCAGAGCGCGATCAGCTCGTCCAGCACAGCCTCGCGCGCGGCGCCGAGCCCCGGCAGCGAGAGCGCGGCCATGTCCAGCGGCGCCCCCTCGCCCCCCGCGGCCTTCCCCTCGGACGGCGGCAACAGCACCAGCACGGTCTTCTCCTTCACGCGGCGAATGCGGTACGGCGGGGCCCGGCGCACCGCGCCGCAGACCCCGCCAAAGGGTAGGTCCTGCCGCCCGCCACGACGGAACCGCAGCTCACGGGCCCGCACCCGACCGGCCCGGCCGAACCCGGCGCACCGCGCCACACGGTGGGACCTGCCGTCCGCCACGACGGAACCGCAGCTCACGGCCGTGATCCGGGCCCGCACCCGACCGGCCCCGGCGCGCCCCGCCGCACCGCGCCGCGCACGCCGCACCGCCTTACGCTCGGTGACATGCCCCGCCGCCCCATGCACGTGACCGACGCCGCGCAGGACCCGCTGCGCGCCGCGCTGCGCGGACTGCGCTGGCGGCTGGAGATCCCCGAACACTTCCCGCCCACCGCCCAGGCGGAGGCCGACAGCGCGGCCCTCGCCCCGCGCATCCCCACCGCCACCGGCGACGTGGCCACCGCTCACAGCCTCGCCGACGCCACCGACCTGCCGCTCTTCACCCTCGAACCGCCCGGCGCCCCGGACCTCGACCGCGCGATGTTCCTCGCCCGCCGCCCCGCCGGACGCGGCTTCCGCCTCCACTACGCCGTCGCCGACGTCGCCTCCTTCGTCACCCCCGGCGGCGCCCTCGACGCCGAGGCCCACCACCGCGTCGCCACCCTCCACTTCCCCGACGAACGCGTCCCCCTCCACCCGTACGCCCTCAGCGAGCGGGCCGCCGGACTCCTGCCCGACGAGGACCGCCCGGCCATCCTGTGGCAGCTCGACCTCGACGCGGACGGCGCCCTGGCCACCGCCTCCGTACGCCGCGCCCGGGTCCGCTCCCGCGCCCGCCTCGACCACCCGGCCGTCCAGCGCATCCTCGACGACGGCACCGCCGAGGAACCCCTCGCCCTGCTCCGCGAGATCGGCCTGCTGTGCGAGGCCCGCGAACGCGCCCGCGGCGCGATCTCCCTGTATGTCCCCGAGGCCCGGCTCACCGCCCACGACGGCCGCTACGCCCTCGCCTACCGCGCCCCGCTCCCCGCCGAACGGTTCACCGCACAGCTCGCCCAGCTCATCGGCCTGGCCGCCGCCGACCTCATGCTCGCCGCCGGTACCGGCATCCTGCGCACCCTGCCCACCGCACCGGACGGCTCCGTCGCCCGCCTCCGCCGCACCGCCCACGCCCTCGGGGTCGACTGGCCGCACCACACGTCGTACGCCGCGCTCGTCCGCGGCCTCGACCCGCACCGCGCCTCGCACGCCGCGTTCCTCCAGGAGTGCGCCACGGTGCTGCGCGGCGGCGGCTACCTCGCGTTCGACGGCAGCCCCCCGCCGCCGTCCGCCGCGGTGCACGCCGCCGTCGCCCTGCCCTACGCCCATGCCACCGCCCCGCTGAACCGCCTCGTCGACCGCTACACCTCGGAACTCTGCCTGGCCGCCTCGGCCGGTATCGCGCCGCCGTCCTGGGTCCGCTCCGTCCTGACCGGTCTGCCCGCCACGATGGCGACCGGCGCCCGCCGCGCCGACGACGCCGAGCGCGAGTGCGTCGCCCTCGTCGGCGCCGCCCTGCTGCGCGACCGGATCGGCGAGACCTTCGACGCCGTCGTCACCGACACCGACCCCGACCCCGACGACGCCACCGGTGCCACCGTCCACCTCCACACCCCCGCCGTCACCGGCCACCTCACCACCC
>NZ_VKJP01000184.1 GCF_007280575.1 Streptomyces benahoarensis
CGGGAGGGGTGGGCACGGCAACGGGACCGCAAGGAATTTAACCTAAAGCCTTTCGGTTTTTGCACCGTAACCCCCGCCCGTACGATTCGGGAAGACCTCACGGGCGGGAGAGATGACATGGCGAGGCCGCGGACACCGCTGCTGGACCGGGCACGGATCGGCGGGACGGCGCTGCGACTCGTGGACGAGCAGGGCGATTTCAGCGTGCCGCAGATCGCCCGGGAGCTGGGGGTGCGCACGGCGTCCGTCTACCACCACGTCGATGGCCGGGCCGGGGTCATCGAGCTGCTGCGCGAGCACGTCGGCGCGGCCATCGACGCCGCCACCCTGGAACTCACCCCGTGGGACGCGGCCCTGGAGGCATGGGCCCGCAGCTACCGCGCCGCGTTCGCCGCCCACCCCCGCACCATCCCGCTGCTGACCGTCTCCCCCGTCCGCGCCCCGCGCGTGCTGGCCCTCTACGAGCGGGCCTGCGGGGTGCTGCTGGACGCCGGGTTCGCCGCGTCCGAGGTGATCCCGGTGATCGTCGCCGTGGAGAACGTCGTCCTCGGCTCCGCCCTCGACCTGGCCGCCCCCGAAACGATGTGGGAGGTCGCCGACCCCGCCGACACCCCCCGCCTCGCCGCCGCCGTCGCCCACGCGGGCCCGCACCGCGCCGACACCGCCTTCGAGCTGTCCCTGACCGGCGTGATGGACCGGATACGGGCGCTGCGCGCGGCGGGCGTGCGGGAGGGGACGCAGGGCGTGCCGTAACGCGGCAAAATGCCGCCAACTCCCGTCATGAAGACGGAAGTTGGCGACACTTGATCGCCGGGCCGGGAGGGCGGAGCAGCCCCCGGCGGATCACACCGGCCGGACGTCGCCCTGCAGCTCCTCGACGGCGGTCACCAGCGGCGCGAGCACGGGCTCACCGGCCGCCCGGTCCAGCGCCTCCCGCAGGGCGGTGCTGTGGGTGGGACGGGCCTCCTCCAGCAGACGCAGACCGGATTCGGTGACATCGGTGTAGATGCCGCGGCGGTCGGTGGGGCACAGGTACCGCGACAGCAGCCCGCGGTCCTCCAGCCGGGTCACCAGCCGCGTGGTGGCGCTCTGGCTGAGCACCACGGCGTCGGCGACCTGCCGCATCTGGAGGTGGCCGCCCTCGCCGTCGTGCTGGCGGCTCAACACGTCCAGCAGCGAGTACTCACGGGCGCTCAACCGGTGCGCGGCCTGCAGCGCCCGCTCGACGCTGCCCTCGATGCGTCCGTGCAGCAGCGAGAGCGCCGACCAGCTGTGCGCCAGTGCGGTCATCGCCGGGTCAGTGGCGGTCATGGACAGCTCCCTCAGTCGGTTCGTACGGGCGGAGTCGCCGGCGGCGGGCCTGCCGCCGTATCACGCACTTCACTATACCCGCGTTTGCCATTAGCCATCGTATGCAACTATTGTCGATGCACGTAAGGCGCTCACGCATCTTCCTGGCGTCTTCCTTCCGGCTCCCCCTCCCCACCTCGAAGGACCCTCGTCATGCCGCTCGCACTTCTGGCCCTGGCCATAGGGGCCTTCGGAATCGGCACCACGGAATTCGTCATCATGGGGCTGCTGCCCCAGGTCGGCGCGGACCTCGGGGTCTCGGTGCCGACGGCCGGATTCCTGGTCACCGGCTACGCCCTCGGCGTCATGATCGGCGCGCCGCTCATGACCGTCCTCGGCACCAAGATCTCCCGCAAGAACATGCTCATGCTGCTCATGGGCCTGTTCGTCATCGGCAACGTGATCTCCGCCGTCGCCCCGGTCTTCGCCGTCATGCTGATCGGCCGGGTGGTGGCCTCGCTGGCCCACGGCGCGTTCTTCGGCATCGGCTCCGTCGTGGCCGCCGAGCTGGTGGCGCCGGAGAAGAAGGCGGGCGCCATCTCCATGATGTTCACCGGCCTGACCGTGGCCAACGTCGTCGGCGTGCCCGTGGGCACGTTCGTGGGCCAGAGCGCCGGATGGCGCGTGACCTTCCTGATCGTCGCCGCCCTCGGCGTCCTGGGCCTCGCGGGCGTCGCCAGGCTCGTCCCCGACGTGCCCAAGCCGGAGGGGGTGCGACTGCGGCACGAGGTCGCCGCCTTCAAGAACGGTCAGGTCATCCTGGCGATGGCCATGACGGTCCTCGGCTTCGGCGGCGTGTTCGCCGCGATCACCTACATCGCGCCGATGATGACCGAGGTCAGCGGCTTCGCGGAGTCCTCCGTCACCTGGCTGATGGTGGTCTTCGGGGTCGGCATGGTCGTGGGCAACCTCGTCGGCGGCCGGTTCGCGGACCGCAAGCTGATGCCGATGCTCCACACCGCCCTGGGCGGTCTGGCGCTGGTCCTGCTGCTGTTCACCTTCCTGGCCTCCGGCAAGGTCGCGGCCGTCGTGGCCGTCTTCCTCATCGGTGCGCTCGGCTTCGCCACCGTCCCGCCGCTGCAGAAGCGCGTCCTGGATCACGCCCACGGCGCCCCGACGCTCGCCTCGGCGGCCAACATCGGCGCCTTCAACCTGGGCAACGCCCTCGCCGCCTGGCTCGGCGGCCTGATGATCTCCGCCCGCCTCGGCTACGCCGCACCCAACGCCGTCGGCGCCGTCCTGGCCGCCGCCGCCCTGGTGCTGGCCGTCGTCTCGCACCGGCTGGAGCTGCGCTCCGCCCACGCCGAGGCGGTGTCCGCCCCGGCGCACCCTGACGCGGCCGCCGCGCCCGTCCCGGCGGGAACCGCCCACTCCTGACCCCGCGCCCGCACCGGCCGCGGGCCCTCCCCCGGGCCGGTCGGCGGCCGCCACCGGCGCGCCGCCGACCACCCCCTCCGCCACCACGGCACCCACGGCACCCACGAAAGGAAACCCCTGATGACCTCCGCCCCGAACGTGACGCTCAACAACGGCGTGACCATGCCGCAGCTGGGCTTCGGCGTCTTCCAGGTCCCCGACGACGCGACCACCGCCGCGGTCTCGTCCGCACTGGAGGCCGGTTACCGCAGCATCGACACCGCCGCGATCTACGGCAACGAGCGCGGCACCGGCAAGGCCCTCGCCACCTCCGGCCTCGCCCGCGAGGAGCTGTTCGTCACGACCAAGCTGTGGAACGAGGACCAGGGCACAGGCCGCGCCCCGGCCGCGTTCGACGCCTCCCTGGACAAGCTGGGCCTGGACCACGTCGACCTCTACCTCATCCACTGGCCCACCCCGGCCCGTGACCTGTACGTGGAGACCTACAAGGCGCTGGAGAAGATCCTGGCGGGCGGGCGCGTCCGCGCCATCGGCGTCTCGAACTTCCAGGTCCCGCACCTCCGGCGGCTCATGGAGCACACCGGCATCACCCCGGCGGTCAATCAGGTCGAGCTGCACCCCGGCCTCCAGCAGGCCGAGCTGCGCGCCTTCCACGCCGAGCACTCCATCGCGACCGAGGCGTGGAGCCCGCTCGCCCAGGGCGCGGTCCTCGGGGACGAGGCGATCGTGCGAATCGCCGCGGCACACGGCGTAACCCCGGCGCAGACGGTGCTGCGCTGGCACCTCCAGCTCGGCAACATCGTCATCCCCAAGTCCGTCACCCCCGCGCGCATCCGGCAGAACCTCGACGTCTTCGGCTTCACGCTCACCGACGCCGAGATGGCCGACATCGCCGGGCTCGACCGGGGCCTGCGCACCGGCCCGGACCCCGACACCCTCAACTGACCCCGAACCGCCCCGCAGCGCCTGTCCCCCGGGGACGGGCGCTGCGGGGTACCCACTCGATGCCGGCAGCTCCACCGCCCCGACGAGGGGAACGCCTCATGCAGATCGGTCTGTCCGACTGCACCGCGCCGGTCGCCGGCTCCACCCAGGGCATCGGCCACGCCATCGCCGTCGGCCTCGCCCGCGCGGGAGCGCGCGTCGTCGTCAACGGGCGCTGCGCGTCGACGGCGGTTACGTGGACTCGATCCTGCCCTGAGCCCCGGGGCGGCGCCGCCCGCCCACCCACTGCGGCCGGTCCGCCTCCGGAAGGAGGGGCCGGCCGCAGCCGTTTTTGCCGCCGGCCCTCGGGGTGACGCCATCCATGCGACGCGCATAATGCGCGCTTGCATTATGCCGCGTACGCAAGTAACGTCGCATGCAAGCAAGGCCGTGAAAGCGCGAAACGGGGAGGCGCCCGACGGCTCGCCACCACCCAAGCCCTCCATGAAAGGGAGCTCCCGATGAGCCTCACCCACCTGCTGCCCGGTTCGCTGGGCTTCGGCACCGCCCCCATGGGCAACATGTTCCGCGCCATCCCCGAGGACGAGGCGCAGGCCACCCTCCAGGCCGCCTGGGACCAGGGCATCCGCTACTACGACAGCGCCCCCTTCTACGGCGCGGGCCTGGCCGAGATCCGGCTCGGCCGGATGCTGTCGCAGCAGCCGCGGGACGCGTACGTGCTGTCCACGAAGGTCGGCCGGGTCATCCACGACGAGGTCGAGGACCCCGCCACCCGTGAACTGGGCGAGAAGGGCGGCCTGTTCGAGCACGGCCGCCCCCACAAAATGACCGACGACTACACCGCCGACGCCACCAAGCGCTCCATCGAGGACAGCCTCAAGCGGCTGAACACCGACCGGCTGGACATGGTCTGGGTCCACGACATCGCCCAGGACTTCCACGGCGACCGCTGGCTCACCCAGTTCGAGACCGCCCGCACCGGCGCCTTCCGGGTCCTGGACGACCTGCGCGACCAGGGCGTGATCAAGGCCTGGGGCCTCGGCGTCAACCGCGTCGAGCCCGTCGAGCTGACCCTCGCCCTGGACGAGCCGCGCCCCGACGGGTTCCTGCTGGCCGGGCGCTACACCCTGCTCGACCACGGCCAGGCGCTCCAGCGGCTGCTGCCCGCGGCCCAGGAGCAGGACGTCGAGATGATCGTCGGCGGCCCGTACAGCTCCGGTGTACTGGCCGGCGGTACCCACTTCGAGTACCAGCAGGCCCCCGCCCACATCCTGGAGACCGTCCGGCGCATACGGGAGCTGACCGACCGGCACGGCGTGTCCATCAAGGCCGCGGCGCTGCAGTTCGTCCTCGCCCACCCGGTGACCGCCGCCGCGATCCCCGGCGCCACCCGCCCCTCCCGCATCGCCGAGGACCTCGGCGCCCTGCGCGAGGAGATCCCCGCCGCGTTCTGGCACGACCTGCGCGAGGCCGGTCTGCTCGACCCGGCGGCCCCGCTCCCGGCCGGCGCCTGACCGGCCCGGCACCCACCCCCCCACGTACGAAGGAGCCGACCATGGCCTCCACCTCCGTGAGTCGCACCGTCCCCGCCTCCCCCGAGGAGGTCTGGAACCTGATCGGCGGCTTCCACGCCCTGCCCGACTGGCTGCCCTACATCCCGGAGAGCGTCTCCGAACAGGGCGGCGGCGCCCGCCGGCTGACCAACGCCGACGGTGAGGTGATCGTCGAGCAGATGACGGCGTACAGCCGCCAGGAGCGCTTCTACAGCTACGCCATCCTGCGGGCCCCCTTCCCCGTCACCGGCTACCTCTCCACGCTCCGCGTGCACGCAGTGCCCGGCAGGCCCGAGGAGGCCGAGGTCCAGTGGGACGGGCGCTTCGTCCCCGACGGTGTGAGCGACGAGGAGGCCGAGGCGCTGTTCACCGGCATCTACCGGGACGGCCTCGACGCCCTCGACGCGACGGTCCGGGCGCGACCGGCCCGCCCCTTTCACGCCCCGTAGAACACCTCCTCCACCACCCCGCGGGCGCGGCGGGTGGTGCGGCGGTAGTCGTCGAGCATGTCGCCGACGTGGCCCTCCTCGTAGCCGAGGTAGCGGCCGACGGCGGCCAGTTCGCGGGCGTCGGCGGGGAAGGTGTCGCCGGGGCGGCCGCGGACCAGCATCACGCCGTTGCGGACGCGGGCGGCCAGCACCCACGCCTCGTCGAGGATCTGGGCCTCCTCGGTGCCGATCAGTCCGGCCTGGTGCGCGGCGGCCAGGGCCTCGCGGGTGCGGGTGGTGCGCAGGCCCGGCAGCTCCCAGCCGTGCTGCATCTGGAAGAGCTGCACCGTCCACTCGACGTCGCTCAGACCGCCGCGGCCCAGCTTGGCGTGGGTGGTCGGGTCGGCGCCGCGCGGCAGCCGTTCGGACTCCATCCGGGCCTTGAGGCGCCGGATCTCGCGGACCGCGTCCTCCCCCAGGCCCTCGACCGGGTAGCGCAGCGGGTCGATCAGGTCGATGAAGCGGCGGCCCAGCTCCGCGTCGCCCGCGACCGGTTCGGCCCGCAGCAGCGCCTGCGCCTCCCACGTCAGCGACCAGCGCCGGTAGTACGCCGCGTACGAGGCGAGGGAGCGCACCAGCGGGCCGGAGCGGCCCTCCGGGCGCAGGTCCGCGTCGATGGGCAACGGCGGGTCGGCGGACGGGAGCTGGAGCAGCCGCCGCATCTCGTTGGCGACGGCCCGGGCGGCCTTGGCGGCCTCCTGTTCGTCGGCGCCCTCGCGCGGTTCGTGGACGAAGAGCACATCGGCGTCCGAGCCGTAGCTCAGCTCGTGACCGCCGAAGCGGCCCATGCCGATCACCGCGAAGCGGGTCGGCAGGGCGTCGCCCCAGCTCTCGCGGACGGCGGCGCGCAGCGCACCGGCGAGCGTCGCGGCGTTCAGGTCGGAGACCGCGGAGCCGACCACGTCCAGCAGCCGCCCGGGGTCCTCCTCGGCGGGGCGGTCCTCCGTGCCGTACGCGCCGATCAGATCGGCGGCGGCGGTGCGGAACAGCTCGCGGCGGCGCACCCCGCGGGCCGCGGCCACCGCCGCCTCCGCGCCGTCCGCGCGGCCGACCGCCGCCAGCACCTCCTGCTCCAGCGCCACCCGCCCGCGCGGGCGCAGCCCGTCGGCGGCGCCGAGCAGCGCCACCGCCTCCGGCGCGCGCAGCAGCAGATCGGGGGCGAGGCGGCCGCCGGACAGCACCCGGGCGAGGTTCTCCGCGGCGGCGCCCTCGTCGCGCAGCAGCCGCAGGTACCAGGGGGTCTTGCCGAGCGCGTCGGAGACCTTGCGGAAGCCCAGCAGTCCGGCGTCCGGGTCGGCGGAGTCGGCGAACCAGCCGAGCAGCACCGGCAGCAGCGTCCGCTGGATCGCGGCCTTGCGGGTCACGCCGGACGCCAGCGCCTCCATGTGGCGCAGCGCCCCGACCGGGTCCGCGTAGCCGAGCGCTTCGAGGCGCTGTCCGGCGGCCTTCGCCGACAGGCGCGTCTCGCCGGGCTCCAGATGGGCGACGGCGTCCAGCAGCGGCCGGTAGAACAGTTTCTCGTGCAGCCGCCGCACCTCGCGGGCGTGCCATTTCCACTGGGCGCGCAGCGCGTCGACCGGTTCGGTGCGCAGCCCCATGGAGCGGGCCAGGCGCCGCAGATCGGTGCCGTCCTCCGGCATCAGATGGGTGCGGCGCATCCGCTGGAGCTGGATGCGGTGTTCCAGGGTGCGCAGGAAGCGGTAGGCGGCGTCGAGGGCGGCGGCGTCCTGGCGGCCGACGTAGCCGCCCGCGGCGAGCGCCGTCAGGGCGTCGAGGGTGGTGGCGCTGCGCAGCGTCGCGTCGCTGCGGCCGTGCACCAGCTGGAGGAGCTGCACGGCGAACTCGACGTCCCGCAGCCCGCCGGGGCCGAGCTTCAGCTCCCGGTCGACCTCGGCGACGGGGATGCCCGCGATGACCCGGCGCCGCATCTGCCGCACATCGGTGACGAAGTTCTCCCGCTCGGCGGCCTGCCAGACCAGCGGCGCCAGCGTGTCGACGTACGCCTGCCCCAGCTCGGGGTCGCCCGCCGTCGGCCGGGCCTTCAGCAGCGCCTGGAACTCCCAGGTCTTCGCCCAGCGCTGGTAGTACGCGAGGTGGCTGCTGAGGGTGCGGACGAGCGGGCCGTTGCGGCCCTCGGGCCGGAGGTTGGCGTCGACCGGCCAGATGGTGCCCTCGACGGTGATGTCCGAGCAGACCTGCATCAGGCGCGCCGCGAGCCGGGTCGCGGCCTGGAGCGCCGCCGCCTCCTCGGTGCCCTCCTTGGCCTCGGCGACGAAGACGACGTCGACGTCCGAGACGTAGTTCAGCTCCCGGCCGCCGCACTTGCCCATCGCGATGACGGCGAGGCGGCAGACGGCGGCGTCGCCCGGCGCCTCCCCGGAGGCGATCTCCAGGGCGGCGCGGAGGGTCGCCGTCGCCAGGTCGGCCAGCTCCGCTGCGACCTCGCTGAGGTCGGTGGTGCCGCACACGTCGCGGGCGGCGATGCCCAGCAGGCAGCGGCGGTAGGCGATCCGCAGCGCGTCCGGCCGCGGCAGCGCGCCGCCCTCCTCGCCCCACACGCCCTCGGCGAGCGCCTGCTCGAACTCCGGGGTGGCCGGGTGCAGGTCCGCCGCCTCGTACGTGACGAGCGACTGCCAGTCGCGCGGGTGGCGGGCGAGGTGGTCGGCGAGCGCCTCGGAGGCGCCCATGACGCCCAGCAGCCGGTCCCGCAGCGGTTTCGCGGTGACCAGCGTGGCCAGCAGCCGCTGCCGCTCCGCCTCGTCCTGCGCCTCGACGAGCCGGACCAGCCCGAGCAGCGCCTGATCCGGGTCGGCGGCCCCGCCGAACGCCTCCAGCAGCACCGAGTCGTCGTGTACGGGGGCGAGTTCGGGCGTCCGCAGCAGCCGGGCGGCCGCCGACGGGTCGGTGAAACCGTGGCGCAGCAGCCGGGTGAAGGTGCTGCTCCGCCGGCCCTGCGGAGCGGGTTGTGCCATGGCGGGCGCCTCTCGGGGTCCGCCCGGCCGCCGGGCCGGGCGACGGCGGGGATCGGGTTACAGAACCGGCAGCATCTTGCGCAGCTCGAAGGCGGTGACCTCGGAGCGGTACTCCTCCCACTCCTGTTTCTTGTTCCGCAGGAAGAAGTCGAAGACGTGCTCGCCGAGGGTTTCGGCGACCAGTTCGCTGCGCTCCATCAGGTCGATGGCCTCGCCGAGGTTCTGCGGCAGCGGCTCGATGCCCATCGCGCGGCGCTCGGCGTCGGTCAGCGCCCAGACGTCGTCGTCGGCGCCGGGCGGCAGTGCGTAGCCCTCCTCGATGCCCTTGAGTCCGGCGGCGAGGAGGACCGCGTACGTCAGGTACGGGTTGGCGCCGGAGTCGATGGAGCGGACCTCGACGCGGGTGGAGCCCATCTTGCCGGGCTTGTACATCGGCACCCGGATCAGCGCGGAGCGGTTGTTGTGGCCCCAGCAGATGTACGAAGGGGCCTCGCCACCGGCGCCCGCGGTGCGGTTGGCGCCGCCCCAGATGCGCTTGTAGGAGTTGACCCACTGGTTGGTGACGGCGGAGATCTCCCCGGCGTGGCGGAGCAGTCCGGCGATGAACGACCGGCCGACCTTGGAGAGTTGGTACTCGGCGCCGGACTCGTGGAAGGCGTTGCGGTCGCCCTCGAAGAGGGAGAGGTGGGTGTGCATGCCGGAGCCGGGGTACTCGGAGAACGGCTTGGGCATGAACGTCGCCTGCACGCCCTGCTCCAGCGCCACCTGCTTCATGACCAGCCGGAACGTCATGATGTTGTCGGCGGTCGACAGCGCGTCGGCGTACCGCAGATCGATCTCCTGCTGGCCCGGGGCGCCCTCGTGGTGGCTGAACTCCACGGAGATGCCCATCGATTCGAGCATCGTGATGGCCTGGCGGCGGAAGTCCATGCCGACGTTCTGCGGGGTGTGGTCGAAGTAGCCGGAGGAGTCGCCGGGGGTGGGCCGCCGCCCGTCCACCGGCTTGTCCTTGAGCAGGAAGAACTCGATCTCGGGGTGGGTGTAGAAGGTGAACCCGAGGTCGGAGGTCTTCGCCAGGATGCGCTTGAGGACGTAGCGCGGGTCGGCGTACGAGGGGGAGCCGTCGGGCATCAGGATGTCGCAGAACATCCGGGCGGTGCCGGGGCCTTCCGCGCGCCAGGGCAGGATCTGGAAGGTGCCCGGATCCGGCTTGGCGATCATGTCGGATTCGTAGACCCGGGCGAAGCCCTCGATGGCGGAGCCGTCGAAGCCGATGCCCTCGTCGAACGCCTGCTCAAGCTCGGCGGGCGCGACGGCCACGGACTTCAGGAACCCGAGCACATCGGTGAACCACAGCCGAACGAAACGGATGTCACGCTCCTCCAGCGTGCGGAGCACAAACTCCTGCTGCTTGTCCATGGTTCACCAATCCTTGCAGGTCAATCGGCCCGTCCACACGTGTGGGACCACATCGTGTGGCACACCAATATCACGCGCGGGGGTTACCGTCACATTACGCACCCTTGGCCTGATTCAGAACCGCCCGGCCGTGTCCTCGGGCCGTCGCCCGCCGCGCCGGGGCGCACCCGGTGAGCCCGCCATGGTCAGCGTGGGGCGCACGGGCGCCGTCTGTCACGGCCCACGGCACGGCAAACCGGCGGCTTGGCGCACTCCTGACCTCTCCGGGAGCCGCCGTTGACCCGCTCGTGACGGACCGGGACACGGCCCGTCACAGCTCCCGGACGGCCCGGGCGACGGCGTGCGGCGCGTCGGCCATCAGCAGATGCCCGGCGGGCGCGGCCACCACGAACCGGCCACCCAGCTCGGCGGCGAGGCCCCGCTGCCGCTCCAGCCACCGCAGCTCCCGGGGCGTCTCCCCGCCGCCGTACGCCGCGAGGACCGTCACCGGAACGGGTGGCAGCGCACGCTCCGGACGGAGCGCCGCCACTTCCGCCGCCTGGTAGGGGTGGGCGGCGTTCTCCAGCGCGCAGGCGCGGACGACGCGGCTGGTGCGGTACGTGGCGCGCTCCCAGGGGTGCGCGGGGTGCGGGCCGAGCGCCCCGGCGCGGGAGACGAGGCGGCGTCCGGCCGGGCCGAGGGCGCGGGGCAGTCCGGCGGCGGAGGCGGCGCCCGCCACGCCGCCCGCCCAGGCGTGCCGGACCGCGCGCGGCAGCACCGGGCGGACCGGGCCGGCGAGGCTGCCGTCGGCGAGGACCAGGCCCGCGCAGCGGTGCGGGTGGAGCCGGGCGAACGCCTCGGCGTGGAAGGCGGCCATGGAGTGGCCGACGACGGTGGCCGGGCCCGCGTGGCCGAGCGCGTCGAGGACATGGGCGATCCGGTCGGCCTCGGCAGCGGCGGTCGGCGGGCCGGGCGCGGGGGCGCTCAGGCCGAGGCCGGGGCGGTCGAAGCGGACGACGGTGCGGTCGGGGGCGAGCAGCGCGGCCACCGCCTCCCAGTCGAACCAGGCCATGCCGAGGCCGCCGCAGAGCACCACGACGGGACCTGCGCCCTCCTGGAGCACGTGCAGCGGCACGCCGTCGACGCGCAGCATCCGGCCGGGCGGCGCGCCGGGGCCCGGGCCGTCCGCGGCGTCCGTGCCGCGGGGCCGGTCCGGCGCGCGGTCCGTGCCGTCGCCGTGCCAGGTGCCGTCGTCGTGCCAGGTGCCGTCGTCGTGGCTGCCGTTCCCGCGGCTTCCGCTGTCCTGACTGCTGCCCCTGCTGCGGTTCATCCGCGGCCTCCCGCTCATCCGTCTCGCACCGCCCCCGGCCGCGCCCTGCTCGGTTTCTTCCCGCCCGGCACCGATTCTCCCGCCCCGCGCGGTGATTCTCCCGCCGGGCGGGGTGGCCG
>NZ_VKJP01000185.1 GCF_007280575.1 Streptomyces benahoarensis
GTGCCGCAGCCGGAGCCGGTGCCCGCGCCCCCCGGGCGGGGGGCCACCGCCGGGGCCGAGCCCGCCGCGGCGCCGGTCACCCCCGCCGACGCGGCCGACGCGGCCCGGCTCGTCGCCTTCGGCCTCCAGCCCAAGCTGCTGCCGGCCCGCGACGCCGAATACGCCGAACTGCTGCGCCGCCACCGCGACGACCCCGCCTTCGCCCGGCTCGCCGACGCCGTCGCCGCCGGGCTCGGCCTCGTCGTCCTGGAGGTCTCCACCCGCGCCGGGATGGCCGTCACCGCCGCCGAGGACTCCGTCTTCGCGGTCCGCATGGGCGACTACGCCCGCCGCGCCTCCGCCGATTCGGCCGACCGCTTCCTGCACGGTCTGGCCCACCTCGCCGTCGCCGCCCTCGCCTTCCCCCGCCCCGAGGACCTCGCCGACGACGGCTACATCGGCCGCCTCACCGTCAACGGCGTCGACGCCTTCGTCCGCCAGGCGTGCCGCCGCCTGGAGGAGCGCGCCGCCGAGGACGGCGAGAACACCGACCCGGCCACCGGCGCCCCCGGCCTGGAGGCCGCCTGGCGCGTCTACGCCCGCCGCAGCGCCACCGGCGCCACCAAGGACGCCCGGCGGCTGGCCGGTTCCACCACCGGCATCATCGCCAAGGCCGTCACCTTCCTCGTCGACTCCGGCTTCCTCCAGCGCACCGGCGACGACGCCGGGGGCACCTACCGCACCACCGCCCGCTACCAACTCCAGGTCCGCGACATGGCCGGGGGCGCCGCGATGAGCGAACTGCTGGAGTTGGGCGTCGTCCCCGTCGCCGACGGCACCGGCTCCCTGCTGCCCGGCGAGGACACCGACGCCCTCGACCTGGTGGCCGACGCCGGACTCCCGTTCCACAGCCCCTGACCGCCCGCCGTCCGACGCCCACTCCCGCCCACCCCGACAACGAAAGTCCGCCATGTACGAGCTGTCCCGGGTCCGCCTCTACTCCATCGGACCGGCCGGCGCACGCTACGCCGACACCGTGCTGGACCTGCGCGGCGTCGGCGCCCCCGTACCGCAGCCCGCGCCGGCCCAGGCGGACTTCTTCGAGGACGAACCGACCGGCCCGCCGCGTCGCCCCGCCCCCGCGGGCGTCCTCTTCCTGGAGAACGGCGGCGGCAAGTCCGTCCTCCTCAAGCTGATCTTCTCGGTGATGCTGCCGGGCCACCGCAACACCCTCGGCGGCGCCAGCTCCGGCGTGCTGCGCAAGTTCCTGCTCGCCGACGACTGCGGCCACGTCGCCCTGGAGTGGCAGCACACCGTCACCGGCGAGTCCGTCGTCGTCGGCAAGGTCAGCGAATGGCGCGGCCGTCAGGTCTCCAACGACCCGCGGAAGTTCGCCGAGGCGTGGTACAGCTTCCGCCCCGGACCCGGGATGAGCCTGGACGCGCTGCCCGTCGCCGAGGCGACCGTCGTCCGGCCGCGCACCGAGGACGGCGAAGGCGCCTTGGGCGCCCGTGGCCGCCGTCGCACCATGAAGGGCTTCCGCGACGTCCTGACCGAGGCGGGCAAGAACTACCCCCACCTCGACGTCGTCTGGGAGGAGATCCACGAACGCTGGAACGAGCACCTCGGCGACCTCGGACTGGACCCCGAACTCTTCCGCTACCAGCGGGAGATGAACGCCGACGAGGGCGAGGCCGCCGGTCTCTTCGCGGTGAAGAACGACTCCGACTTCACCGACCTGCTGCTCCGTGCCGTCACCGACACCCGCGACACCGACGGCCTCGCCGACCTCGTCCACGGTTTCGCCCACAAGCTCGGCCGCCGCGCCGAGCTGACCGCCGAGCGGGAGTTCACCGCCGGCTCCCTCGACCTGCTCACCACCATCGCCGACGCCGCCGAACGCCGCGAGCAGGCCCGCCAGGTGCACCTCGGCGCCGAGCGCCGCACCCGTGCCCTCGCCCGGCAGCTGCACGCCCGCTCCACCGAGGAGCACGGCCGCGCCGCCGAGCTGGCCGAACAGGTCGCCGCCGCGGCCCACCGCACCGCCGACGCCGAACGCACCCGCGACCGCCGCGCCCTGGTCTCCGCCGAGCTCGCCTACCGCCATGCCTCGCTGGCGCTGGCCGCCGCCGAGAAGGGCGCCGCCGCCCAGCGCCGCGAACTGAACGACGCCCGCACCCTGTACAGCGCCTGGCAGGCCGCCGAGACGGTGCTGCGCCACCGCGCCGCCGCCGACCGCTCCGCCCGCGTCGCCGTCGCCATCCGCGAGGCCGAACGCGACGCCGCACCGGCCCTGGCCGCCCGCGCCACCGCCGCCGCCGACCTCGTCCGCGCCCTGCACACCGCCGCCGAGGCCGGGGAACGCCTCGCGGGCGAGGAGGAGGAGCGCTCCGCCGCCCTCCAGGAGGTGGGGGAGAGCGCCCACCGCGACGCCACCGCCGCCGCCACCCGCGCCCAGCGCGCCCGCAGCGAGGCCGACCACCTCGGGCAGCGGCTCACCGAGGTCGCCGAGGAGACCGCCGAGGCGGTCCGCGCCGGGTGGCTCGACGACAGCGCCCCGGACGTCGACCCGGCCCGCGCGGCCCTCGCCGCCGCCGACGCCGAGAAGGACGCCGTCGCCGCCTGGGACACCGCCCGCGAGGCCGCCCGCACCGCCACCGATCACGCCCGCCGCGCCACCACCCGGCACTCCGCCGCCGAACTGGCCGCCGCCCGCGCCGAGGACGCCGCCACCGCCGCCGCCCGCGCCTGGGAGGCCGAGCGCGCCACCGCCGCCGCCCTCGGCGCCGAACAGCGCCTCGCCGACCTCCTCGGCCTGCCGCAGACCCCCACCGTCACGGGCGTCCCGGCCGCCGACGGCGCCGCGCCCCCGTCCGACCCGGCCGGTCCGCTGACCGCCGAGGAGCTGGACCGCAACGCCGACGCCCTGCGCGAGCTGTTGGACGACGGCGTCGCCTCCGCCGAGCGCCACCTCTTCGACCTGCGCACCGCCGCCGCCGCCGACGCCCGCATCCTCGGCGCCCTCGGCGACGGCGGGCTGCTGCCCCCGGGCCCCGACGTCCTGGCCGCCGTCGAATACCTCGGCGAACACGGCGTCCCCGCGCTGCCCGGCTGGCGCTACCTCGCCCAGTCCGTCGACCCCGCCGACCACGCCCGGGTGCTCGCCGCCCGGCCCGAACTGGTCGACGGCGTGATCATCACCGACCCGGACACCCACACCCGGGCCCGGGAGATCCTCGCCACCGCCGCGCTGCTGCCCCGCTCCGCCGTCGCCGTCGGCACCTCCGAGGCCCTGCTCGCGCCCGCCGCGGACACCCCCGCCGCGGACTCCGGCGTCTTCCTCGTCCCGCCGAACCCGGCGATGCACGACGAATCCGCCGCCGACGAGGAGCGCCGGGCCCTGCGCGCCCGCGCCGTCGAGCGGGACGACGAGATCCGCGCGCTCGCCGCCCGCCTCGCCGACGACCGCGCGCTCGCCGCCCGCCTCACCTCCTGGCGCGCCGGTTGCCCGGAAGGTCACCTCGCCGAGCTGGCCGAAGCCGTCGAGCGGACCCGCACGGCGGCGGCGGAGGCGGCCGCCGAGCTGGCCGAGGCCCGCGCCGCCCGCACCGAGGCCGATGAGACGGCCGCCGAGGCCACCGCCGTCCGCGACGAGCGGCAGGAGACCGCCCAGCGCGCCCGCCGCTCCGCCGACCTGCTCGCGGGCCTCGCCCACCGGCTGCGCGAGCGCGCCGGATGGCAGTCGCGGATGCGGGAACTCGCCGACGAGGCCGCCGAGTTCGAGGCCCGCGCCGAGGAGTGCGTGGACCGCGCCCGCGCCGCCGACGAGGACCGCCGGGCCGCCCAGCGCGCCGCCGACGACGCCCACCGCACCGCCCGCGCGCTGCGCGCCGAACGCGCCGAGATCGCCGGTGTCCCCGACGGCCTCGGCCCCGCCCAGGAGGGCGCACCCACCTCGCTGCCCGCGCTGCGCGAGGCGTACCGCGCCGCCTCACAGCTGTACGAGAAGGTCGGCGTCGGCGCCGACCTCCGCGCCGAACAGGCCCGCGCCGAGGGCGACGAGTCCGCCGCGCTCGGCGAGCTGAACCGCCTGACCAACAAGGTCCGCACCCGCGCCGGGGCGTTGCTGGAGAGCCCGGACGCCGCCGACGGCCCGTCCCGGCTGGCCGCCGCCGGGCGCGCCGAGGCGCTGGTGACGATGTTGGAGACCCGCGCCTCGGCCGCCAGCGAGCAGCTGGGCCGGTTGCGCGGCGAGGCGGAGCGGCTGGCGCCCGAGGAGGGCACGGCCCACACCGACCTCCCCGAGGAGCAGGTGCCCGCCGACGCGGAGCGCGCCAAGGAGCTGCTGCGCACCGCCGCCGGGGAACTGGCCACCGCCACCGAGGCGTTGGAGTCCGCCCGCGCCCACCACGACGAGCTGCTGCGCGGCCACCGCGCCGCCGAGGAGGCGGCCGGGGGCTTCGAGGAGACCGCGGCGCTCCTGCGTGATCTGCTGCGGGAGGCGCAGCCCGCCGACGACAGCGCGGACGAGCCCGTCCAGCCGTACGCCGGACGGCTGGAGGAGGGCCGCCGCGCCGCGGCCGAGTCCCGCCGCTCGCTGCGCGGCTGCGCCCAGGACCTCTCCGCCGCCGACAGCACCGTCCGCGATGCCGGCGACGTCCTCGTCCGGCACGCCAACGCCACCCGCTTCGAGCAGGTCCGCACCCCGGCGCGGCAGCAGATCCGTGAGCTGCCCGTGGCGTCGCTGCCGGAGCACGCGACGAAGTGGGCGGAGGCGTTCGCGCCCCGGCTGCGGGTGCTCACCGACGAGCTGGACCAGCTGGAGCGCAACCGCGACTCCATCGTCGACCGGCTCCGCGGTCTGGTGGATTCCTCGCTGACCACGCTCCGCTCCGCCCAGCGGCTCTCCCGGCTGCCGGAGGGACTGGGGGAGTGGTCGGGCCAGGAGTTCCTGCGCATCCGCTTCGAGGACCCGGACCAGGCCACGCTCGCCGAGCGGCTGGGCGAGGTCATCGACGAGGCGACCCGCGCCGCCGTCCGCAAGAACAGCGATCTGCGGCGCGACGGCATGTCCCTGCTGCTGCGCGGGGTGGCCGCCGCGCTGGCGCCGCGCGGCGTGGCCGTGGAGATCCTCAAGCCCGACGCGGTGCTCCGCGCCGAGCGGGTGTCGGTCGGCCAGATGGGCGACGTCTTCTCCGGCGGCCAGTTGCTGACCGCCGCCATCGCGCTGTACTGCACGATGGCCGCGCTGCGCAGCAACGACCGCGGCCGCGACAAGCAGCGCCACGCGGGCACGCTCTTCCTCGACAACCCCATCGGCCGCGCCAACGCCACGTATCTGCTGGAGCTTCAGCGGGCCGTCGCGGACGCGCTCGGCGTCCAGCTGCTCTACACCACCGGCCTCTTCGACACCACCGCGCTGGCGGAGTTCCCGCTGGTCATCCGGTTGCGCAACGACGCGGACCTGCGGGCGGGCCTGAAGTACATCAGCGTCGAGGAGCATCTGCGCCCCGGCCTGCCGCAGCCGGACCCGTCCGGCGAGGCGGTCCACGGCCAGATCACGGCGACCCGGATGTACAAGCGCCCGGAGGAGACCCCGGAGCCGGCGCCGGGCGACTGAGCCCCGGGGCGGGAGGCCCGGCACCGGCGCCTCCCGCCCCGCCGTCCCGTACGGGCCCCGGCCTCCCTCACAGCACCACGACCGACCGCAGCACCTCGCCGCGCCGCATCTTGGCGAAGGCGGGCTCGATGCCGGTCAGGCCGATGGTCTCGGTGACGAAGCGCTCCAGGTCGAGCTTGCCGCTGAGGTGGAGGTCGATCAGGACGGGGAAGTCGCGGCTGGGCAGACAGTCGCCGTACCACGACGCCTTGAGGGCGCCGCCGCGTCCGAAGAGGTCGGCCAGCGGCAGTTCGACGCGCATGTCCGGCTCCGGCACGCCGACCTGGACCAGCGTCCCGGCCAGATCGCGCATGGAGAACGCCTGCAGGTAGGTCTCCGGGCGGCCGACCGCGTCGATGACGACATCGGCGCCGAACCCGGAGGTGAGCGCGCGGACCGCCTCGACGGGGTCCGTACCGCGGGAGTTGACGGTGTCGGTGGCGCCGAAGCGTTCGGCGGCGTCCAGCTTCCGGTCGTCGATGTCGACGGCGATGACGCGGCGCGCCCCGGCCCGGGAGGCTCCGGCGATGGCGGCGTTGCCGACGCCGCCGCAGCCGATGACCGCGACGGTGTCGCCGCTGCCGACGCCCCCGGTGTGCACGGCCGCGCCGTACCCGGCCATCACCCCGCAGCCGATCAGCCCCGCCGCCTCCGGCCGGGCCGCGGGATCGACCTTCACCGCCTGCCCGGCGGCGACCAGGGTCTTCTCGGCGAACGCCCCGATGCCGAGGGCCGGGGCGAGCGGGGTGCCGTCGCGCAACGTCATCGGCTGGGCGGCGTGACGGGAGTCGAAGCAGTACCACGGGCGGCCGCGGCGGCAGGAGCGGCAGCGGCCGCAGGGCGCCCGCCAGGCGAGGACGACGAAGTCGCCGGGGGCGAGGTCGGTGACGTCCGGTCCGGCCGCCTCGACGACCCCGGCCGCCTCGTGGCCGAGCAGGTAGGGGAAGGCGTCGCCGACCGCGCCCTCGCGGTGGTGCAGGTCGGTGTGGCAGACCCCGCACGCCTGGACGGAGACCAGGACCTCGCCGGGGCCGGGATCGGGCACGAGGATCGGCAGCACCTCGACGGGCGCGCCCGGGGCGACGGCGACGGCGGCGCGGACTTCGTGCGGCATGGCTCACTCCTAAACAGCGCCTGCCGTGCGGGCAGGGGCGGGTGCACGCGAGAGTCGGCACGGATGCCTGTGAGGGGTGGGTGGTGCGCTGCGCAGGGGTGGGGGGAGCGGTGGACGGCGGACCGCCCACGCCCCGATGTTGCCTATCGCGCGCCGAGTTGCGCGATAGGAGACATGCTGGAAGTCCGTCCCCGATCCGTCAAGGGTCCTCTTGCGCCACCTGGAAGGGCCTCGCGGCAACTGCCGGACCGGCTCCTCGACGACTGCCCGGACCGGCCCCGCGGTGCCCACCGGGCGCGTCTCGGAGACCCGCCTCCCCGGGGCGAACCGCATGCCTCGCATGGCCCCGCCGGGCGCCCGTACGACCCGCCGGGCACGCCCTCACCGGGCCGTTCCGCCCGGCCGGTGGACCGTTCCGGACCGCCCGTCCCCGTCGCCCGACGCCCCCCTCAGCCCGCGTGCCCCATCCGCCGGGAGAGGTCCGCCGCCGCCTCGACCGCGCGCTGCGCCAGCTCCGGCAGGAGGGCGCGCCGCATCCGGTACGCGGGTCCGGAGACGCCGATCGCGCCGATCACCGCACCATCGTGCGCCCGCACCGGCGCCGCCACCGCGTTCAGCCCGATCTCCAACTCCTCGGTGGAACAGGCGAACCCGCCCTCGAACGCGCCGGTCAGCTGCGCGCGCAGATCACCGGCGGAGGTCAGCGTGTGCTCCGTGAACCGCGCCAGCTTCCGCCCCGCCAGTCGCTCCCGGCGCTCGCGCGGCAGATGCGCCAGCAGCACCTTGCCGCTCGCGGTGGCGTGCAGCGGGGTGCGGCGGCCCAGCCAGTTGTAGGCGGTGACCGCTGCGGCGCCGCGCGCCTGCATGATGTTGACCGCCGCATCGCCGTCCAGCACCGCGATGTTGGCGGTTTCCCCGGTCCCGTTCGCCAGCGCCCGGCACACCGGCTGGCCCTCCTGCGAGATGTCCAGCCGGATGGCGGCGGCGCCCGCCAGCCGCAGCACCCCCGCGCCGAGGAAGTACTTGCCGCGCTCCTTCTCCTGCTCGACCAGCCCGCGGTTCTCCAGCACGCCCAGGATCCGGAACGCGGTGGACTTGTGGACGCCCAGTTCCTCGGACAGCTCGGTCACCCCCGCCTCGCCGAGGCGGGCGAGCAGCTCCAGCACGCTCACCGCGCGGTCCACGGACTGGACGGAACCCGCCCCGCCGCGCCGCTCGTCGGGCCGCTCCGCTGCGGTATCGCTCGTGTTCGACATGGGACTTCGTGTCACCGCCCGTTGGCCCCTGGGGGCGCGTCGGAGGGAGCCCGTGAGGCGCGTGGGGGCCCGGGGATCCCTGGCGAGCCGGGGCCGGGAGAAACGGCCCGAAGGCCCTTGACGGCCCGCCCCACGGCCTGGATTCTGTTGCGCATCGCGCTCTGCGATGCGTTATTCACAACGCCATGATACCGATCAGCGCGAGGGGGGCCAGATGATTCCCGTCTGCCGCATCGACGATCTTCCCGAGGGTGAAGCCGTCCGGATCACCGTCGACGACCACACACCCGCCATCGCCGTCTTCCACGCCGAGGACGGCGGCTTCTACGCCGTCGACGACCTCTGCAGCCACCAGGACGCCTCGCTCTCCGAGGGGTACGTCGAGGGCTGCCTCGTCGAATGCCCGCTGCACGCCGCCCTGTTCGACCTGCGCACCGGCGCCGCGACCTGCCTGCCGGCCCGCCGCCCGGTCCGCACCCACGAGGTCGCCGTCATCGACGGCGTCCTCCATGTCCGGCCCGCGGTGCGGGAGGATGCGGTCGCCTGAACCGGCGGACGGACCCGGGGCGTCGCCCGTTACGCGGCGGCGCCCCCGGCCCGTCGCTCCTCCCGCGCCGCGCGCCGCTCCTCCCGCCGCGCCCGCCGCCGCTCGCGCCGCAACTGCCGCGCCGTACTGCTCGGCTGCGACTGCACGCCGTACCGCTGCACCCAGACCTGACGCGTCACCCAGACGTCGAGCACCGCCCAGGTCGCCACCACCGTGCTGGCGACCGTGCTGATCACCGCCGGGAACGCCAGCCACGATCCGGCCAGCGTCCCGAGGAACGCGATCACGGCCTGGATCAGGGTGAGCGCCACGATGATCACCGCCCGTACCGCCGCCGTCCGCACCGGATCGGCCATCCGCCGCCGGGCCGCGGGCTCTTCCTGCCACAACGGGCGCCTGTCGGTGTCACTCAACGCCTCACCCTCCCCGTACGGACCGCTGCCCGGGCTCCGCCCTGCGCACGCGGGGCGCCCTCCGGGGACGGCCGCATGCCGCCCGGATGCCCGGCGCCGCCGCCATCGTCACCCACGCCGCCACGCGAGGGTGACCCGGGGTGGGGCAATTCCGGCCACACCATGGGGTGATGGCCGGAGGCGCCGCCCGGTGCCCCGCCGACCCGCGGGCGCCTTGTCCGGGAATCGCCGGACAAGGCCGGGCGATCCCCGTCGGGACTTTCCCCAAGCTCCGGCCGGGTCTTCGGGTTGGCCGCCGGGCAGTAGTAGGCTCGCGCCGTTTGTTGACGGAACACCACCCCCGGCCACCGGGGCTGACTGGGGGAGGCCATGCGCTTTCGCGGGAAGTCGATCCGCCGGAAGATCGTGGCGTTGCTGCTCGTACCGCTGGTGTCCCTGACGGCCATGTGGGCGTTCGCGACGTACGTCACCGGGCGTGAGGCAGATCAACTGCTCACGGTCGGCCGGGTCGTCCAGAAGCTCGGCCACCCCTCCAGGAACCTCGTCGAGGATCTCCAGCGGGAGCGGCGGCAGAGCCTGATGTACCTCGCCGACCGGCGGGACGCCGACGCCCTGCCCCAACTCCAGGGGCAGGCGCGGGCCACCGATGAATCCCTCGCCCGGCTCCGCGCCGCGGCCGAGGTCCCGGCCGTCCGCGACGACCTCGGCCGCGGTACTGCCGCCTCCCTGGACAACGCGGTCAAGGCACTTACGCCTCTCCCGTCCCTGCGCCGTCAGGTCGAGGACAACACCATCTCGCGCGACGAGGCGTTCGAGGCGTACGCGGGGATGATCGACTCGCAGTACGACCTGGTCGTCGCGTTGCACGTGCTGGACGACGTCGACCTGGAGAAGCAGGGCCGCGCGCTGGTCACCCTCGGCCGTGCCCGGGAAGCGTTCGCCCGCGAGGACGCGCTGCTCTCCGCCGCGCTCGCCTCCGGCCGGATGACCAAGATCGATCTGCGGACCGTCTCCGACGAGATCGCCGAACGCCGCGTCCTGATGCGCACCGGCCTGCCCCTCATGCCGGCCCGCGACCGCGCCGCCTACGAGGACTACTGGCACTCCGCCAAGACCCGCGAACTGGAGGCCGTGGAGGACGCCGTGGTGGCCGCGGGCGCGGACGAGGCCCCCGAGGCGGTCAACGCCGAGCGCTGGGACATCCTCGCCTCCACCGTCCTCGACGATCTCCAGCGGATGGGCCAGGAGTCCGGGGAGCACTACCGCGAGCGGGTGCGGCCGGTCGCCCTGGCCGTCGTCGCGAAGGCGGCCATCGCCGGTGTCCTCGGCTTCGTCGCCCTGTTGGTCTCCCTGATCGTCTCCGTCCGCATCGGCCGTCGGCACGTCAAGGACCTCACCGCACTGCGCCGGACCGCCCACGAGGTGTCCGGCGTCCGGCTGCCCGCCGTGATGCGGCGGCTCGCCGCGGGCGAGCAGGTCGACATCGAGGCCGAGGTGCCGCGGCGGGAGTTCGGCCAGGACGAGACCGGCCAGGTCGGCCAGGCCCTCCACACCCTCCAGCGGGCCGCCGTCGAGGCCGCCGTGAAACAGGCCGATATGCGCCGCGGCGTCTCCGAGGTCTTCGTCAACCTCGCCCGCCGCAGCCAGGTACTGCTCCACCGTCAGCTCACCCTGCTGGACACCATGGAGCGCCGCACCGAGGACACCGACGAGCTCGCCGACCTCTTCCGCCTCGACCACCTCACCACCCGTATGCGGCGGCACGCCGAGGGCCTGGTGATCCTCTCCGGCGCGGCCCCCTCCCGGCAGTGGCGCAAGCCGATCCGGCTGATGGACGTGGTGCGCGCCGCCGTCGCCGAGGTCGAGGACTACGAACGCATCGAGGTGCGACGGCTGCCCCGGCTCGCCGTCGAGGGCCCCGCCGTCTCCGACCTCACCCACCTCATCGCCGAACTCCTGGAGAACGCCACGGTGTTCTCCCCGCCGCACACCGCGGTCCAGGTCGTCGGCGAGCGGGTCGCCAACGGCTTCACCCTGGAGATCCACGACCGCGGCCTCGGCATGCCCGCCGATCAGCTCCTCGACGCCAATCTCCGGCTCGCCGAGACCGCCGAGTTCGCGCTCTCCGACACCGACCGGCTGGGCCTGTTCGTCGTCAGCCGCCTCGCCCAGCGCCAGGGCGTCCGCGTCTCCCTCCAGCACTCGCCGTACGGCGGGACCACCGCGGTGGTCTTCCTCCCCGGCGCGCTGCTGACCGAGACCGAGGAGGGTGAGGACACCGGCGGCGTCTTCCTGAACGGCCCGGGCCTGCCCCGGCTGGAGCCGGTCACCGGCGAACCGGCCGCGCTGGCCGAGGCCCGCGCCCACGGACCGCGCGCCGTGGGCCAGGGGCGGCAGGAGTCAGCCGCCGACGCCCCGCATCCGCTCGACGACGAGGACGGCGTCTTCCGCGCCCGGACCCGCGGCCGACGCACCGCCACGCCCACCGGCCCCACCC
>NZ_VKJP01000186.1 GCF_007280575.1 Streptomyces benahoarensis
CGGAGATGTGTATAGGAGACAGCCCTGAGACGCCCCGCCGAACGCCCGGCTGCGGCTGTTAGCTTGGCTCCATGCCCGTGCCCATGGATGCGTTCTCCGATGTCCGGCCCGCCGTCGACTGCCTGGACCTGCTCGCCCCGCCCGTCGCCGCCGCCCTGCGCGCCTGGAGCGGTTCGGTGCCCGTGGCGGAGGTCCGCTACGTCGACACCGACCCGGCCATCGCCGACACCGCCGTCCTCGTCGCCCACCACGGCGACTGGCTGCTGGAGCAGTCGGCGAACTGTGTGGTCGTCGCCGGGAAGCGCGGCGGGGTGACCACCCTCGCCGCCTGCCTGGTGCTCTCCCACACCCGCGTCGACGTCAACGGCGCCGTACGCCGTCAGCTCGGCGCCCGCAAGGCATCGTTCGCCCCCATGGAGACCGTCGTCGGCGACAGCGGGATGGAGTACGGCGGCATCACCCCCATCGGGCTGCCCGCCGAGTGGCCGCTGCTCGTCGACGCCGCCGTCGTGGACACGCCCTACGCGCTGATCGGCAGCGGCAGCCGCCGCGGCAAGCTCATCGTCCCCGGCAAGGCGCTGGCCGAACTCCCGCACGCCACCGTCCTCGACGGACTGGCGACCGCCTGACCCGGCTCAGCCGCCCGCCCGCCACGGCCGCAGGTCCCGCGAGAGCGCGGTGGAGTGCGCCGCGAACCCCAGGCTGCGATAGAGGGGTTCGGCGGCGTCGGTGGCGTGCAGGTCGACCCGGCTGACCCCCAGCTCCGCGAACCGGCCCAGCAACGCCTCCGTCACCGCCCGCGCGTACCCGCGTCCCCGGTACCGCTCGTCCGTGCAGACGCTGAAGACGAAGCCGAACCGGCCCGTGGGATGCCCGGGCGCCGGAAGCCGTTCCTCGATCGTGCCGACCGCGCACGCCGCCAGATGCGGCGCCTCCGCCCCGGACGCGCCGTCGACCACATACGCCACGAACGCCTCGGGGATGTCCGTCAGCCGACGCCGGGCCATGGCCTCGGCGTCGCGCTCCCAGGGCCCGGGCGCGTCCCGCCCGTTCATCGCGGCGAACATCGACCGGCGCAGCCGGACCAGCTCGGCGGCGTCCCCGGGAACGGCGGAACGTGGCGTGATCATGCCCGGACGCTACCGCCACCCCGAAGCGGCGCCGTCACCGGGCCCGCACCCTGCCGCCGCACCGCTCAGCCCAGGCGCGGTATCTCGATCGCCGGGCAGCGGTCCATCACCATCGCCAGCCCCTGGCCGCGCACCCGCTCCCACGCCGCCTCGTCCACGACGCCGAGCTGGAGCCACACGCCCTTCGCGCCGATGGTCACCGCCTCGTCCGCCACCGCGCCCGCCCGGTCGGCGGCCACGAACACGTCCACCACATCGACCGGGAACGGGATCGCCGACAGCGACGGATAGCCCCGCTCGCCGTGGACCGTCTCGGCCCGCGGATGCACCGGCACGATCCGCTTCCCGAACCGCTGCAACACCTCGGCGACGCCGTACGCCGCCCGTGCCCGGTTCGTCGACAGGCCGACCACCGCCCAGGTGTCGCCCCACTCCGTGAGCATGCCGCGGATCACCGCAGGATCGCCGTACACGCGCCGCCTCCCCGTTCCGTACCGTCGTGCCGTACCGGACCCCGGACCCGCCGCGGAGATGCACGAGACGGATGGCCTGGCCCGTACGCACAACGGCCGACGGGCGCCCAGGATTCCCGTCCGCGCGCATCCCGGACGGCGGAACGCCCCGCCCGAAGGGGAAGACGGGCGGGGCGGGTTCGTGGGAGCGGGCCGTCAGACGGCGCCGCCCCGGGCCCCGCTGCTCGCCATGCCCGCACCGACGGCGGCGGTCCGCGCCGGTTTGCCGATCGGCAAACCGCCGCGCTCACCCGCCTCGCCGTCACGCACCGGCTCCGCGCCGCCCGCGCCGGTACCGGGGCGGCCGATCGCCGCCTCCACCGCGACCCGGCCCGGCGCGCGCTCTTCGACCGCCGCCCGTACCGCGTCCGGCTCCACCAGCATGCTCACCGCGCCCGTCGGGTTGACGTACAGCGCATGCCCGGCCGGGAGGCGCTCCAGCAGCTCCGCCACCGGGCGCCGGTCGACCAGCAGCCGTCCCACCGGCTCCAGATGGTCCTCCGAGGTGTAGACGGGCACCACCGGCGTGCCCTCCGGCGACGCCGCGGGCAGCGGTGCGCCCGCCGCCGTCACCAGGTACGACACCTCGGCGGCCGCCAGCGTCCGCGCGACCTCCGGCACCGGCCCGTACCCCGTCGCCGCCAGCTGCACGGCCTGGTCGACCGCGTCCGTCGGCTCCGACCAGTCCAGCATCTGCGGGGACGGCCGGTACTCCGGGTTGTCCCGCCAGTCCTCGATCTCCCCGGTCGGCCCCGACCGCCACTGCCCGATCACCGCCCACAGTGGCGGCGGGCCCTGGCCCGACCACGTCAGGTCCACCATGGCCAGCCAGTGGTCCGGCGCCTCGCGGGCCGCCTCGATCACCTCCGGCGGCGGCTCGGGCATCGCCTCGCCCGTCACGGGCGTGCCCGCCGCCAGCGTCGTGTGTGTGTTGTCGTCCATGAAGCCTCCGCCGACCCGCCGTACGGTTCCTGGGTGCGCGAGCGGGCCCCGTGCACGAGGCCGTCGCCCCGGTCACAGTGCCCACGGGCGGCCCCCGCGTCCGCCCGACGCACCGCAACACCCGCCCGGATACGCCGCCTGGACGTGCCCCGGGCCCCCGGACGGCGGACATCGCCCCGCGCCCCCGTGGGACGGCCGGTGACCGGGCCCGCCGCGCCGCCGCATAGGCTGGTGCGATGCAGGAGCAGTACCGGACCCTCGCCCACGCCGGGGTGCACGAGATCGAGATCAACAAGTCCCGCTTCCTCTGCGCCCTCGCGCCCGTCGCGACCGAGGCCGAGGCACAGGACTTCATCGCGGCCGTCCGTAAGGAGCACCCCACCGCCCGCCACCACTGCTACGCGTACGTCCTCGGCGCCGACGGCGGCGTCCAGAAGGCCAGCGACGACGGCGAACCGGGCGGCACCGCCGGCGTCCCGATGCTCCAGATGCTGCTGCGCCGCGAGATGCGGTACGTCGTCGCCGTCGTCACCCGTTACTTCGGCGGCATCAAACTCGGCGCCGGTGGCCTGATCCGCGCCTACGGCGGCGCCGTAGGCGAGGCCCTGGACACCCTCGGCACGGTCGTCCGCCGCCGCTACCGTCTCGCGACCGTCACCGTCGACCACCAGCGGGCCGGAAAGCTGGAGAACGATCTGCGGGCGACCGGCCGCGCCGTGCGGGAGGTCACCTACGGCGCCGAGGTCCGCATCGAGGTCGGCCTGCCCGAGGCGGACCTCCCGGCGTTCGGCGCCTGGCTGGCGGACACCACCGCCGGTACCGCCGTCCTGGAGCTGGGCGGCGAGGCGTACGGCGAGGCATGAGACGGGGTACGGGCCCTGGCGGCCGGGCGCGCCTGGGAGGACGGCCGGGTGGGGTGAAGGCAACTTCCAGGCGCCGCGACAACAGTTCGATACGGATCGCATAAAGCCGCTGTCTACCGTTCGCTCCGGACAATTCACTTTCTGGAGGCGGGATATGACGATGCGAGTCAAGAACGCGGTGCGGCGGGTCACGATGGGGGCGGCCGCCGTCTCCCTCGCGATCCTCGGTTCGGGCACGGCGCACGCGGCCACGGGCACTCTGGACTTCTACGGACCGGGTGTGCAGAAGCTGACCGACCCCAAGGACGGCCAGTGCTACAACGTCGTGGTCGGCGACTACGGCGACAAGAGAGTCACCAACAACACCAACAAGCCGATCCACTGGTACGCCTACGACAACTGCTCGGGTGACGAGGGCCATGCCGTACTGCCGGGTGCTACGGGCGTGTCCAGTGAGACGTGGTGGCCGATCGTCCAGATCCGGTCCGTCAAGATCGGCTGACCCGACCCGAGTGGAACGACTGGACCGGTCCGGGTCGACCGGCTGAGCCAGGCTGCGTCGCCGCGTCGGCCGGGGGTGTCCCCGGTCGGCGCGGCCTGTTGCGTCCAAGGTCTTATCCGCCCTGTTGGACACTGAGGTGATCGACCTCTGCATCAGTCGGCGGGGAAGACCTCACCAGACGTCGAACTCCAGGGTGCTGAATTCCCGGACCGTGCGGAATCCCAGGCGCTCGTAGACGCGCTTCGCGCCGTGGTTGGCGGAATCGAGAGCCAGCAGGCAGCCGGACGGCTCGCGCTCCAGGGCCTGACGCGCAAGCCACGCGGTGACTGCCGCTGCCAGCCCCTGGCCCCGGTACGCGGGCGCGGTGGCGATCGAGGCGAGGGAGCGCAGGGCCGCGCCCGGCTTGCGCACCATGGCTCCCCCGCAGATCAACGCACCGTTGGTGTCACGGATCCCCGCCCAGAGTTCGACGTCGGGCGCTCCGGGGCGTACCGAGTGTTCGGGACTGGCCGCGGTGAGCAGCGCGGTGATCTCCGCGCTCGGTTCCCTGGCCACCGGCACGACCCGCCCCTCGGCAGGCAGCGGCGGCGGGGCGTGGTGCAGGGACAGCACCTCCCATTGCGTCGCGGCGGTTTCGGTCCCCTCCACCTGGGTTCCGCGGGGCACCGTGAGGAGATACGGGGGCTCGGCCCGCCCTGCGAGCAGAAGCCGGACGAGCTCGGCGACGGCGTGCGGGTCGCCGACTGCGGTGAGGCATCCGTCCGGTTCGTCGGCGGTGCCGGTGCCGTAGCAGGCGGCACCGGGCATCAGCCACCCGGGCCCGGACCACGACGGGCCGATGATGCTCCTGGTCCACAGGTCATCGGTGACGGCCAGGATCTCCGCACCGGTGCACAGACGGGTGCCCGCTGTCACGGACGACTCCTCCCACTCTTGGTGCTGTGCCGCATCGCACTGCGGTCATGCTGCCGTCACTCGGGCGAGGCGGGTGTTGATGTCGCCGAGCACGTCGGCGGCGTGCGGGACGAGGAAGAAATGGCCGCCGGGGAACGCGCGGGAGGCGAATCGTTCGGGGCCGCCACTGACGTCGGCCCAGGCCAGAACGGACTCCGCAGGGTTGTCGACGTCACCCTCGCCGTAGTACGCGGTGACCGGCACGTGGAGCGGATGCAGTGTGGCCTCGGAGGCATAGGAGTCCACCAGCTGGTAGTCGGCCCGGATCGAGGGCAGAACGAGTTCGAGCAGGTCCGGGACGTCCAGGGCTGCGGCCAACGGCCCGCCGCGGCGGCGCACATCGGAGATCAGGTCGTCGTCCGGCTGGGAGCCCAGAGCGGAAGGGCGCAGACGGTGCGGGGCCGCGCGCCCTGAGACCAACAGCATGGCCGCGCCGGGACGGCCGCCGGCCGACAGGCGCCGTGCGACTTCGTAGGCCACCGAGGCTCCCATGCTGTGCCCGAAGAATGCAGTCGGCTCCGTAAGAAACGGTGCCAGCGCGTCCGCGAGGGGCGCGGCGAGATCCTCCATGGCGTTCACGCAGGGTTCGTTGATGCGACTTTCGCGGCCGGGATAGCACACCGCGAGGACTTCTATGTCCCCAGCGAGCCGCTGCGGCCATTCGCGGAAGAAACTGGCGGCGCCGCCGGCGTGCGGGAAGCACACCAGCCGCCCGCGCGGATTCTGTACACGGCGCAGGCTGCGCAGCCAGGGGACGTCGGTAACAGCTGGGGCAGAGCTCATCATGGGCACCTCCGGATCCGGGACCGGCCCTCGGGAAGCAGGGTGGGCGCGCATCGATGTCCGTGGAAATGGCCGCTTGCGCTCGGGGCTTCGCACACTTCCGGGTGAGGGGGCGCTCCGCTGCCAACCGATTCAATACCCCAACCGGCGGGCCGTTCCAGAAATCCCGCAATGGTTGCCCCGCTGGTGTCCTGGAGGGCATGGTCGTCATCGATTCCTCTCGGATGTGCGTCGGCACAACCGACAGCCGGAAGGTATAGCAGGTGCTTATCAGTGGCTTATTGCCGTTGCGGACAGCGGGCCTTATTGCCTGAAAGGGCCTCAATAGAGCTCTGAAATGCCCACTCCATACCTTGCTTGTTCAGGTCCGACGTGAGCGGACCGCCGGCAGGTGAATTGAGGAGTCGGATCCATGGCAGGTATGGCGGTGCGGAACTTCTCGTCGTCGGAGGGAAGGATGCCGGGTGCCGGTCTGCTGCAGCGCCTGGCAGAGCACGCTGCCCGCACGCCGGACCACCTCGCGGTAACCGGTCACGGAGCCCGCTGGAGCTATCAGGACTTCGCGGCGGAGACGGACCGGCTGGCCGGACGGCTACGGGCGTCAGGCGTGGCTGCCGGCGACACGGTAGCCGTCCATGCGCGGCGCGCCCCCGTGCTGGCCCTGGCGCTGACCGCGGTGGCGAAGGCGGGCGCGGCCTTCACCGTGCTGGACGAGGCATACCCACTGGAGCGGCTTCGCCGGTATGGGGAGCAGGCGCGGCCGTCGGCCTGGATCTCCTGCGTTCCGGACGGAATCCCGGCCGGGCTGGCCGACGGCCCGGTGCTGAGCGTGGGGACACGTGACGTGACGGGTGCACGCGAAACCAGCGGGGCAACCGCAGACCTGACCACTCAGCCGAACCCCGGGCACCCCGCCTACCTGGTCTTCACCTCGGGCACCACCGGTCGCCCCCGTGCGGTCCAGGGAACCTGGGAACCGGTCGAGCACTTCCTGGACTGGTACGCCACAGCCTTCGATCTCGGCCCCGGCGACCGGTTCGCGGTCCTGTCCGGCCTCGGACACGACCCCTTGCTGCGCGACCTGTTCACCGCCCTCTGGGTCGGTGGCACGATCTGCTTCCCCGACACGGAGGTGCGCGAGGCCACGAAGGTGGCGGAGTGGCTCGCCGACGAGTCCATCACCGTGGCCCACCTCACTCCCGGCCTCGGCGACGTCCTGGCTGACAGTGCCCCTGCGGGCGGCTGGCCCGCCTTGAGGCTGACCGGTTTCGGCGGCGAGGCGGCGACCTGGCGTCTCGTCGACTCCTGGGCGGTTGCCGCTCCCCACAGCCGGGTGCTCAACATGTACGGCACCACCGAGACCCCACAGGCAGTCTCGGTCCTGACCGCCCGGGACCCCGGCCGGGAGCCGTTCGCGCCCCGGGGTGGTGCCGGCGTTCCGCTCGGTACCGGCATCGACGGCGTCGAGCTGCTGGTGCGCGGCGCGGACGGCGCCCTCGCTCCGGTGTGCGACGCCGGCGAGGACGGCGAGCTGGTGGTACGCAGCCGCTACCTCGCTCACCACCTCGACCAGCCGCAGCCCGGCTCCGGCAGCGACCCCGCAACCGCAGTCGCCGAGGACCGCGACGGCGCGCGCCTCTACCGCACCGGCGATCACGTACGGCCGCGTGCCGACGGCACGCTGGAGTACCTCGGCCGCCTCGACGCGCAGATGACCGTCCGCGGTTTCCGGGTGGAGCCCGCGGAAGTCGAGGCCGCCCTGCTGGACTTCCCGGGCATCCTCCATGCCGCCGTCGTCTGCCGCAGTGGTTCCCTGACCGGCCACGTGGTCGCGGCCCCGGGCGCCTCCCCGCGGATGGCCGCCGTACGGGACTTCGTCGCGGAGCGGCTGCCCGCACATGCGGTACCGGCCGGAATCGCGCTGGTCGACGGGCTCCCGCTGACCCCCAACGGAAAGGTCGACAGGGCCGCCCTCGCCACCGCCGGGGAGAAGCGCGCAGCCGACGGCCCGACCGCCGCCGGCCAGGGGCCCAGGACCGCACGTGAGGAGATTCTGTGCGGACTGTTCGCCGAGGTGCTCCGGGTCGACCGGGTCCACGCCGACGACGACTTCTTCGCGCTCGGCGGCCACTCGCTGAAAGCAACCCGCCTGGTCAACCGCATCCGCCGGCTGCTGGATATGAGCCTCCCGGTGAACGCGGTCTTCGACGCCCCCACCCCCGCCACGCTGGCCGCCCGGCTCGACGACGTCGGCGCCGGCCGTCCCCGGCTGGTTCCCGCCCGGCGCCCGGAACGCCTGCCGCTGTCCGCCGCCCAGCGCCGGCTGTGGTTCCTCCACGAGCTGGAGGAGACCGGCACCTCGTACAACGTCGCGCTCACCATCCGCCTTGCCGGTCCGCTCGACCGGGACGCCCTGAGCGCCGCTCTCGCCGACCTCACCGACCGGCAGGAGGTGCTGCGCACCGTCTACCGCCAGGCCGACGGCGAGCCCTACCAGCAGGTGCTCTCCGCCCATGAGGCGCGGCCTGACGTCCCGGTCGTGTCCGTCGACGAGAGCGGGCTCGACGGCGAGGTCGCCAGGGCCGCCCGGTACCGGTTCGACCTCGCCGCCGAAGCACCGCTGCGCATCGTGCTCTTCAGGCTCGGTGAGGACCGCCACGTACTGCTCCTGCTGCTGCACCACATCGCGACCGACGGCGGCTCGCTCGCCCCCCTCAGCCGTGACCTGTCGGCGGCCTATGCGGCACGGCTCGGCGGCGCCGCCCCCGACTGGCAGCCGCTGTCCGTCCAGTACGCCGACTACACCCTGTGGCAGCTCGGCACCCCGGGCACGGAGCCCGGCAACACCCACGGCGGTCAGGACACGCCGGACGATCTCGCCTACTGGGAGAACCGCCTGGCCGGCATTCCCGAGGTGCTCGAACTGCCGACGGACCGGCCCAGACCCGCCGTCGCGGCGGGCCACGGCGCAGTGGTCCGCTTCACCATCGACGACGAGCTGCACCAGCGGGTCACCGCACTCGCGCGCCGCATGGGCACCACCGTCTTCATGGCGGTCCAGGCGGGCTTGGCCGCCCTGTTCACCCGCCTCGGCGCCGGCACCGACATCCCCATCGGCACCGCGGTGACCGGCCGCGGGGACGAGGCGCTGGACGACCTCATCGGCTGCTTCGCCAACACCCTGTGCCTGCGCACGGACACCTCGGGCGATCCCACCTTCCGCGAGCTGCTCGGCCGGGTACGACGCGATGACTTGGGGGACTTCGCCCACCAGGACATCCCTCTCGACCGCCTGGTGGAACATCTCAACCCGAGCCGCTCGCTCGCCTACCACCCGTTGTTCCAGACCATGCTGACCTTCCAGGGCAGCGATCGCTTCGAGTTTCGGATGCCGCACCTGACGGCCGAGATCAGCACCGTCGACAAGGAGTCCGCCAAGGTCGACCTGTCCTTCGTCTTCCAGGAGCGGACCGGCCCCGACGGCGTGCTCACCGGCCTGGACGGCAGGCTGGAGTACGCCACCGATCTCTTCGAAGCGGAGAGCGCCGGGGCGCTGGCCGCCCGTCTGGTGCGCCTGTTGGAGTGCGCTGCTGATGACCCGGATCGGGTGATCAGTGGCCTGGATGTCCTCGATCCGGCTGAGCGCGCCCAGTTGCTGCACGAGTGGAATGACACGGCGCATCCGGTGCCCGATACCACGTTGCCCGAGTTGTTCGAGGCTCAGGTGTGCCGCACGCCGGACGCGGTCGCGGTGGAGCACGGTGGCACCACTCTCACTTACCGGGAGCTGAACGCGCGCGCCAATCGGATCGCCCGCCACCTCGTTGAGCGGGGGGTGGGCCCGGAGAGGTATGCCGCGGTGGCGCTGCCCCGCTCGGTCGACCTGGTCGCCACCCTGCTCGCGATCGGCAAGGCGGGCGGCGCCTATCTGCCCCTGGACCTGTCCTACCCCGCCGACCGCACCGCCTTCATGCTCAGCGACATCGCGCCGGTCACCGTCGTCACCACCTCCGCACTCGCCGGTGAGCTGCCCGCCTCCCCGTCCCAGGTGGTGCTCGATGCCCCGGACATGGCGAAGGCGCTGACGGACATCGATGCCCGGAACCTCACCGACGCCGATCGCCTGGCGTCGCTGACCCCTGCCCACGCCGCCTTCGCCATCTTCACCTCGGGTTCCACCGGCCGGCCCAAGGGCGTGATGGTCGAACACCGCTCGCTGGTCCGCTACCTCGCCTGGGCCCGCCGGGCCTACGACAGCGTGGCCGGAGGTGCCCTGGTGCACTCCCCGGTCTCCTTCGACCTGACGGTGACCGGCCTCTTCGCCCCGCTGACCGCGGGCGGCTGCGTCCAGCTGGTGGAACTGGACGGGAATTCCCCGGCCGACGCGATCGCCGACGGCTCCAGGCCGACCTTCGTCAAAGCGACCCCCAGCCATCTGCCGCTGCTGATCGAACTCGCCGACAACTTCTCGCCCTCCGACCAACTGGTCCTCGGCGGGGAATCGTTGATGGGGGAGGTGCTCGACGAGTGGCGGGCCCGGCATCCCGGCGTGACCGTGATCAACGAATACGGCCCGACGGAGACCACGGTCGGCTGCACCGAGTACCGGATCGCCCCGGGAGACGTGGTGCCGGCCGGTGTGATCACGATCGGCCGGCCCATCTGGAACACCCGGATGTACGTGCTCGACGCCCGGCTCCAGCCCGTGCCGGCCGGTGTCCCCGGCGAGCTCTACATAGCAGGCGACCTGGTCACCCGCGGCTACCACGGCCGTCCGAAGCTGACCGCCGGCCGCTTCGTGGCGGATCCGTTCGGGCCGCCCGGAGCGCGCATGTACCGCTCGGGCGACCTGGCCCGCTGGAACCGCTCGGGCCTCCTGGAATTCATCAGCAGGGTGGATCACCAGGTGAAGGTGCGGGGCTTCCGCATCGAACTGGGCGAGATCGAATCGGTCCTCGGGGCCCACCCCGACATCCAGCAGGCTGCGGTCGTCGTACGGGAGGACCAGCCGGGTGACAAGCGCATCGTCGCCTACGCCGTCCCGGCGTCCCCCGGGCTCGCCCCGGACGCTGTCCGCTCCTACGCCGCCGAGCGGCTGCCGGACTACATGGTGCCTGCGGCCGTCGTGCTGCTGCCCGAGCTCCCGCTGACCGCCAACCGGAAGCTGGACCGCGCCGCACTGCCGGCTCCGGAAGCCGAGCGGGCCATGGCGGGCCCCGCCCCCACGACCGCACGCGAGGAGACGCTGTGCGGACTGTTCGCAGAGGTACTCGGCCTCAGCCGGATCGGCACGGACGCCGACTTCTTCGAAATGGGCGGACACTCCCTGCTGGCGATACGTCTGCTCAGCCGGGTCCGCTCTGCCTTCGACGCCGAACTCCCCCTGCGTGCGCTGTTCGAAGCGCCGACGGTGGCAGGCGTGGCCGCGTACCTGGACAGCGCGGACCGGGAACGGGAAGCCGGCGGTCAGCAGGGGCAGGCGGCACGGTGCCGGCTGGAGCCGCAGCCGCGGCCCGAGCTCGTCCCGCTTTCTTATGCCCAGCAGCGGTTGTGGTTCCTGAGCCGGTTGGAGGGTGTGGGGGCTACGTACAACGTGCCGTTGGTGTTGCGGTTGTCGGGTCGGTTGGATGGTGCTGCGTTGGGGGCGGCGTGGGGTGATGTGGTGGGTCGGCACGAGAGTCTTCGGACGGTGTTTCCGGAGGTGGATGGTGTGCCGCGGCAGCGGGTTTTGCCGGTGGGGGAGGGGGTTCCTCGGC
>NZ_VKJP01000187.1 GCF_007280575.1 Streptomyces benahoarensis
CCCGCACCCGCACCCGCACCACCCTCCTCGCCAACGCGGTCGCCACAGCAACCGCCGTCGTCGGCGCCGTCACGCGAAGAACGACCGCGACAACGACGCCCCGCACCCGGCCCGGACGACTACTCCCCCACCTCCGCGACCCATCCCTCCGACTCCGCGCCGGATGCCGTGATCACCCGGATCTCCGTGGGGCCCGGTTCGATGTCGGCCGGTACGGGAACGGTCAGGGTGGCGTCCGCCGGGTTGGTGAAGCCTCCGGGGCCGGGCACCAGGGGCACCGGCACATGCACCGCTCCGATGCGTACGACGATGCGGGCCAGCAGGTCCGGGGTGCGGGCGCCCGGCGGGACGAAGCCCGTGCCGCGGATCTCGATGTCGTCACCCGGGCGGATCGGTGCGGGCAGATCACCCGGCTCCCGGGCGCGGACCACCGACAGGATGACGGGGCGGCCGCCCTCATCGCACTTGGCGGCCAGGTAGCCGGCGGCCGACACCACGACGAGCGCGGCGGTGACCCAGCCCGCCGACGGCGGGACGAGTCCGGGCGGACCGATCACCACGGTCAGGGCCAGCGCCGCCACCGCCGCGCTGACCAGCAGATACTGCGTGGCGGCGAGGTCGGCGCGGCCCGCGTCGTCGGCGAACAGGTCGACGGCCCGGGGGCGTTCGGCGGCCGGTTTCTGGAGCCGCCCGGCCCGTACCCGCGCGGCGACCACGGCGCGCGCCGCCACCGCCGTACCGCACACCGTCAGCAGGACGAGCAGCATCGGCGGGGACAGTGCGGCCCGTCCGGCGAGCGCGGCGTCCGCCTCCGACAGGTGCGGCGCGCCGCCGGGCAGCACGTTCCCGGCCACCGCCGTCAGCATCGCGAAGACCGCCACACCGAACCAACCGGCCGCGACCGTACGGGAGGTGGACAGCCGCTGGTCCTCGCCGGTGAGCGGCGCCAGCACCCCGCCGTGCCCACGGTGCCGCCATGCCGTCACGGTGCCGCCGAGTGCCAGCGCGACGGCGGCGGTCAGCGTGGCCGTACGGTGTGCGGTCCAGCCGTCGCCGACCGCGGTCAGCGCCTGCCCGAGGAGCAGCGCGGCGACCGCGCCCCCCAGCGCCCGGAGGGTGCCGCGGTGTACGGAGTCGAGCCAGGTCGTGCGGGTGGCGGCGGCGTGTTCCGTCAAGGTGCGGGCGGAGAGGGTGAGTTCGTCGGAGATCCACTGGCGGGCGGCTCCGGCGGAGCGGGTCAGCCCGGCCGGTATGCCGCGTCCGGCGGCGTACTCCTCGCGCAGCGCCACGAACGCCGCGACCGCCTTCCGGTGCGCGGCGCGCGCTCCGTGCCCGCACTTGCCGCAGCGGCACCCTTCGCCTCCGGGATCACCACCCGCCCCCGAAGTCACACTTGCACCGGGCGCCCCCATCGCCCTGTCTGCCGCTTCCACCGCTACGTCACCGCCGCTCACCATGACCCCGCGCCACCCTCGGGCCGCGTTCGGCGTCAACTTCCGTCCCCTGTAAGGGATTACGTTCGGAGGGCAGTGTGCCGCAGGTGTCGGGTGATATGGGAAAACGTCCAGATGGCGGCGGGTGAACGTGCCGCGCCCGGGTTGACGTTGCGACGCGCACCCGGGGCGGTCGGGTATGCGTCGCCGCACCGGCCCTTCATTAGTCGGGCCGCGCGGCCGATACTGCCGCCCTGTCCCCGCATGGTGGAGGTGGCCGGTGCCGAAGGATCCGCTGATGTATCTCGCGCGGCGGGACGCGTACGCCGCGTTCCTCACCGCGAGCGACGCCGAGGGCGCGGTGGTCTGGCGCCGCCTGGAGGGCCGTTACGACTCCCCCGAGGCCGCCCTCGCGGCGACGCGGGAGAGTTACGCGGCGACCCAAGCCGCGTTCAATGTGCTCGATGTGGAGGGCGTGGGCCCGGTCGAGCAGGCGCGGGAGCTGAGGGATCAACTCCGGGCGCTGCACCGCGTCGACGTGGTGCCGGATGGCGCGTGGGAGACATACACGGCGGCGCGCGCCGCGTTCGTGACGGCGGCCCGGGGGTTCCTCACGCGCAACTGACGGTGGGGGCCACGCGTGGTCCGACCAGGCCGGATGGCGACGCGTCCGGCACTCCGGCGCCCCGCGGCCGAACCCGGTCGGGCCCCGGCGGACCTGCATCCCGGGCCGGCGCGAACCCAGCCCCCGAGCAAACCGGTTGACGACCCGCGCCCCTCCCCCGTTTCCTGCTGCGATGTCACCTCTCCATATCGTCCCGCCCGCCGATGACGCCGCCCTCCAGGACTGGCGCCATGTCCACAACACGGTCATCCCGACCCATGGCCTGTCCCTGGAAGATGTCCGGGAGCGGGCGGTGCGCCACCGGCTGGAGGTCGCCTACCTGGACGGCGCCCTGGTCGGCTGCTCCACGGTCCGTCCGCCGGTGGACGGCACGGCGACGGTGATCGCGCGGGTGCTCGCCGCGCACCGGGGCCGGGGGTACGGCGCGGAGCTGTACACCCGCGGGCTGGACCGGGCGCGGCAGTGGGGCGCCGAGGCCATCGAGACGGTGGTGCTGGCGTCCAACGAGGACGGACTGCGGTTCGCCCTCCGGCACGGCTTCGCCGAAACCGAGCGCTACCTCCTGCCGGGCGACACCATCCCCTGGATCGACCTGCGGCTGACCTGACGGGTGCAGCCGACCTGACGGGCTGAGGCTGACCCGACAGGCCGAGGCTGACCTGACGGGCCGGGCCGGACCCCACCCGATGGGCACGGACCGGGTACCGCCCCACCGCCACGGGCACGAGCCGGCCCACCCGGATGGGGCGCGAGCACCCCCTCAAGCCCCACAACGCCCCCTCACGCCCCACAGCGCGGCCCCACGCCCAGGCACGGGGCACCTCGTACGCCCGCACCGCCTCCGCAACGCGCCGACGCCGCCGCTCACAAGGAGCGACGGCGTCGGCGTCGGGCGTGCGGGAGGACCGGCGGACCGGTCAGCGGGTCACTCCCACTCGATGGTGCCCGGGGGCTTGCTGGTGACGTCGAGGACGACGCGGTTGACGTCCGCGACCTCGTTGGTGATCCGGGTCGAGATCTTCGCCAGGACGTCGTACGGCATCCGCGTCCAGTCCGCCGTCATGGCGTCCTCGGAGGAGACCGGACGCAGCACGATCGGGTGGCCGTAGGTGCGGCCGTCGCCCTGGACGCCGACCGAGCGGACGTCGGCGAGCAGCACGACCGGGCACTGCCAGATCTCGCGGTCGAGACCGGCCGCGGTCAGCTCCTCGCGGGCGATGGCGTCGGCCTCGCGGAGCAGGTCCAGACGCTCCTTGGTGACCTCGCCGACGATGCGGATGCCGAGGCCCGGGCCGGGGAACGGCTGGCGCTGGACGATCTCCTCCGGCAGGCCCAGCTCGGAGCCGACGAGGCGGACCTCGTCCTTGAACAGCTGCCGCAGCGGCTCGACCAGCTCGAACTCGATGTCGTCGGGCAGACCGCCGACGTTGTGGTGCGACTTGATGTTCGCGGTGCCCTCGCCGCCGCCGGACTCGACGACGTCGGGGTAGAGCGTGCCCTGCACCAGGAAGGCGACCTCGGGGCCCTCCTCCTGGAGGATCTCCAGCTGGGCCTGCTCGAAGACCCGGATGAACTCCCGGCCGATGATCTTCCGCTTCTCCTCGGGGTCGGAGACCCCGGCGAGGGCGTTCAGGAAGCGCTCGGAGGCGTCGACGACCCGCAGCTGGGCGCCGGTGGCGGCCACGAAGTCCTTCTCGACCTGCTCGGTCTCGTCCTTGCGCATCAGGCCGTGGTCGACGTAGACGCAGGTCAGCTGGGAGCCGATGGCCTTCTGGACCAGGGCGGCGGCCACCGCGGAGTCCACACCGCCGGACAGGCCGCAGATCGCGCGCTTGCTGCCGACCTGGGCGCGGATGGCCGCAACCTGCTCCTCGACGATGTTGCCGGGCGTCCAGTTGGGCTCGATGCCCGCGCCGCGGTAGAGGAAGTGCTCCAGCACCTGCTGGCCGTGCGTGGAGTGCATGACCTCGGGGTGGTACTGGACGCCGTAGAGCTTCTTCTCGTCGTTCTCGAAGGCGGCGACCGGGACGACGTCCGTGGACGCGGTGACGGTGAAGCCCTCGGGGGCGGCGGAGCAGGCGTCGCCGTGCGACATCCAGACGGACTGCTCGACGGGGGTGCCCTCGAAGAGGGTGGAGCCGGGTCCGGAGACGGCCAGCGGGGTGCGGCCGTATTCACGGGCGCCGGTGTTGTCGACCGTGCCGCCCAAGGTGGTGGCCATGAGCTGGAAGCCGTAGCACATGCCGAAGACCGGGACACCGGCCTCGAACAGTGCGCGGTCGACGCTGGGGGCGTCTTCGGCGTAGACCGACGAGGGTCCGCCGGAGAGGATGATCGCCTTGGGGTTCTTGGCGAGCATCTCGGCCACCGGCATGGTGGACGGGACGACCTCGCTGTAGACCCGCGCCTCGCGAACGCGGCGGGCGATGAGCTGGGCGTACTGCGCGCCGAAGTCGACTACGAGGACGACGTCCGGGGCGGCGGGGGGCGCTGATGGCACTTCGGCGGCCTTCCGGCGGTGTGGAGCAGGGGTTGGACTTTCGATTCTAACGGGCTCATACTGAGCGCCATGTCCAAGCAGCTGACCTCCGTCTTTACCTATGGCACCGGCCCGGCCGGCTGCCATGGACGTGCTGCTTGATCGACTGACCAGCGACTTCCCAGGCGCCCCGGGCCGACAAGGCCCGGGGCGCCTGTGTCGTTCCCGGTCCGCCCGTCGGCTCCGGGGGCCACCGACCCTCAGGAGAGACCCGAACATGAGCAGCGACACCACCGCGACCGCACCCGCCGCCGACACCGGGGCGCGTACCCCGGAGGCGGTCGGGGTGATCACCGACGCGCGCGGGCGGATCGACGACCTCGACGGCCGGATCATCGGCCTCGTCCAGGAGCGGATGGCGGTCTCCGCCGTCATCCAGCGCGAGCGCATCGCGTCCGGCGGGCGCCGGGTGAACCTCTCCCGCGAGATGGAGATCCTCGACCACTACCGCGGGCAGCTCGGCCGGTCCGGGACCGCGCTGGCGATGACCCTGCTGGAGCTGTCCCGCGGCCGCGTCTGAGAGGCCGGACCGGCGCGCGGAAGGGGCGCGTGCGCCGGGCGCAGCGGGCGGATCCGAGTTCGGGCGGCCTCTCACCCGTACGGCGCGTGACCAGCCGCGGAGCCGCTTCGTTGTGCCGTGTGCCGCGTCAGCCAGGCGCGGGAGGCAGGACTACGCATAGACGCCGCCCCCGGGGCGGAACGCCGGAGGGATGAGACGCCGGCCGCTCGGCGGCCCGCGTCGTGGGACCTCGCTCCGGTGAGGTGACCGGTCAGCAGGGGACAGCAGCCCGGTCACGTCGATGGGTGGCCGGTCCTGGGGACGCCCGGGACCGGCCGCATCCGACACGACGCGTCCCCCACGACACTCCCGCCTCCGGCACACCTCGCTCACCCGCCACGATCCACCATCCCGCGGCGCTTCCCCCCGGCGCCGCTCCCCGGTGCCCGCGCCGCCCTGTCGCGGGCACCGGCCGCCAAGGGCCCCGTCGCCGTCCGCACTCCCCCTCGCGGACGGCGTCACGGGGCCCTTCGCGCGCGGCGGGGTCAGTCGCCGTCCGGTTCCGCGCCCTCGTCGGCGGGGCGCTTCGGCGGGACCACCGGGACGGCGAGGAGCGGCAGCTTCAGGGCGCCGAAGGCCGACGGCGGGACGGCGGGGGCGACGGGCTCGACGGGCGCCAAGCGCCGGTACGCCTCGCCCTGGCCGGGCCGCGGGTCGTCCTCGCCCTTGTTCGGCCAGAACGCCATGGCCCGCTCGGCCTGCGCGGTGATCGTCAGGGACGGGTTGACGCCCAGGTTGGCGGAGACCGCGGCGCCGTCGACGACGGAGATGCCGGGGTGGCCGTAGAGGCGGTGGTACGGGTCGAGGACGCCGTGGTCGGCGTCCTCGCCGATGGGGCAGCCGCCGAGGAAGTGTGCGGTGAGCGGCGTGCCCATCAACTCGCCGACGTTGCTGCCGGGGAAGCCGTTGATCGCCTTCGCGAGGTGCCCGGCCGCCTCGTACGCCTCCGGTATCTGCTCCGGGTTGGGGGCCCCGTGGCCCTGGCGGGCGGTGAGCAGGCCCTTTCCGGGGCCGGACGGTTTGCGGTACGTGGTCAGGGAGTTGTCCAGGGACTGCATCACGAGGCCGATGATGGTCTTCTCCGACCAGCGGCGGTTGGAGAGCGACTGCGCGGTCTGCACCGGGTGGCGCAGGCTGCGGGCCGCCCAGGCGAGGGCGCGTCGGCCCCGGCGGGCGGCGAGCGGCACCTGCACGATGGAGAGCGACCCCATGGCGTTGGAGCCCTTGCCGTAGCGGACCGGTTCGATGTGGGTGTTCTCGTCCGGGTGGATGGACGAGGTGATCGCGACGCCTCGGGTGAAGTCGGGCCGGGTGCCGAACTTCTTGCGGTATCGGCGGTCGCTGGTCTGCGAGCCGACCAGCGCCTCGGAGTTGGTGCGGGTCAGCTCGCCCAGGCGCGGGGAGACGCCGGGCAGCAGGCCACTGTCCTTCATGCGGTGCAGCAGCGTCTGGGTGCCGTAGGTGCCCGCGGCGAGGACGACGCGGCGGGCGGTGAAGACGCGGCCGCGGCGCTTGTCGTCGGTGGGCAGCGTGCCGAGGGCGAAGCCGCCGCGGGAGTCCTCAGTGACGGTGACGACGGAGGTCATCGAGTGGATGACGGCACCGGCCTGTTCGGCGAGGTGGAGGTAGTTCTCGTTGAGGGTGTTCTTGGCGCCGTGGCGGCAGCCGGTCATGCACTCGCCGCATTCGGTACAGGCGGCGCGGGCCGGGCCCTTGCCGCCGAAGTACGGGTCGTGGACCTGACCGCCGGGCTCCGCGCGGGTGGCGCCGTCCGCGTCCTTGCCGTCGCCGAAGAAGACGCCCACGGGCGCGAGGTGGAAGGAGTCGCCGACGCCCATCTTCTCGGCGGCTTCCTTGAGGTGGACGTCGGACGGCGTCGTCGTCGGGTTGAGCCGGACGCCCAGCATCCGCTTGGCCTGGTCGTAGTAGGGCGCCAACTCCTCCTGCCAGTCGGTGAGATGGCCCCACTGCTGGTCGCGGAAGAACTGCGGCGGCGGGACGTAGAGGGTGTTGGCGTAGTTGAGGGAGCCGCCGCCGACACCGGCACCGGCCAGCACCATGACGTTGCCGAGGAGGTGCACCCGCTGGATGCCGTAGCAGCCGAGGGCCGGGGCCCACAGGTAGTTGCGCAGGTCCCAGGAGTTCTTGGGGAGTGTCTGGCGGCTGAAGCGGCGCCCGGCCTCCAGGATGCCGACGCGGTAGCCCTTCTCGGTCAGCCGCAGGGCCGAGACCGCGCCGCCGAAGCCGGAGCCGACGACGAGTACGTCGTAGTCGTACGGGCGGTCGGGGTCCCGGCGCTGCCCGGGGAGCGGGTGGTGGGCGGTTTTCTTCTGCGGCACGGGCTCTCCTGGGTGTGGGCGGGCGGGGGCCGCGGTGGGTCCCCGCCAGAGGCATCAGGGCTGCCGGAACGCCTTCATCGCCCTGAAGTAACGGGTCATCAGGTCGGCATACTTCTCGTCGGTCAGGCCGAAGGTCGGGCCGAGCGGCGTCACCCGCTGCTGGGCGATGGTCTGCGCCTCGGTGTACTTCAGGACGCCCTCGGAGCCGTGGCGGCGGCCGAGACCGGAGTCGCCCATGCCGCCCATGGGCGAGCGGACACTGCCGTATCCGGCGGCGTACGCCTCGTTGACGTTGACCGTCCCGGCGCGCAGCCGGGCGGCGACGGCGCGGCCGCGGCGGGAGTCACGCGTCCAGACGCTGGCGTTGAGGCCGTACGGCGTACCGTTGGCCTGGGCGACGGCCTCGTCCTCGTCCTCGAAGCGGTAGACGGAGACGACCGGGCCGAAGGTCTCCTCGGCGCAGACCGTCATCGACTCGCCGACGCCGTCGAGGACGGTCGGCTCGTAGAAGTACGGGCCGATGTCGGGGCGGGCACGGCCACCGGAGACGACGCGGGCGCCCTTGGCGACGGCCTCCTCGACATGGCGGCTGACGGTCTCCAGCTGACGGGCCCCGGTCAACGAGCCCATGTCGGCGCCGTAGGCGAGCTGGGTGCCCAGCCGCATGGCGCGGGTGCGGGCGGCGAAGCTCTCCAGGAAGGCGTCGGCGACGGAGGCGTGGACGTAGAGCCGCTCGATGGAGATGCAGCACTGGCCCGCGGAGGAGAAGCAGCCACGGACGGCACCGGCGGCGGCCTTCTCGACGTCGGCGTCCGCCAGCACCAGCATGGCGTTCTTGCCGCCGAGTTCGAGGGAGACGCCGATGAGGCGGGCCGCGGCGCTCTGGGCGACCTCGCGGCCGGTGCGGGTGGAGCCGGTGAAGGAGACGTAGTCGGCATGGCGTACGACGGCCGGGCCGACGACCGGGCCCTCGCCGATGACGACCTGCCAGACGTCCTCGGGAAGGCCCGCCTCGATCATCTGCTGCCGGGCCCACAGGGCGGTCAGCGCGGTCTGCGTGTCCGGCTTCGTGACGAGGGCGTTGCCCGCGACGAAGGCGGGCAGGGCGTCGCCGGCGGACAGCTCCAGGGGGTAGTTCCAGGGGGCGATCTGGCCGACGACGCCGCGCGGCTGGCGCAGCTCACTGACCTTGGTCAGGATCGGGAGGGCACCGGTGTGGCCCTTGGGGCGCAGGTACGCGGGGCCCTTGCGGCCGTAGTGGCGGGCGGCGACGACGACCGCCTGCACCTCTTCGTAGGCGTGCAGCCGGGTCTTGCCGGTCTCCAGCTGGATGAGGTCGAGGACCTCGGCCTGCCGCCGCAGCATCAGGTCGTGGAAGCGGAGCAGCACCGCGGCGCGCTGCTTGAGGGGGACCCTGGCCCAGCGTTCCTGGGCGGCGCGGGCGCGGTCGAAGGCGGCGGCGACGTCCTCGGGGGTGGACTCGGGCAGATCGGCGAGCTTCTCGCCGGTGAACGGCGTGTGGTTGGCGGTGCGGCCGCTGCCGACGGCGCCACGGACGAGCTGCGCGACGACCTCCGGGGCGACGACGTCGGCGGCGGTGCGCGCACCGGGCACGGCGGCGGCGACGGGGTTGCCGCCCTCGGGTGCGGAGAATGTGGCGGCAGGCGCCCCGGCGGGCGCGGGCACGGCCGCGGCGGGCGCCTCGGCGGGCGCGGCCGCCTCGGGTTCGGCGTCGACTGTTCCGGTGTCCTGCGAGTCCGTCATGCGGGCGAGCGTAATGGGGCCGCGACCGCTTTGTGTATCCGACGGTAACGCCTTTTCGGCGCCGCCCGAACGGCGCCAGTGGTGGATGGCTGCAACGGTGCTGGTCAGCGACGATGTGGGGGTACGGGGCCGGGTTCGGGTCCGGGTCACCCTCGGGCGTGTCCGTAACGTCCCGTCGCGAGCCAAGGGGGACTTTACGAACACCCCTAAGGCCCATCGAGGCGGAGCCGGTCGCGGGCGCCCCGGAACACCGCGCGGCCGACGTGCTCGGCGGCCGGGACCCGGGGCATCTCCACGTACAGGTCGTAGGAGCGGCCGGTCGCGGTGGTGGTCAGGAGCTGGAGCCGTCGGGTCCTGGTGGGGGTCTGCGGCGAAAAGGTGTACGTGGCGTCCAGGAGGAGCGCGGGGCGGCCCCGGAAGCGGGTCGGCTCGGTGTACACCTCGGCGTCCGGCCAGTACTCCCGCAACCGCGCCGCCTCTTGGACGCCCCAAGCGGTCAGCGCCCGGGGGCGGTGGGCGTAGGTGGTGAGCCGCAGCCGGTTGCTGTCGTCCCCGGGGACGACGTACTCGACGATCCGGCTGCCCCGGCGGCGGTACGAGGCGTCGCCGTCGTCGTGCACGACCGTGGCATACGTGGTGGGGACGGCCGGCCAGGCGCGGAGCTTGCGCTCGTGGTGAACCTCCCAGTCGAGGACGACGGGGGTGGTGGGCGAGGGCGTGGGGGCGGCGCGTGGCGGGCTGGACACGCCGGGGGCGGTGCGGCGTGCGCCGTCCGTGCCGAACGGGCCCGCGGCACTGACCAGCACCGCGGCGAGCGCCGCCACGACACCCGCGGCGAGCGTCCCCACGGCGATCCGGCCGCGCCGGGTGAGGCGGACGCCGCCGTGGTGCGCGGCCCGGCCGTCCGGCGCCTCCCCCGTTTCCGTCATGGCCGCATCATGCCAGCCCGCGGCGGGAGTTCGGCGTCCGCGGCGCCTTCGGACGCCGGGCCCGGGGGAAGCGGTGCCCACGCTCCGACACGGCAGGGAACCTCCCCCGCCGCTCCTGCCGTCCTTGGCACAGTGAGGCTGCGGTACGGGACGGTCCGGTTATCGCGGCCGGCGGGCGGAGCGGGGGGTCTGGGGCATGGTGATGCAGGACGACGGCGCGGTGGACATCCGCCCGGATCCCGATCCGGGCCGGGCCGACCCGGCGCACCGGGGCCGCTACCGCGCCGCGGGGCTGTGCCTGGGGCTCCTGGGGCTGGCGATGGCGGGCTGGACGGTACGGGGCGTCGCCCAAGGGGGCGGCGGCGTCTGGGACTTCGTCGAGGAGCTGTTCCACCCGACGTTCCCCGGGGCGGTGCCGGTGCTCGGACCGTACGAGTGGGCGTTCACGGCGGCGTTCCTCGGCGTCGCCGGTCCTGCGCTGGCCGGGCGGCGGGCGGCGCGGGCGGCGGCGCTGCTGCTCGGCTGGGTGCTGCTGGTGGCCGCCCTGCGGGAGGCCGTCGGCCTGTGCGACGCGGCCTACCGCGCCCGGTACGTGACCGCCCCGGAGTGGGGCTGGCTGCTGGCCACCCGGTGCCTGGGGCTGGTGACCGCCCTGGTGGTGCTGGGGGCGCTGCTGCCGGTCGGGGACGCGCGCCGGGGGGCGTCCGGCGAACCGGACGCGCCGCCGGGCGCCCGGCGACGCCCCTCACGGATCTGCGGGGTGCTGTTCCTGGTGATGGGCGTGGTCCAGCTGGCGTGGACGGTGCGGGGGCCGATGCTCGCGTTCGGGCACCTGGGGCGGTTCCTGCGGGCGGCCGTCGACGCGTCCGCGACGGGCACGGTGGGGCTCGCGGCGCCCCCGGAGTTCGCCTCCGCGGGCGCGGTGCTGGTCCTGCTGATCCTGGGGGCGCTGGCCTGGGGCGCCCGGTGCGACGTACGCAGCGCGCTGCTGGCGTACGGGGCGGTGCAGCTCTATCTGACGGTGCGGTCGGTGGTGCAGCTGGCCGTGACCGACTACTTCAACCGGTCGCTGGAGACGCCCCAGGGCGCGCTGTGGCTGGCGACGACGGCGTACGGCCTGGCGGCGATGACGTCGGTGGTGGTGCTGTCCTCGGGGCGGCCGGGCGGGCCGTACGGCGGGGCGCGGGGCGAGAGTC
>NZ_VKJP01000188.1 GCF_007280575.1 Streptomyces benahoarensis
GGTGTATAAGAGACAGGCCCCGCCCCGTCCTCCGCTACCGTCCCGCGACCGCCTCCGCCAGGGCCAGGATGCGACGGGCGTCCTCCACATGGAGGTTCTCGATCATGCGGCCGTCCACGGTGACGACGCCGCGGCCCTCCCGCGTCGCCTCGTCGAACGCCTCGATGATCCGCCGCGACCGCTCGATCTGCGCCTCCGACGGCGCGAACACCTCGTTGCACGGCGCGACCTGCGCGGGATGGATCAACGTCTTGCCGTCGAAGCCGAGTTGACGCCCCTGGACGCACTCCGCCTCGAACCCGGCGAGATCCTTCACGTCGTTGAAGACGCCGTCCAGGATGACCTTGCCGCTCTCGCGGGCCGCCAGCAGCGCCAGCGACAGACCGGTCAACAGCGGTGCCCGGCCCGGGACATGCTCGGCGTGCAGCTCCTTCGCCAGGTCGTTGGTGCCCATGACCAGCACCGACAGTCGCTCCCCGGCCGCCGCCACCGCGCGCGCGTCCAGCATCGCCCGCGGCGTTTCGAGCATCGCCCAGACCGCCGTGTGATTCGGCGCCCCGGCCGCCTCCAGCGCCCGCTCCACCTCCCGCACGGTCGCCGCCGATTCGACCTTCGGCACCACGACGGCGTCCGGACCGGCCGCCGCGGCGGCCCGCAGATCGTCGGCGTGCCAGGCCGTACCGGGGCCGTTGACCCGGATCGTCACCTCGCGGTGGCCGTACGCGCCGGAGGCGGCGGCCGCGGCCACCCGCTCACGGGCGTCGGCCTTCGCGTCCGGCGCGACCGCGTCCTCCAGATCGAGGATGAGCGCGTCGGCGGGGATCGACGCGGCCTTCTCCAGGGCGCGGGCGTTTGCGCCCGGCATGTACAGCACGGAGCGGCGGGGCCGCAGCGTCGGACCGGTCACCGTACTCACTCCTCTCCGGCCGCGTCGTACGCGGCGCGCAGCTCGGGATCGCGGGCGGCGAGCGCTTCCGCCAGCTCGACCACCACCTGGCACTGCTTGAAGGTCGCGTCGTCCTGCATCTTGCCGTCGAGCATCACCGCACCGGTGCCGTCGCCCATCGCCTCGATGACCCGGCGGGCCCAGCGGACCTCGTCCGGCGATGGCGAGAAGACCTTCTTCGCGATGCCGATCTGCACCGGGTGCAGGCTCCACGCCCCGACGCAGCCCAGCAGGAACGCGTTACGGAACTGGTCCTCGCAGGCGGTGGTGTCCTTGATGTCGCCGAACGGCCCGTAGTACGGCAGGATCCCGTGCGCCGCGCACGCGTCGACCATCCGCGCGAGGGTGTAATGCCACAGATCCTGCTGGTACGTGGCCCGGGGCGCGTCGGCGTCCTGCGTGTCGGGGTCCTGGCGGACGAGGTAGCCGGGGTGGCCGCCGCCGACGCGGGTGGTCTTCATCCGGCGGCTGGCGGCGAGGTCGGCCGGGCCGAGGGAGACGCCCTGCATCCGGGGGCTGGCCCCGGCGATCTCCTCGACGCCTGCGACGCCGGTGGCGGTCTCCAGGATGGCGTGCACCAGGATCGGCCGCCGCACACCGGCCTTCGCCTCCAACTGCGCCAGCAGCCGGTCGATGTAGTGGATGTCGGCGGCGCCTTCGACCTTCGGCACCATGATGACGTCGAGCTTGTCGCCGATCTCGGTGACCAGCGTCAGCAGATCGTCGAGGACCCACGGCGAATCGAGACTGTTGATCCGTGTCCACAGCTGGGTGTCGCCGAAGTCGGTGGCGCGGGCGATCTTCACCAGCCCGTCCCGCGCCGCCTCCTTGCGGTCGGCCGCGACCGCGTCCTCCAGATTGCCGAGCAGGACGTCGACGGTGGGGGCGATGACGGGGATCTTCGCGGCCATCTTCTCGTTGCCCGGATCGAAGAAGTGGATCATTCGGGACGGGCGGAACGGCACCTCCCGCACCGGTGTCGGCGCCCCGACAGCCAGCGGGCGGAAGAAGTCCTTCGGAGCGCGCATGCAGTCTCCCTGGTCGGATCGAGGGTTCCGGGGGGCCGCCCGCGCGCACGAACGCCGACGGCGTGCGGCTCACTCTAGAGGCGCGGCCCACGGACGCTACTGATCAGTATGTGTGCCGTTGGTCACCGCCTGCGCATGCCTCGACGGGCGGTACGCACCGTTGCGGAGCGGGCTCCGGGGGTGGCTTCGGCGTCACGTACGGGTGCCGGCGGTGGGGGCCGGGCGGCCCGGGACCGGTATGAGGCGGTAGGTGTCCCCCTGTGCCCGGACCAGCCCGGCGGTGGGCGGCGGGAAGTGGGTGCCGAGGAGCAGGGTGTCGGTCCCGGCGAGGGAGGCGAGGAGTGCGCGCCGGGTGGTCACGGCCTGCTCCGGGTCGGTGTCCACGCAGCTGCCCAGCGCCGGGTGGCCCAGCTGGACGGGGTGGTGGACGCAGTCGCCGGTGATCACCGCCGTACCCGTACGGCCGCGCAGCTCCACGGCGAGGTGGCCCGGGGTGTGTCCGGGGGTGGGAAGGAGACGTATGCCCGGTGCGATCTCGGCCCCCGCGGAGGGGACGTCGACGAGGTCGAGCTGTCCGGCGTCGCGGACCGGGTGGACGGAGTCGCGGAACATCTGCCGCCGGGCGTCGTCCATCTCCGCGGCGGCCCAGTGGTCCCACTCCCGGCGGGAGGCCACATAGCGGGCGCGGGGGAAGGTGGGCCGCCAATCGCCGCCGTCGGCACGGGTGTTCCAGCCGACGTGGTCGGTGTGGAGATGGGTGAGGAGTACCAGGTCGACGGCGTCCGGCGGAAATCCGGCGGCCTCCAGGCGGGCGAGGTAGTCGGTCCGCAGGCCGTGCCAGGCGGGGTTGGCGCGGGTCTTGCCGTTGCCGATGCCGGTGTCGATCAGTACGCGCAGATCACCGATGGTGCAGGCGAAGGTGTGGCTGCTCAGGCGCAGCACGCCGGACTCGTCGGCGAAGTCGGGCCGCAGCCAAGGGGTTTGGTCGATCACTTCGGGTGTGGCGGACGGCAGCAGCCAGGGGCCCGTCTGCGGCGGCAGTGCCACCTCGTCGATGCGGTGCACGGTGACGCCGCCCAACTCCCACGCGGGCGCGGGGGGAAGGGGCGGACGGCCTGGCGGCCTGGGCTCGGCCGTCACGTCCCTCTCTTCTCTCGTCTTCCTCTCCTCCGGTGCGCGGCGGCCGGGCCCCGGTGGGGTCCGGCGGTACGGCGACGGCTGCTGGTGGGGCGAGATCTGCCGGGGTGTCGGGCTTGCGGGAACCATCTTTCGTGCCTCTCCCGTTCTCCGTAAAAGCTATCTGTTTGCGTTAGTCGACGCTAACGCCTACTCTCGACTAACGCAACCTTTTAGCTTTAGCTCGATCGGGTGGCGGGTGCGGGCCGGTCGAGCGGCTCCAACCGCGCTTGTACGGAGGGATGTTCATGGATCTCGCGGAGAACGCCGCGGCCGCCGCGACGGCGGAGGCCGACCGGGGCGACGGCCCCGGCTTCACCGCCGCGGAGGCCGCGCGGGCGGCCCTCCGGGCCGGGGTGCGGCTGCCGACGGAGCGGCACGCCGCGGTGGCGGCCGTTGCGCACCACCTCCACACCGTGCTCGGTCCGCTGCGGGAGCTGGATCTCGGGGAGACGCCCCCGGCCGACCACACCACCGAACGGGAGCCCGCCGATGCACCCCGCTGACCTGACCCTCACCGAGGCGTCCGCCGCCGTCCGGGCGCGAGAGCTGTCCCCGGTCGACCTGACCGCCTCCGTCATCGACCGACTCGACGCCGTACAGCCGAGGCTCGGGCCCTACGCCGCCGTCGCCCGGGACGTGGCCCACGCGGCGGCCGCCCGCGCCGCATCGGAGATCGCGGCCGGAGGCCACCGGGGCCCGCTGCACGGCATCCCCTTCGGCCTGAAGGATGTGATCGACGTCGCGGGGCTGGCGACCGCCGCCGGCTCCCGCGTCCGCGCAGGTCACCGTGCGTCCGCCGACAGCGCGGTGGCCGCCCGCCTCGCCGGCGCCGGTGCCGTCCTCCTGGGCAAGACGCACACCCATGAGTTCGCCTACGGGCTGATCACCCCGCAGACCCGGAACGCCTGGGACGACGGCCGGATCGCCGGAGGGTCGAGCGGCGGCTCCGCGGTCGCCGTGGCCACGGGCGCCGCCACCTTCGCCCTGGGCACGGACACCGGCGGGTCCATCCGCGTCCCCGCCGCGCTCAACGGCGTCGTCGGGCTCAAGCCGACCTACGGCCTCGTCCCGCGGCGTGGGGTGACCCCGCTGTCCTGGTCGCTGGACCACGTCGGCCCCCTCACCCGCACCGTGGCGGACGCCGCCCTCGTCCTCCAGGAGCTGACGGGCCCCGGGAGCGCGCCCGTTCCTCCGCTCCCGGAAGGCGACCTGACCGGCCTGCGGATCGGCGTGCCGGACACCTACTACTTCGACCGCGTCAGCCCCGAAGTCGAAGCCGCCGTCCGCGCCGCCCTCGACCGGATGACGGGTCTGGGCGCCACCCTCGTCGCCGTCGGGACGCCGATGGCCCGGTACGTCCAGGCCGTCCACTGGGGGCTGATGGTCCCGGAGGCGACCGCGTACCACGAAGCCACTCTGCGCGCCTCGCCCGAGCTGTACGGGCCGGACGTCCGGGTGCTCCTGGAGGCCGGGACCACCGTCCCGGCGGGGGATCATCTGCGCGCCCGGCGGGCCCAACGGCTGATGCGCGAGGCGTGGATACGCCTCTTCGCGCAGGTCGACGTGGTCGCCGCACCCACCGTCCCGATGACCGCCACCGAGGTCGGACGGTCCACCGTCAGCTGGCCCGACGGCACGACCGAGAGCGTCTCCGACGCCTGTGTACGCCTCTGCGCACCCGCCAACATCACCGGAATACCCGCCCTGACCCTGCCGGTCGGCCAGGACTCCGCCGGGCTGCCCATAGGGATGCAGCTGATGGGGCCTCCCCTGGGCGAGCCGGTCGTGCTGCGCGTCGGGCACGCCTACGCCGCTCGGTACGGGGACGGGGTCCCGGCCGTCGCGGCGGCGTGATGCCGGTCTGTGCGGGGCAGGCGGAACGCAATGACGTTGCTTTAAGGTGGCGTCATGAGTCCCAAGGCCAAGGCGCGCCCCGGTGGGCGCAGCGCGCGCGTCCAGGAGGCGGTGCACGCCGCCGTGCGGGAACTCGAAGCCGAGCAGGGCCGCGCCAAGCTGACCGTTCCGGCGGTCGCGGCCCGCGCGGGCGTCACCCCGTCGACGATCTACCGCCGCTGGGGCGACCTCCACGAGCTGTTGTCGGACGTCGCGGTCGAGCGGCTGCGCCCCGAGGAGCCGCCGTCCGACCACGGTGCGCTCCGCGCCGATCTGACCGCCTGGGCGCGGCAGTTCCTCGACGAGATGGCCTCGCCGCCCGGCCGCGCCTACATCCGTGACGCGCTGCTGGGCGACCCCGACGGCTCCAACGCCGGCCAGTGCTCGGCGTATGCCGCCGGGCAGGTCGAGACGATCCTCGCCCGTGCGCTGGACCGCGGCGAGACGGCCCCGCCCGCGGATACGGTCATGGACCTCGTGGTTGCCCCGATGATGTACCGCATCCTCTTCCGTCCGGACCCGCTGACCGCCGAATACGCCGACCACCTCGTCGACACGGCCCTCGCCGCACCGGACGAATCCGCCTGACGGCGACGCGAGTACGCGGCCGGACCGCGGGGGCCGTAGACCCGGAATTACTCCGGAAATACTCGCGCGCCGCACGGGCTGAGGAGCCAGGGGCCCGGGCGTTTCCCGTGCCGCTCGTGCACGGTAAATGTGGACGCGAATCATGAACGGCACATTACCCGCAGTAACGTCGAATCCACTTTGCGTGGCGAAGGGCTTCCTTTCTTACTGGTGAGTATGCGTGAGGTGCAGTCACCTCGCCCGCCGCCGCGCGCCCTCACTTCCGGACGCTCGTCATTCGCGGAAGTTTCGCGAGACGTGAATGCGGCGCCGAAGCCGCGGGATTTGTCAATGCCCACCCTCGGGCCGCCCCGGCCTGGGCGGACCCTGCCCCCCGCCCGAACTGGGCTTTCCTCGGGCGGCGCCCCGCGGATGCCGCCGGAAGTGGGGACGGGCGCATGTCCCTGAAAGAGGGCATGCGGGTTCCGTCATGTCCCTGGAGGGTGGCCGGGCGGGCGTACCAGGAAAGCGGTGGATTAATTCCATGCAGGGGGTGGGAAGTCCCTCCGATTCCGTTCCGTGAGTAATTTACGAATCAAATTCGACCGGGCCGCGGCGTCCGGTATTCGCCGCTTTGGACTCCGGACTCGATAGCGAGACATGACCGGATGCGCGCGGCTGCACCAAGTAAGCAAGGCGTTAACTCTCAGAGAACTGTTGACAGTTCAGATTGGCCGGTCCTACGGTTACGGCGCCCGGTCACCTGGCTGGCAGCGCAGCTCCCGATAAAGGGAATGGGGATTTCCTCCCGCCCCGTGCATTTCCTTATCCGCCGCGCGCACCACTCAATTCCCACGACAGGAGAACTGATATGCCCGCCGCTCTGCTGGAAGACTTCGACCTCGACATCCAGGACCTCTTCGAGGGCGAGGCCGACGACGCGACCGCCGCCAAGGCCGAGAGCTCCGGTTCGACCCTCTGCTGCACCCACTGGGGCTGCTGAACGAACGACAGCCCGGGGCCCGCGGCGTCATGCCGCCCGGCCCCGGGCTCTTCGTGCTGTTCCGGCAGCGGTCCGGCTCCGGGTCCGCCGACCCCGTGCCCATCAAGTTTTTCCGGCAGCGGTTCCGGTGCCGGTGCCCGGTCCGCGCCCCAGGAGGCGTCTTCCCGGTCTTCGTGGGGCTGTGACGCCGACCGGAAAGACACCCCCTACGTGAGGAGCGCGTCGAGGTGCCCCAGCAGCCCCTGTTCCAGCCCGCCGGTATCGGCTTGCTGCGGGCACCGGTCCACCCGGTGGGAGCCGACCGCCGGGCCGGTTCCGGTCCCGGGGCCGACGAGCACGGTGACCCGGCCGCCGCCCTGCGTGGCCTCGCCGCCGACCCGCTGTTCCGCGAAGCCGTCGAGGTCGCCAGCCCCTCCCTGGCCGGGCTGCTCGCCCGGGTCGTCGACGCCGGACAGGACGCCGACCCCGCCCGGATGCGCCGGGCCGTACGCGCCCTCGCCTCCTACCGCCTGCGCATGAGCAGCCGTGCCACCCCGTTCGGGCTGATGGCCGGCGTCGCCCCGGTCCGCTTCGACGCCCCTGCGGGCTCGCCCGCCCCCGCCGTGAGCTCTGTGGCCCGTCTCGGTGCCGCGCACCGCCGTGCCGTGCGGCCCGACCGCGCCTGGCTGACCGGCCTGGTCGCCGACTGGGAACGCCGCCCTGCCGTCCTGCGCCATCTCCATGTCGTGGCCAACGCCCTGTGCCAGGTCCGCGGCGACCGTCTGGTCCTGCCCTATCTGCCACAGACCGGGGAAGAGGAGAACACCGAGCGAGGCTCCCGGAACGTTCAGGGAGCCAGCCTGAAACATTCGCGGGTGGTGGCCGCCGTACGGGAACTGGCGCATCGCCCGGTCCTCGGTTCCGCGCTGACCGGGCACCTGCTGGAGCGGTTCCCCGGCGCGACCGAGGAGGCCGTCGACGGCCTCCTCGCCCAGCTCGTCGCCAAAGAAGTCCTGGTGACGGACGCCCGGCCGTCGCTGGAGGAGACCGATCCGCTCGCCCATGTCCTCCGCGTCTGCGCGCGCGTGGATTCCGGCGCCCTGCCCGAGTACGGCGAACTCGCCGCCGTACGGAAGGAGATGGCGTACTACGCCGGACGCCCCTTCGGGGAGGGACACGCCGAACTGCGGGCGGTCACCGACCGGATGCGGCGGCTGCGACCGGGCGTCCACCTGCTCCACGTCGACGTGGCGCTCGACGCCGAAGTGCGGCTGCCCGCCCCCGTCGCGGAGGAGGCCGCTCGTGCCGCCGCGCTGCTGTGGCGGCTGTCCCCGGACGACGGCGGCCCCGCCCACCTGCGCGAATACCATCAGGCGTTCCGGACGCGCTACGGCATCGAGCGGGACGTCCCGCTCACCGAACTGCTCGATGAGGGCACCGGCCTGGGCGCACCCGCCGGATACCGGCGCCCGGCGGGCACCCGTACCGCCCCGCACCGCGAACCGGACCAGGACCGCGACCGGGTGTTCGCGGCGCTCGCCCAGGAAGCGCTGCTGACCGGCGCATCCGAGGTGGTGCTGGACGACGACCACCCCGCCGTACGCCGCCTCGCCCGGGACGGCGGGCGGCCGCCGGAGTCACTGGAACTCCTCGCCGCGGTGATGGCGCCGGACCAGGAAGCCCTGGGGCAGGGGGAATTCCGGCTCGTCCCGGCCAACTTCTCCTCCCCCGCCGGACGCCTGCCCGGCCGGTTCGGCTATCTCTTCGACGGCCCGGACGCCGACGGCCTCGCCATGCCGGCGCGGACCGGTGGCGCGGCTGCGGACACCGGACCCCTGGCCGCGCAGGTCGCCTTCCGGCCCAGCCGCCCGCGGCTCGGCAACGTCGCCCAGTCCCCTCGATGGCTGGACCGCCTCCTGCCGGTCGGCTGCTTCGCCGACCCCGGCGACCCGGCCGTCCTCGACCCGCGCGACCTGGCCGTACGCGCCGACCTCACAGGGCTCCACCTGGTGGAGCGGGCCACCGGCCGACTCGTGCGGCCCACCGTCTTCCACGTCGCCAACCCGGAGTGGGACATGCCCAACATGGCCCGCTTCGTCTGCGAGATCGTCTACAGCGGACGCCGCCGCTGGCAGATGTGGGACTGGGGCGGCGCCGCCGTCCTGCCGCACCTGCCCAGGGTCCGCTACGGCCGCACCGTGCTGTCCCCGGCGCGCTGGCGGCCCGACGAGGCGCTGCGCGAGACGGACCTGCCGTTCGCGCGGTGGTGGGAGCGGTTCCATGCCTGGCGGACGCGGTGGCGGGTGCCCGACCGGGTCCAGGTCGGCCGGGCCGACCGCTTCGTCGGCCTCGACCTCGACCGGCCCGGCCACCGGCTGCTGCTGCGGCATGAACTGGTCCGCGACGAGCACTGCGTCCTGCGCGAGACGCCCGCCGACGCCGCCGGCCTCCCCGACGGCTGGCTGCGCGGCCCGGACGGTCCGCACCACGCGGAAGTCGTCATCCCGCTGCGCGCCGCGCCCGGAGCGGAGGCCCCGGACGGGAACCCCTGGGCCACGCGCCGCCCCACGCCCCGCCGCTCCCCGGGCGCCGTCCACCTCCCCGGCGGCGACTGGCTCCACCTCTCCCTCTACGCCCCGGCCGACCGCCACGAGGAACTGCTGGCCACCCATCTCGCCCCGTTCCTCGGGGAGTTGCCCGACGAGGTGGACCGCTGGTTCTTCCTCCGCTACACCGACGACGGCGGTCCCCACCTGCGGCTGCGCTTCCACGGCCCGGCCACCGCGCTCGCCCGCGATCTGCAACCGCGGCTCCACGAAGCCACCTCCGCACTGCACGCCGCCGCTCTGACCCGGCGGGCGGTCTGGGACACCTACGACCCGGAGCTGGAGCGTTACGGCGGCCCGGAGGTGATGGAAGCCGCCGAGCGGGTCTTCCACGCCGACAGCGTCGCCGCCCTGGAGCATCTGCGCCGCCGTCACGCCCGGCGCGAGCGGACCGAACCGCTGCTGGTCGCCGCCGCGGGCTTCGCCGACCTCGCCCGCGCCTTCCACCTCACGGAGGGAGAGGACCCGGCCGACGCGCAGCCTTCCGCGGGCGCCGACTGGCTGCTGCGGGCGATCCCCAAGGACGAGGGGCGGCAGCGCGGCTTCCGCGACCGGCGCCGCCAGGCCCTGCCGCTGATCGACCCCTACCGGCCGGGCCCGGCCGGTGACACCGACGACGCACTGCGCACCCTGTGGCAGCGGCGTGCCGAGGCCGCCGCCCGCTACGGCGCCCTCCTCCGGGACCTGGGGGAGCGCAGGTGGTCGGACCCCGACCACGTCCTCCGTTCCCTGCTGCATATGCACCACAACCGCCTCATCGGTATCGACCGTCCCACCGAACTCCTCGCGCACGCCGTCGCCCGCGGCGCCGCCCAGGCCCACACCGACCGCAGGAGGCACGGCCGATGACCCCGCCCCCGCCCGGGACCGCCACCTCGGCGGTGCGTTCCCGCGCCGCCGAGGTGGCATACGAGATCGCCGGAAGGCTCGCCGACCCGGAGCGCACGGCCGAAGCCTTCCCGGACCTGGCCCCGCTGGGCCTGGACCACGGCTACCCGGCCCTCGCCCTGCTCCACTCCGAACTCGCCCACGGACAACCGGAGTTGCGCGGCGCCGCCCACGCCCACCTCGGTGCGGCCGCCGCCCGCCTCTCCGGCCGGACGGCCCAGGGGCTCTACCACGGCGCGCCGGCCCTCGCCCTCGCGGCGCACGCCGCCCGCCGCACCCCGCACGACTACGCCGCCCTGCTCACCCGCCTCGACGCCGCACTCGACCGCCTCGTCGACCGTGCCCTGGAACCGGAGCGCGCCCGCCTGGACGCGGGCCGCCCCGGGGTGTCGTTCCTGCGGTTCGACCTGATCAGCGGCGTCAGCGGGCTGGCCCGCCTGCTGCTGCTCCGGCGCGAGGCCCACGAGGACGCGCTCGCCGAAGCCCTCGGCCACCTCGTGCGCCTCGCCCGGCCTCTGGTGCTGGACGGCACGTCCGTACCGGGGTGGTGGTCGCCCGGCGGCCCGCGCACCCCCGGAGGCGTCGACCCGCAGTACCCCCGAGGCCATGTCAACTTCGGCCTCGCGCACGGCATCAGCGGCCCCCTCGCCGTGCTGTCCGCCGCGCTGCACGACGGCGTCCCCGTCCCCGGGCTGCGCGAGGCCGTCACCGGCCTGACCGCCGAACTCCTCGCCCACCGCACCGAGGGCGGCGGCTGGCCGGCGCTGATCCCCCTGGAGCGGTACGGCACCGAGCCGCCCGAGCCGGGCCGCACCGCCTGGTGCTACGGAACCCCCGGCACCGCCGCCGCCCTCCACCAGGCCGGACGCGCCCTCGGCGACGCGGGCCTGTGCACGCTCGCGGCGGACGCCCTCGCCGACGACCTCGACCGGCCGCGCGGGGTGGCCGACCACGCTTTCTGCCATGGCCACGCCGGTCTGCTGCACCTGTGCCACACGCTCACCGAGGACACCCCGCACCCCCGGCTCGCGGCCCATCGCGATGCACTCGCCGCCCGGCTCGTCGCGGCGTACGACCCTGAACTCCCCTACGGGTTCCCGGGGGCGGCTGCCACGGAGAGCCCCGACCTCCCCTACGGGTCCCGGGGCACGGCCGCCGAGGAAGGGCCGGACGACCCCGACCTCCTCTACGGGTCCCGGGGCACGGCCGACCCGGAGGAGCCGAACGCCCCCGACCTCCCCTACGGGGCCCGGGACGCGGCCACCCCGGACGGCCCGGCCACCCC
>NZ_VKJP01000189.1 GCF_007280575.1 Streptomyces benahoarensis
CCCGGCGACACCCTCCCGCCCCTCCGCATCCCGATCACCCGCACCCTGATCGTCTCCGGGGCGATCGCCTCCCGCGACTACCAGGACGTGCACCACGACGCCGAGGCCGCCCGCGCGAAGGGTTCGCCGGACCTCTTCATGAACATCCTCACCACCAACGGCCTCGTCGGCCGCTACCTCACCGACCACTTCGGCCCCGGCGCCGTCCTCCGTAAGGTCGCCATCCGCCTCGGTGCCCCCAACCACCCCGGCGACACGATGGAGTTGACGGGGACGGTGACCGAGGTGGACGGCGGGACCGTACGCGTCCGGGTGGTCGGCGCGAACGGCCTCGGGCACCACGTCACCGGCACCGTGACCCTCACGGTGCCCGTCACCGGAGGGACGGCCGCCCCATGAGCGTGCGCCGCGCGGACACCCTGGGCGGCCGGGCCGCCGTCGTCGGCATCGGGGCCACCGAGTTCTCCAAGGACTCCGGCCGCAGCGAACTCACCCTCGCCGCCGAGGCGGTACGCGCCGCCCTCGACGACGCCGGGCTCACCCCGTCCGACGTCGACGGGCTCGTCACCTTCACCATGGACACCAGCCCCGAGATCGCCGTCGCCCAGGCCACCGGCATCGGCGAACTCTCCTTCTTCTCCCGCGTCCACTACGGGGGCGGCGCCGCCTGCGCCACCGTTCAGCAGGCGGCGCTCGCCGTCGCCACCGGCATCGCCGAGGTCGTCGTCTGCTACCGCGCCTTCAACGAACGCTCCGGCCGCCGCTTCGGCTCCGGCGTACAGCACCGCGAACCGTCCGCCGAGGGCGCCGCGCTCGGCTGGAACCTCCCGCCCGGCCTCCTCACCCCCGCCTCCTGGGTCGCCATGGCCGCCCGGCGCTATCTGCACACCTACGGGCTGACCCCGGAGGCGTTCGGCCATGTCGCCGTCACCGGACGCCGGTACGCGGCCACCAACCCGGCGGCGTACTTCCACGGCCGCCCGATCACCCTCGCCGACCACGCCGCGTCCCGGCCCATCGTGGAGCCGCTGCGGCTGCTGGACTGCTGCCAGGAGACCGACGGCGGGCAGGCGCTCGTCGTCACCACCGCCGCACGCGCCCGGGACCTGCGCCGCCCGCCCGCGCTGATCACGGCGGCGGCCCAGGGCGCGGGGAGCGCCCAGGAACAGATGACCAGCTATTACCGCGACGACTTCTACCCGTCCGACCTCGCCGGGCTCCCCGAAATGGGCGTCGTGGCCCGGCAGTTGTGGCGCACCTCGGGCCACACACCCGCCGACATCGACGCGGCGATCCTCTACGACCACTTCACCCCGTTCGTCCTGATGCAGCTGGAGGAGTTCGGCTTCTGCGCCCCCGGCGAGGCGGCCGATTTCGCCGCGGCCGGTGCGCTGCCCCTCAACACCCACGGCGGCCAGCTCGGCGAGGCGTATCTGCACGGCATGAACGGCATCGCGGAGGCGGTGCGGCAGGTGCGCGGCAGCGCGGTGAATCAGGTGGCGGATGCCGCCCACGTCCTCGTCACGGCGGGTACGGGGGTGCCCACGTCGGGGCTGATCCTGGCGCGGGACGGGGGGTGAGAGGTCCGGGGCTCGACGGGCCAGCTCAGGCAGGCCCGAGGGGCAACGGGCCGAAACGCGGCGGCGCCCGGCGCCGACTCGCGGCTCCGGGCGTCATGAACCTGCGAGGTGGGCTTCCTTCGGCGGCATTGTCCGCATCAGGTGTTGGAGGTCGCCTTCCGGTCTCCCCGACCTTCCGGCCTCTCAGCCCGGCCCTTGCGTATTCGAGAGGATCACCGTCCTCCCTGGCGGATACGCTCCGGTCGAGCTCCCTCGCTCGCCCCGCAGGCTGCCTCTTATGATACTCATCACCCCCATGGGTGAAAAGACCCTTATGAAGATTTTTGGGGGGTTTGTGGGGGAGGCGTGCCGTACGGCGGGCGGAGCAGCGACCGGCCGATGAGGTCGCGCATCACCTCGCTCGGTCCGGCGGCGAGCGTCGCCGCCTGGGCGTCGCGGTGGGCGCGGGCCGCGTCCGAGGTGTCGAGGTAGCCGCGGGCGCCCTGGAGGTGGAGATTGGCCTCGGCGATGCGGCAGGCCAGTTCGGTGGTGTGGAGCTTGGCCATCGAGCAGGCGGTGTCCGGCGGCTCGCCCTGCGTCAGGCACCATGCGGCGTGGTGGACGAGCTGCCGGGCGGCCGCCAGCTCCGTCGCCAGGTCCGCGAGGCGGTGCAGCGGTGCCTGGAGTGCGCCCAGCGTGCCGCCGAACAGCTCCCGCCCGGCCACCGCGGCGCGGGCGTCGTCCAGGGTCCGTTCCATCCCGCCCAGCGCGAGCACCGCGGCGACCAGCCGTTCCAGCTGGAGGCCGCGCATCAGGTAGTAGAAACCGCTGTCCCGGCGGCCGATCAGCCGGTCCGCCGGGACCCGTACGGCGTCGTACTCCACCGTCGCGGTGCCTGCAGCCCGCCAGCCCAGCGTGGGCAGCGGACGGGCCGTGACGCCGGGCAGCGAGGCATCGATCACCAGCAGGGAGAGGCCGGTGGCGCCGCGCCGACCGGACCCGGACGGTGGCGCGGTGCGGACCGCCACCACCTGGAAATCGGCGGCGGTGCCGTTGCTGACCATCGTCTTCGTGCCGCGGACGACGTAGCGGTCGCCGTCGCGCTCGGCGGTGGTGGCGAGCCGGGAGAGGTCCGCGCCGGCGCCCGGTTCCGTCAGGGCGAGCGCCGCGATCTTCTCGCCGCGCACCGCCGGGGCCAGATACGCCGCGCACAGCTCCGGGCCGCCCGCCGTCGCCAGGTAGTGGGTGGCCATGTAGGCGTGGACGGAGACCGCCGCCCGCAGCCCGCCGAAGCCGGTGCGGCCCAACTCTTCCAGGAACACCACGGAGGTGAAGAGATCGCGCTCCCCGCCGCCCGCCGACCGCGGATGCGCCAGGCCCAGCAGGCCCTCCGCGCCCAGCTTCCGCCACAGGGCGCGGGGCAGCGCCCGTTCCCGTTCCCAGGCGGCGGCGTGCGGGGCCACGTGCGCGGTCAGGAAGGCGCGGACCCGGGCGCGGAACTCCTCGTGGGCGTCGGTGAAGTACACGGAGCGCATGGTGCGGTTCCTCTCCCGTCGCGGGCGTGCGGTGCGCGCAGTTCCCCGGCGAGCAGCCGCAGGAACGCAGCGTCGTGCTCCCGGGGGAAGAAGTGCCCGCCGGGCAGCCGGTGGGCACGGACCCCGAGCGGGGCGTGGCGGCGCCACCCGGCCACCGCGGCGGGCGGCGCCATCGGGTCGGCGGCGCCGCCGAACGTCGTCAGTGCCACCGGCAGCGGCGGCGCCCCGGCGGGCGGCCAGGTCTCCGCGAGCCGCAGATCGGCCCGGAGCATCGGCGTGAGCAGGGCCAGCAGCGCCGGATTGCGCAGCACCTCCTCCGGCGTCCCGGCCAGCCACCGCAGCCCCTCGGCGAACGCCGCATCCGGCAGATCGTGGACGGCGGGCACCAGCAGCGGGACGTGCGGCGCCCGGCAGCCCGCCAGGATCAGCCGTTCCGGGGGCGGCGCCGGGCCCGGCCGGACGGTCAACTCGTAGCCGATCATCCCGCCGAGGCTGTGCCCGAACAGCACGTACGGCGGCTCCACCGCCTCGGCCAGCGCCGCGCCCAGCTCCGCGACGAGCGGCGGCCACCGGTCGTACGGCGGCTGCGCGGTGCGGTTCTCCCGGCCCGGCAGCCGTACGGCGACGACCTCGACGTCGTCGGGGAGCGCCGCCGGCCAGGTCCGGAACGCCGCCGCGCCGCCCCCGGCGCACGGCAGGCACACCAGCCGCAGCCGGGCACCGGGCCGGGGCAGCGGACGGTGGAACCAGCGGGCGGCGGACCCCCCGGCCATCAGCGGCCCGACGCCTCGACGGCGGCGGCCAGCCCGGCGAAGGTGCCGTCGGTGAAGACGGCGTCCGGGGCCAGTGCCTCCTCGCCGAGCCGGTCCTCCAGCAGCGTCAGCAGCCGCACCGCGGTCAGGGAGTCGCCGCCGAGATCGAAGAAGTCCGCGTCCGGGCGGTCGGAGCCCGGACCGAAGATCTCCGTCCAGATCTCGGTGAAGACGGCGGTACGGGAGGACGACGCCCGGGACGCGGTCGGGGAGGCGGCGCCCGGTACGTCCTCCTCTTCCTCCGGTACCTCCGTGACCAGCACGAACCGGTCGGGCGCCGGGAGGTCAGGGGCGCACCGGGCCAGATGCTCCCGCAGCCGCTCGCCGAGCGCGCGGGCCGTGACGAGCGGCGACCCGGCCGGGGCCGGGTCCCGGGGCGCCGGGTGGGCGTCCGGGCGGCGTCCGTACACGTGGTGGCAGGGCGTCAGCCGCAGTCGCGGGTCCTGGTCGTGGGCGACGGTGAACCCCCGGTCGCGCAGCTGGCCGACGATCCGCGCCAGGCGGCCGTCCAGGTCGTGGACCTCCAGGACGATCTGCCGCACCCGCGCCCACAGCGTCTCGTCGATGCCCGCCAGGACATCGGCCTCCGCCTTCTCCACATCGATCTTCAGCAGGTCGATGCGGTCCAGCCCGGCCTCGGCGGCCACCTCGGTCAGGGTGCGGACCGCGCAGCCGCGGCGCTCGGCCGCCATCCGCCCGGCGGCCAGCCGGTCGAGCTGCCCGCCCGCCCCGCCGCCCTCACCGGTCAGCAGATAGCCGCGCAGTACTTCCAGGTCCTCCCCGGCGTCCGCGTAGCGGCCGGACATCACGCTGTTGCCGGGGTAGTACGTCAGCTCCGCCCGGCCCGGTACGGCGCCGAGCGCGCAGGCCAGGACGGTGACGTCGAGGCCGTAGAGCGCGGCGTTGGCGGCGGTGGCGGCGGCGAGTTCGGCGACCGGCTCCACCGCGAGGACCCGGGCGCGCGGGCGGGGCCGGGCGGCGTGCAGGGTGAACATGCCGATGTTGGCGCCGACATCGACGATCACCGCGTCGTCGGGCAGCGCGATGCCGTGCCGCAGATAGGCGCGGTCGGTGACGATCTCGCGGTACAGGAAGGCGGACTCGGTGCGGTTGACGCCCGCCAGCCGCAGCTCGTCGGCCGGTTCGTGCCACTCCAGACCGGCGGGCAGCGCCGCCGCCCCGGCGACCGCCGCGCGGTGCAGCTGCGGGGCGTGGCGCGGATCGGGCACCACATACGCGGTGCGGCGGCCGGACGGGCCGCGGACGGTGGTGGCGGCGACCGCGGGGTGCGTGGCGAGGGCCCGCGCCACCGCGTCGCCGGTGGCGGCGTCCGCCGGGCGCGCGGCCCGCGCGGTGTCGGTGACGCCGTGGGTCGGTGCGGTCATGAGCGGCCCTTCCGGTCGCCGAAACGGTCACGGGCGGTGGGACGGTCAGGGGCGTGGCCCGGCGTGTGCGCGCGCAGGAACTCCTCGGCGAGGCGCACCGGTTCCGGTCCGGCGTCGAAGGCGGTGAGGTGGTCGCCGTGCGGCAGCCACCGCAGCGCGGCGCGGCGCAGCAGCCGCGCGGCGTGCACCGAACCGTCCGGGTGCGCGGTGGTGTCCTCGGGGCTGGTGACCACCAGCACCGGCCGGTCCACCGCGGCCAGCAGCGGACGGCAGTCGGTGGTCATGATCGCGCCGTTCAACAGCCCGTAGCGGCGCAGCAGTTCGGGCGAGGCGTACGGGTGGACCAGATGGTGGGCGACGTCCGGCCGCAGCTTCGCCAGGGACCGGGGGTGGCGCAGCAGCCGGTACAGCCCCTCGGCCTGCGGAAGCCCCTGCCCGGCCTTGGCCAGCAGCGCCGCCACGTCCCGCTGGTGGTCGGTCTTGGGTGCGTCGCCGCCGAGTTCGAAATCGCCGTGCCACAGGCTCAGCGAGGCGATCCGCGGGGAGGCCGCGGCGGCGGCCAGCGCGAGGGGCGCGCCGCCGCACACGCCCATGACGTGGGCCTCGGCCACCCCGAACCCGTCGAGGATCGCCAGCAGATCGCTGCTCTGCTCCGCCAGGCCGTACCCGAGCAGCGGCGGCAGCCCCGCCTTGGCGCGCGGCGCGAACAGCGCGCGGCTCTCCCAGGTCAGCACCCGGTACGTGCCGGACAGCGCCCGCAGCCACGGTGCGGCCAGACCGACCGGCATCCCGCAGGCGCCGACGACGAGGACGGCCGGGCGGCCCGGCTCCCCGGCGGCGTAGGCGCGCAGCGGGGTGCCGTCGTACGCGGGCAGCACCACCGGCTCGCCCGGCGGCCCCGCGTACGCCGCCCGGACCGGCCCGGCCAGTGGCGCGTCGGCCGCCCCGGCCAGCGCGGACGCGTCGAGCGCGAGCCGCCGGCCGACGGCCACCTCGGCGGCCCACAGCCCGGCCGTGTCCGGGACGACCTCGATGCCGGGCAGGCCGAGCCGTCCGGTGAGCCGGTCCAGGACGTCCCCGGCGGCGGCCGTCCACGGCGCGGTGCCGGGCCCCGGTGCGACGCGTACCGGGCCGGGCAGCGAGCAGATCAGCGACGAGGTGTCCCTCAGCGCCGCGGCCAGCTCGCGCAGGGCCGTGTCCGGCGGTGCGCCGGGGCCGCCGCCACGGCCGGTGGCGGCGGCGCCCGGCTCAGACATCGCGCCGCCGGAACGGGTGGTTGCGGGTGGTGTGGGTGGCGATCCGGTTGTGGCCCTCGCGGTCCTCGCCGGACACCAGCACCGCGCCGTACCGCTCCAGGCCGACCCGGCCGCCGTACTCCTCGATCGCGTCGGTGTCCGGGTAGACGCGGACGGACGTGGGGACGTAGCGGCCGACGAAGCCCATCCGCATGTCGCGGGTGGTGCCCAGGTGCGGGTGGGAGGCGTGCATCAGCGTCGACCAGAAGACGATGAACTGGCCCGCGCGCATCTCCATGGAGACGGCCTGCGACTCGTCGGGCGTCCAGTCCGGGTCGATCTGCAGCTCCCGGTAGTCGTAGCCGAAGAAGCCGCGCCGGACGCCGCCCTTCTCCACGTCGGCGAGGTCCGGGTCGTAGTGCATCCGCTTGGTCTCGTCGTAGAACATCGTGCGGTGGGTGCCGGGGATGAACTGGAGGCAGCCCATGTCGATGGTGGCGTCGGTGAAGGCGCACCAGACGGTGAGGGTGCCGCCGAAGTCGGAGCCGCCGGGCCACAGGATCTGCGGGGATCCGGAGGCGTTGGCGAAGGTGTCGGCCTGGTGCCAGTCGGTGCCCTCGGCGCCCGGGTACTTCGGGAAGAACTCCGAGCGCCAGCACAGCACGTCGGGGCCGAGGATGCTCGCGACCCGGTCGGTGATCTCCGGCCGGGTGATGTGGTCGGCGAGGAATTCCTGGTCGAGGTGGCGGTCGTAGTTGGCGATGTTGGTGCCGCCGGAGACGGCCGCCTCGTCCTGGTAGACGGCGGCGCTGCGGTCCAGCAGCCGCAGCCGCTCCTGGCCCCACCGCTGCTTGATCTCGTCGGGTTCGTAGAGGGTGAACGGGCCCGCGTAGCCGCGCGCGTGGAAGTTCTTCCGTTCCTCGTCGCTGAGGCCGAACCGGGTGGCTTCGGTGGTCATGCGTCTCCTTCGGTCGTCCGGGCGGCATCGATGTGCGAGGTCAGGGAGGCGACGGTGGCCCCGTCGATGAGGACGGTGACGTCCAGATCGGTGCCGAACGCCGCGTTGACCCGTTCGAACATGCGCAACAGGGTGAGGGAGGTGCCGCCGAGGTCGAAGAAGTCGGCGTCGGGCGGGACCTCGCCGACATCGAGGACGGCGCGCCAGATCGCGGCGATCCGGGCCCCGGAGGACGCGTCGGGCCCCTCGGGCTCCGGCTCGCGCGCGGTCGCCGGGCCGGGCGCCGGGAGCGCCGTCCGGTCGGTCTTGCCGTTGGCGGTCAGCGGCAGCGCGTCGAGGACGACATGCGCGGACGGCCGCATGTGCGGCGGCAGCTCCGCGGCGGCCAGCGCGGTCAACTCGGCGCTGAGCGGCGCCGGATCGTCCCGGTGGCGGGCGGCGCCGGTCACGTACGCGACGAGCCGTACGTCGTCACCTCCCTCGCCGTAGTCGTGCGGCCGGACCGCCGCCGCGTCCACCTCCGGGTGGCGGACGAGCAGCGCCTCGATCTCGCCCGGCTCGACGCGGTAGCCGCGCACCTTCAGCTGGTCGTCGACGCGGCCCAGGTAGCCGTACCCGCCGTCCGGCAGCCGCACCAGCCGGTCGCCGGTGCGGTACGTGCGCGGCGGACCGGCGGCGAACCGCTCGGCGGTCAGCTCCGGCCGCGCCAGGTAGCCGCGGGCCAGCGCCGGGCCCTCGATGTGCAGCTCGCCGGGCGTCCCGTCGGGCACCGGGCGGCCGGTGGCGTCCCGTAGGTGGAAGACGAGCCCCGGCAGGGGCACCCCTACGGGGCTCGGGCCCGTCCCGTCCAGGTCGGCGCGGCGGATCGGGCGGTACGAGGCGTGCACCGTCGCCTCGGTGATGCCGTACATGTTGACCACCTGGGGGCGGTCGTCGCCGTACCGCTCCAGCCAGGGCCGCAGCGCCGCCGGGTCGAGGCGTTCGCCGCCGAGGACCACGGTGCGCAGCGCGGTCAGCGGCTCCTGCCCGGCGTCCGCCGCGGCGAGCCGGACGAACGCGCCCGGGGTCTGGCTGAGGACGGTGACACCTTCGTCCCGCAGCAGCCGGTGGAGCGGGTGGTGGTCGGCGGGACGACGACCAGGCGGCCGCCGTGCAGCAGGGCGCCCCAGATTTCCCAGACGGAGAAGTCGAAGGCGGCGGAGTGGAACAGCGTCCACACGTCGTCCGCGCCGAACCCGAACCACGGCTGGACGGCGGTGAACAGGCCGCTGACGTTGCGGTGTTCGACCTGGACGCCCTTGGGTTCGCCGGTGGAGCCGGAGGTGTGGATGACGTACGCGGCGGCGCTGTCCGGCACGCGGGGCAGCGCCGGGCGCGGCCCGTCGTCCGCCGCCGCGGGGTCCACCGTGCGGACGCCCGTGTCGCCGAGGGCGGCGGCGAGGTCCGGCGGGGCGACGACCACCGGGCATTCCGCATCGGAAAGTGCCCAGCGGATACGGGGGGCCGGATATCCGGGATCGAGCGGCAGATATGCGGCGCCGGTCTTCAGAATTCCGAGGAGTCCGGTGATCAGGTCGGTGGTGCGGGGGGTGTGGAGCCCGACCGTGGTCCCGCTTTTCGCGCCGGCGTCGAGAAGTTTTCCGGCCAGTAGGTCGGATTTCTCGTTCAATTCCCGGTAGGTGAGGGAACCATCGGCCGCGGTCACCGCCGTACGCAGCGGAAATTCCGCGGCGACCGCCTCGAACAGGCCGGTCAGGCCGGATTGTGGTGGCAGATCCGGCCGTGCGCTTTCCTGGAGAGAAGTGCCCCTTTGCTGGTCAGGGGCTGCTTCGGGAATGCCCCTGGGGTCGTTCAGGTCGCTGAATATGCTCACGCGTAACCCTTCGCCCGGCAATCGACATCCAGCACAGTGACATTCGCATTTTCGAGCGTCAACCCCGCGTAAGGGGTCATGCAGGCCAAGGAAGGGTAAGGCCGGAAAACGCTTTCCTGAATGCCCCCGTAATCCCGTGCGTCCCACGGAAAACACCGTCCCCCCTGTGGGAGGGGGGACGGTGCGGTGGTGCGACGGCGCGACGGAGGGGTCAGGCGCCGCAGGGCTCGGGCGCCTGGCGCAGGCTGGTGCGCAGCAGCCCCGCCGTGTGCAACCGCTGTTCGAGCGCGAGGATGTCCTCCGCCGCCTGCCGCGGGCACGGCCCGGCGACCCCGACCATGCCCCAGCGTCCGGACACGGAGGTGAGCACTCGCGTCCACCGCCCCGGCGCGTCCTCCTCGGCGGCGGCTTTCAGCCGCCGCAGATCGGTGCCGCGGACGGGCCGGACCACCTTGGTGGCGGCGTAGATGCGCCGGTCGCCGCCGTGCGCCTCCCGCGCCTGGGCGAGGAACGCGCGGACGTACTCCGCGCCGTTGGACGAGAGATTGAGGTCCTGCATCCCGACCACCGGGGTGTCCCCGAACCGCCCGCCGATCCTCGCGATCGCGAAGTCCACCCCGCCCTTGACGAACCCGAGGCTGCGCCCGCCGCCCTCGAAGGCGCCCAGCAGCCCCGCCATGCCCGCCCGCACGCCGCGGAAGACCTCCGGGTCGATGCCGAACCGCCCGCAGGTCTCCTCGTCGACGTAGACGCTGCCCTCCCAGACGCTGCCCCGGGTGATCTGCACGGTGCCGCCCTCGGCCAGCTCGCCCGCCACCACGTGCGTGCTCGGCGCCAGGATGAACTCGTACCCCTCGACGGAGTGCCGCAGATAGTCGGTGTGCGCCTCCAGGACGTAGTCCTCCTCGGTCTCCATGGCCTGCCGGGCCAGCGCGTCCAGCGCCGCCGGGTCGTCGAGCGGCACGCCCGTCCGGATGCGGCTGCCGGTCAGTGCCTCGGCGGGTTTGAAGCAGCCCAGCGGCAGCCCGTAGCGCTCGCGCAGCAGCCGGGCGGCGCCGTGCACCCGCCGCCGCATCACGGCCGCGTCGGCGCCCGCGCGGGTCACGGAGTAGCCCGGCAGCCGGGGCAGCAGCACCCCGAACTCCCTGGTGAACGGCGTCCTTCGGGCTTCGGCGGCGAGCAGTTCGTACGGGTCGGCGGCGGCCGCGGGCGGGGGCAGCTCCGCCGCCTCCTCGACCGTCGGGTACAGCGTGGTCTTACGGTTCCACCGCTCCGCGACCTCCTGCCCGTTGGCGTCCACCCGCAGCCGCTCCAGCCCCGCGGTGCGCTTGAGCCACAGCAGCAGCACCCGCGCCTCGGGGTCGAGGGCGAAGAGCCGCACGATCGTGCCCGGGGCCTGCCGCAGCTGCCGCAGCAGCCGCGCCAGGGGCGCCGCGGGCGCGTCGGCCGGGGACTGCGCGGCCAGCGTCAGCAGCGCGTGCGTCAGGTAGTAGTGGCGCAGCTCCGGCACCTCCACCGGCTCCGCGGCGCTGCCCGCGACGGCCTGCCGCCACGGTTCGGTACGGCCCACCACCAGGTCACCCGGGGCGGCGAGGTGGACGGCCCGGGCCTCGTTGTACGTGGCGAAGTCGTCGGGCGGGGTGCCCTCGACGAGGTGCGCGACGTCGGCCTCGTAGCACTTCTTCAGGGTGGTGGCGGAGCCGAGGACGATCGCCGGGACCGCGCCCCGGGCGGCCGGGTACGGGACGAGTTCGGTGCGCGCCGCGGCCTCGACCCCGGCGAGGCCGAGGCCGAGCAGCCGCGTCGCGAGCGCGTCGAGCTGCGCGCCGGAGAGCACCTGCGGGCCGGTGCAGAAGCCCTCCCAGGCGAGAGGGCGGTCGGCGTGGGTGACGGTCTGGGTCTGGGTCTGCAACACGTTTCTCCCGGTGAGAGGTGGACGAACGTGGCGTGCGCCGCGGGGGCGCGGCATGGTGCGGGCG
>NZ_VKJP01000018.1 GCF_007280575.1 Streptomyces benahoarensis
GTACCCACCCGCAACCCCGACGCCACGCTGGCCCTCGCCCGCCGTCTCCTCGGCGCGCCCGACCCGGCCGCCGCGGGTTATCCACAGCCCTGACGTGCCGCCGCCCGCGTCAAGTAGCGTTTCACCGTACGGAGTCGAGCACGGCACAACGGGGAGGGTGAGGCCGGAATGGGGACACACGGCGTGAGTGACGGAAACGTGTCGAACGGCGTCTCGGGCAATGTCCAGGGCACGGTGATCCAGGCCGGATCGATCGGGAGCATCTGGCAGGCCCCAGCGCCTCCGAAAGCCCCCACCCCGCGCCAGGTTCCGGCTGAGCTCCCCCAGTTCGTGGACCGCGAGCCGGTGCTGAAGGCCATCGACCGCTGGACCGGGGACCTCCACGGCGCCCCGCGCGTCGCTGTCCTGAGCGGCATGGCCGGCGTCGGCAAGACCACCACCGCACGCCGATGGGCACACCGGGACGAGACCCGCTTCCCCGGCGGAGCCTTCTACGTCGACTTCGCCGAGTTGCGGAGAGAAGCCGGAGGAGATGTCTCGGCAGGCGTGAGCCAGTGCCTGCGGGCCCTCGGCGTTGAAGACCAGTACCTGCCCCGCACCCTCGGCGAGCTGTCCGCCATGTTCCGCACCCGCACTGCCGGTGACCAGGTGCTCATGGTGCTCGACGACGTGACCGAGCCTGCCCAGGTCCGCGCCCTGATTCCGGGCGCCCCCGGAAGCGTGGTCCTCGCGACGAGCCAAGGGCAACTCGGCGAGCTGACGATGGACGGAGCACAGCTGATGCCCCTGAAACCCTTCACCCCGGAACACGGCCTTGAACTGCTGCGACGCCTGTGCGGGGAGACGCGCATCGCACCGGACGACGAGGACGCCCGGCGCATCGTGGAGTACTGCGGCGGCTTCCCCGTGGCCCTCCACGTCGCCGCCGCCCGGCTCATGACCCACCCCCGGCTGACCACCACGGTCCTCGCCGCCGAACTCGCCGACGAACACCGACGCCTGCAGGCCCTGCGCATCGGCAAGGAACACACCGTCTCCGCCGTCTTCTCCATCGCCTACGACGGCCTCCCCGCGGAAGAAGCCCGGCTCTACCGGCTCCTGGGCCTGCACCCCGGACGCAGCTGGGACGCCACCTCCGCCGCCGCGCTGGCCGGGACGACACCCGCCGAGGTCCAGGAACACCTCGACAGCCTGGAGCGCGCGAGCCTGGTCACCGCCACGGCCGACAGCCGCTACACCTTCCACGACCTCGTCCGCCTCCACGCCCGCGAGCAGGCCCTCCACACCGACCCCGGCCCCGAACGCACGGAGGCCGTACGGCGGGTGGTGGACCACCTCCTGGCCCGCGCCGCTCAGGCCGACCTCTCCGTGATGGCCGCAAGGATGCGGATCGGGACGTACGTCGAGCGGCTGGACGGCACCGAGGGAGCCCCGGCCTTCGGCGACCGGCAGCAGGCGCTGGACTGGCTGGACGCCTGGCGGAGCGAACTCCTCGCCGCCCAGCGCACCGCCGCGGAGCACGGCTGGCACCGTCCTGCCTGGGAACTCGCCGAGGCCCTCACCGCGCTCTACCTCAACAGGCGTTACCTCCACGACTGGGTCCGGTCCGGGGAGTTGGGCGCCGCCCACGCCGCCGCCGACGGCAATCCGGCGGCCGAGGCCCGGCTGCGTGCCCTCCTGTCCCGCCCGCTGATGGACCGGGACGAACCGGAGCGCGCCCGCGGTGAGCTGGAGACCGCCATCGCCAAGGCCGACGCATCCGGCCACGCCCTGCTCCGCGCCTCCGTCCGGGAGTTCTACGGCCGGTACTGGGACCGCTGCGATCCGGCCCGGGCCATCGCGACATACGAGGAGGCGATGGCGTTCTACCGCGCCGCGGGGGACGCCCGCGGCATCGCCATCGGCCTCTACTTCATGGGCTGCGCCGAAGACGCCGCCGACCGCACCGAACAGGCCCTCGGCACGCTGCGGGACGCCTACGACCGGTTCATGACGCTGGACGACCGCAGGATGGGCGCCCGCGCCCTGGCCGCCATCGGGAGCGCCGAGTACAGGCTCGGCCGGGGCGACGAGGCCGTCGCGTCCCTGGAAGAAGCTGTCGGCATGCTGCGGGAGCGAGGCGCCGTCCACTACGAGGCACCGGCCCGCGAGACGCTGGCCGCGATAGCCGAGGAGCGGGGCGACCGCGAGCTGTCGCGGCGCCACCTGACCGCGGCGCTGGCCATCTACGAAGCGGGCGGAGCGCCGCGAGCGGAAGACCTGCGTCGCCGCCTGGCCCGCACCACGGAGGAAGCCGAGGAGCCGCCCCGGATCTGACCCCGGTGCCCGGCGGCGCGGGCAGCACATGCAGCGGTGCCCCGCCCCGGGCGCCCGCCGTCTCCCGCCCCGTCGGTCACCGGGCCGTGGCGCCGCCGCCCGACAGGCGGTCGTGCTCAGGGCCGGTCCGCGAACTCCCCGGCGACCGGCGTCGTCCGGTGCGTATCCGGTTGCGCGGCGGAGCCCAGGTCCTCCGGACCGTCCCGGTGGACGACGCGGAGCACGGTGGCCCCGGCGCGGTCGCCGAGCGTGAAGGTGACGGCTTCCAGGGGGCGCCCCGAGCGCAGCAACGCGTAGACGAGCGCCGCCGCGACCATGGCACCGTGGCGGTCAGCCGAGAGGGGTGCCACGACGGTCGGGCCGTCGCGGAGCGCCACCCGGCAGCCCGCGTCGGCGACGGACGTCGAGGCGAGCAGACAGCCCGGATAGCGCGAGAACACGTCCGCGATCCATCGGTCGGCGGCGGCAATGGAACCGGCGACGGCGTCACGGACCAGCACGGATGCGCTCTCCGCCAGCGACCGGTCCTGTTCCAGATCGCTGCAGGAGAGATGACGGAACGTGTCGGAGGAGAGCGACGGGCCCGCGGAAGGGAAACCTTCCTCGGTCGCGTTCGCGATCTCCAGGTCTCCCGCTTCCGCGAAGTGGCCGACCGCGGCGGGTGTCCGGCCGATGGCCACCTGTGGCCCGACGGGGGTGTCGCGGACCTCGGTCGTGATGTGGACCGCGGTGATGTCCGGACAAGGGTCCGCCGGGCACGGGGCCTCGGGGGCGAAACGCGGCAGGGGAGAAGACCGTTCGGGGAGGTCGAGGCGGAGAAGGTCGTAGACCGCGGTACGCAGTCGGCGTAGTGCGTGGCCCGGGGCGATGAGAGCCTTCGCCCCGAGTCGGCTGAGGGATTCGCTGTCGGCCGGCCCGCGGACGCTGTCGGCCAGGGCGCGTTCGATCTGCGGACGGAGCGGAGCACCGGGTTCGAGCCGTGGCACTTGCTTACCCAGCTCCGCCATGGGCGTGCCGGGGACGGCCTCGTCCTCGCTGAACGCGCCGAGCAGCAACGGCTTGCCCAGGGCGGCACCGTAGAACGTCACCGAGCCGTGGTCACCGATCAGCAGATCCCCGGCGATCAGCGCGGCCTGCCAGCCGTCCGTCGGCGGGATGCGCAACAGGCCCGCGCTCAGGGGCGAGGCGAGCAGGGACCGGAGCTGGTAGACGCCGTGTGCGGAAACGATGTTGGGGTGGGTCACCAGCGCCACCGCGTAATCGTCCATCGGCAGCTCGGCCAGCAGCCGGGCGGGCAGCGCCGGATTCCGGCCGAGGAGCGACCGGTCACGCCAGGTCGAACTGAGCACGATCAGACGCCGGTTGCCGGTGACGCCGAGAGCCTCGCGGTACGCGGCGCGCAGGCCCACGCCGTTGACCAGTGTGTCGTGGCAGGGATCGCCGATGAGTAGTGTCCGGTCCCTGGTCAGGGGATGAGCGGCCGCCAACTGCTCGGCCTGGTCGGGGTGGGAGACGGCGAGCCACGCCCGGCCGCTGCGCAGCAACGCGTCGGGGACGACACCGGCGAGACGGTCCTGGTCACTCCGGGAATCCGGAACGACCTTGTGGAACCCGACGCCGTGCGGCAGGACCAGGACGGGGGCGGTGTGGCCCTCGACGGCGAGATCGGCGTTCTCGGTGGCCGTGATGACCAGGTCGGGGGAGAGGCCCCGGTACTGGTGCCAGGGCAGTACCCGGGCGCCCACCGACCGGATCAGGTCATGTACCCCGTCGTTGAAGGCGGAGCTGGGGTCGAAGGCGAAGACCAGGTCGACACGCGACTCGTCACGGAAGACCGGTCCCAGGACGTCGAGCACCCGGACGGTGGAGGTGACGGTACGGGCGATGACCACGACAGTGCGCTCGGTAGGGAACGTGCGCCAGCGCTCGGGATCCGCGCCGACCGGCACCCGCAGCGGAGGTATCAGACCGTGGCTGGTGTCGAGCATGTCCCCGCACCCGCGCGGTTCGCGGTTCGCGGTTCGCGGTTCGCGGTTCGCGGTTCGCGGTTCGCGGTTCGCGGTTCGCGGTTCGCGGTTCGCGGTTCGCGGTTCGCGGTTCGCGGTTCGCGGTTCGCGGTTCGCGGTTCGCGGTTCGCGGTTCGCGGTTCGCGGTTCGCGGACAGCCTGCCATTAGCGCCTTTCACCGGTTCCCGCAACCCCTGTCCTTCCTTGACGCTTCCGTGAATCCACCACCGTAAGTCAGTGGCTGAGACGCCGTCGGAGCAGGTCCGCCCGCCCGTTCCCGCATGGGACCACGCCAAGGGGAACGGGCCGGATGACGCTGGTCAACCGTAGATGAGGCCGGGGGGTGGTGAGGAGCGGTCAGGACGGCGGCTTTCTCTCACCGTTCCGCCGCCGGTTCGGGCCCAGGTTCCGAAGACGGTCCTGGTGTCCGCCCCGGAGGCGAGCCCGGCGGGAGCGGTGGGTTTCCGTCCGTGGGCGACGGCGGGCAGGGCGGCGTCTCACAGTCGGTGGCGCGGGGAGACGACGGGCAGTCGGCCCCCGGGCAGGGGCGAGCGCCCCGGGCGGGTGCCGAGCGTGGCCGGAGGCGTGAGGTCCGGGTGGCCGCCGTGTGGAGCGGATCGGTTCGTGGCCGAACGCAGCATGCGGTGCACCGACCCCCGGGCGAGGCGGGCGACCGCCGAAGGGCGTGTCCCGGTGCCGCCCGCACGGCGCATGTCCTGGCCGGTGGCGAGCGCCCACGGCGCGTCGACGAGACGGCCGACGGTCCGTTGCAGACCGCGGGCGAGCGCCGGGTCATCCAGACCGTGGCGCCCCAGCCCGTCGCGCAGCGCCACCGCGGCGTGCGCGGTGACCGACAGCCCCTGGCCGTAAGCGGGAGGCAACGAGGCCACTGCGTCGCCCAGCACCACGAACCCCGTGGGCCAGGACGCCAGCTCCTCGTACCAGCGCCGGTGGCTGGTCGCGTGTCGTGAGAGCCGCACCTCGCTCAACGGCTCGGCATCGGCGAGGAGTTCCCCGATGGAGCCGTCCCCCACCTCACGTGCGAAGGGTACGAACCGGTCGGCGGTGTGCGACGGCTCCTCGCCCGGCGCGCCCGCGAGCGTGACCAGCCAGCAGCCGTCCTCGATCGGGATCAGGCTCGCGTACCGGCCGAGCGCGTGCCCGGCGGCGTCGCGGCCCGCGCTCAGCACCGTGGGATCGCTGCCGGAGGGGGCGCGGAAGACACGGGTGGCGCAGGTGAACCCGTCGTCCACGACCACCTGGCGGACCTCCGGCAGACCCAGCGCGACCAGGCGCTCCGGGGTCCTGGAACGCCGCCCCGTGGCGTCGACCACCAGATCCGCGTCAAGACGACGGGCCTCGCCGCTGAGCGTCTCCCGGATCCGTACGCCCGTGACATCCTCCGGCGTGCCCGTCAGGCTCTCGGCCTCGGCCCCGTCGAGGAGGGTGACGCCGGGCAGGGTCAGCACCTGCTCGCGGAACACCCGTTCCAGCAGGTCATGGGAGGAGGACAGGAGAGCGCCGGGCGGTGTCCGGCGACGGATCCGGCTTGCCGTGGGGGCGAGATCCGCGGCCGGTGGCAACCGGCGGGCACCGACCTCCAGCAGCCGCCCGGTCACGCCCGGCAGCAGCTCCTCGATCGTTTCTGCAACCTCGGTGGTGAGCAGCGGTGCCTGCCGCGGATGGGGGAGCGCACGCCGCGACGCCGGCCCCTGGGACACCGTCTCCTCCTCGACGACCACCACGTCGGCGTGCCCGGACAGCGCCGCCGCCGCGAGCATGCCCGCGACGCCGCCACCCATCACCACGGCGAGATACGGGTGGGTGAAGTGGAGTCCGCCGCTGCTCGTACCGCTCGGCGTGTTCATGGGCAGCCTCTTTCTCCGCAGGTGCGCGCGACGGCCGGGCGGGCGAGGGGCGCCGGGAGGAACGGAGCCACCACCACCGGGCGTGCCCGGCGCCGCGCGGCGGCCACCACGGCCCAGGAGGCGGCCGTGAACGAGGCCGAAACCGAAGGGAGGGCGGACAGCCTCGCGCGCACGCGGCGGACCTGCGCCGCCAGGAGTAACTCCGGTTGCTGAACGTCCTGACATCGCGGCGCGAACGCCGGTACACCGACGGATTTCCGCATCATGACCCCCCTCAGCCCGTGCACACCCCGCAACCCGCCCGGTGGTGCGCCCCGCCGTCCGCCCGTCGCGCACCCGGTGGGCGGACACCGCCCCGTGGCGGAGTGCGCGCAGCCCCGGGGAGCGCGGCCGTCCCGACCTGGCGACGGCGGACACGACTCCGGATCGTAGGCCGCGGAGATCACATGCGATACCCGCAAGTATCCGAGGGTCCTACGGGAGCCACCCCGCCGATACCGGTGCGTAGATCTGATGCAAAACGACGCAATGGGCGGAAAGCGTACGGGCAGTTTCTCGCGAGGAGAGAAAACCCGGCATGCTTGCTCGTCTGACGCTCCACAACGGGCCGGGAATCCCACCGGGGTTGGCGTGAAATGGTCGGACAGCACCCCGAACACGGGCGGCGTGCCTACCCTTTCCGGGCACAGCACCGAGACCCCTGAGGGAGAGTCGTGCACGCGATCGTGATGCGAGAATTCGGCGGCCCCGAGGTGCTGCGGACCGAGGAGGTCCCCGAGCCCGAACCCCGCGCCGGTCACCTGGCGGTCGAGGTGAGCCTCGCCGGGATCAACTACGCGGACATGCACGTCCGGGGCAACACCTACCTGGCGCCGGTCGACCTGCCGTACATCCCCGGTAACGAGGTCATGGGAACGACGGACGACGGACGCCGGGTCATCGGGCTGTCCCGGGGCGGCGGCTACGCCGAACGCGCCCTGCTGCACCGCCGCGTCACCTGGGACGTCCCCGACGGTATCGGCGACGAGCAGGCCGTGGCCCTGGCACTCCAGGGCAACAGCGCCTGGCACCTGCTCTTCACCACGCTGCGCGTCACCGCCGGGGAGACGCTGGTGGTACCCGCCGCCGCGGGGGGCGTCGGCTCGCTGGCCGTCCAGCTCGCCGCGCACGCCGGGGTCAAGGTCATCGCGCTCGGCGGAAGCGAGGAGAAGCGGAAGCTCGCCGTGGACCTCGGCGCCCACGCGGCCGTCGACTCCACCGCCGACGACCTGACCGAACGGATCCTGGAAGCCGCCGGCGGGCCCGTCCGCGCGGCCCTGGAGATGACCGGCGGTGACACCTTCCACCGCACCCTCGACGCCGTCGCCCCGCGCGGCCGCCTTGCGGTGTACGGGTACGCGAGCGGCGAGATGGCGCAGGTGCCCACCCGCCACCTGATGGAACGGTCCCTGACCGTCTCCGGCTTCTGGCTGCCGCAGCTCTACGGCGACCGGACCGCCCTGCCGACCTCGATGCGGGCGCTGTTCGATGCGGTCGAGGCCGGTACCCTCACCCCGCTCACCGGCGCCCGCTACCCGCTCGACCGGGCGTCGCAGGCCCACCGCGATCTGGCCGCCCGCATCCCCACCGGGAAGCTCATGCTCGACGTCCGGCGCCGGTCCACCGAAGCCGCGCCGGGCAGCGCGATCTGAAACAGGCCCGGGCGGCCACCACCGGTGAACCGCGCGGCACCCGGCGACACCGGGCGCCGCGGACGGCACCACCACCGTGCGCCTGCGGGCGCTGACCACTGGCAGGGGAGAGAGCACACGATGGGCAACCACATCACCGCGCCCGACGCCGCCGCGGCGGCGACCACCGCCACGCCCGCGGGCCCGCCCCCGGCGGGCGCCACCGTCCGCAGGAAGCCCGCGCGCCGGCCGCGCGTCACCGCGGGCACCGCGCGGGCGACAGGATCCAGCCATGCGGAGCGGGTCTTCCTCGTCCAGACCGCCTTCGCCGAACTCGGCGGCTCCGCCCACGGGCCCGGCGAGATCGCGGAGTTCACCGGCCTGGACGACTCCGTCGTCTACCGCATCCTGCAGTCCGGTATCTATCAGCGGATCTTCGAACGCGTCGACCGTGGCCTCTACCGGCTGCGCACCTCGGCGGCCCAGCTCGCCTTCACCGCCCTCGACCACCGTCTCGACGGCGCCGCCTCGCAGATGGTGCTGCGCGAACTGCGGATGGCCACCGACGGAGGCCTGGCGTTCCTCTACATGGTGGCGCCGTTCTCCGGGGCGCAGCGGCAGTGCGTCGATATGGCCGTCGGCGACTCCGACCTCGCCGAACTCGGCATGACGCCCCGCGATGTGCTGTCCGTGACCCGCTCCCTGCGCACCGGCGCCTCCGGCCGGACGATCCTCGCGTACCTGCCGCAGAAAGTGCAGCAGCGGGTGCTGGCCGAGCCCGTGCCCGACCAGGCGGGGCCCGGGGTCTACCGGGACAACGACGCGCTGAGCGCCTCCCTGGCCGAGATCCGCGACCTCGGCCACGCCTTGGGCTACGAGGAGTGCATGGCCGGGTGGAACTCCTGCGCGGCGCCCATCATCTGGGACGGCGCCATCATGGGGGCGGTGCTGCTGCTCAAGCTGAAGTCGGTGATGCCGGAGGCGCCGGACGGCGTCATCGAGGCGACGAAGGAGGCGGCGGCCGAACTCAGCCGCCACGGCGCGGCCCGTCCGGCGGCCGACGAGGTCTGAGCCGTCGCCCGGCCCCATCCCGGGACGCCCCGGCACCCGCCCGCCGCCCGGCAGGCGGGATTCCGTGACGCGGGTGGTCGGCGCGGCGTACGGTCGGACGGCCGCCGCGCCGACGGCGGCACCGGAACGGCAACGGGGACAAGGGGAACCGATGGACGCGGAGTTGACGGCACTCGCCACGGCCGGGGCGACGGCACTCGTACAGCAGATGGCGACGGAGGGCTGGGCGCAGGTGCGGGGGCGGGCCGCCGCCTTCCTCGCCCGGCGGCGCGGCACGGACGACGAAGAAGCCCTCCGGGACGAACTCGACGCGTCGCGGGACGAGCTGGTCGCCGCCCGGCAGGACGGGGACGAGGATTCGGCCGCCGACGTCACCGCCGCCTTGCGGGGACAGCTGCGCCGTCTGCTGCGCGAGGACCCGGGCGCCGCCGAGGAATTGGTGGCGCTGGTGGAGGAGTGGCGGCCCGCGCAGGGCGGTGCGTCGGTCCGCGACGTGCACAACTCCATGAGCGGCTCCGTGCAGCAGGGCATCGTGATCCAGGCCGGGGTGATCTCCCACATCGACAACGGGACCGGTCCCTTCCTGCGCTGATCCCCAGGAGGCCGCGCCCCGCCGACATGCACAATGACGGGGTGCGGCTCCAACCGATCACCTGGGAACGACTGACCGACGCGCTCGCCGAGCGCATCGCCGCCACCCCCGCGCAGGACGACGGCCCCTGGCTGCGGATCGCCGTCGACGGGGCGCCCGCCGCCGACCCGGGGCAGCTCGCCGGACAGCTGGCGGAGGCGCTGCGGCTGCGCGGCCGGGCCGCCCACCGCGTCGACGTTTACGGTTTCCGGCGCCCCGCCTCGCTGCGGCTGGAGTACGGGCACACCGACCCGGACGCCTACCACGACGAGTGGTTCGACCGGCGCGCCTTGCGGCGGGAGGTGTTCCAGCCGCTGGATCCCGGCGGCACCGGCCGGGTGCTGCCGGACCTGTGGGACCCGGTCGCCGACCGGGCCACCCGCAGCGACTACATGACGCTGCCGCCCGGCGGCGTACTGCTGCTGCACGGACCGCTGCTGCTCGGCCATGGGTTCCCCTTCGATCTCACGGTGCACCTGAAACTGTCCGCCGCGGCCCTCGCCCGCCGCACTCCGCAGAACGAGCGGTGGACGCTGCCGGCGTTCGCGCGCTACGAGGACGAGACCCGCCCGGCCGACGCCGCGGACGTCGTCGTACGGGCCGACGATCCGCGCCGCCCGGCCTGGAACGGACCGGCCTGACCCGGGCGTCCCGGGGGGCTCCGTGCTGGGGTCCGGCTCAGACCAGCTGCCGGATCTCGCCCCGTACGCGGTAGAAACCCCCGGACGCCGGCGCGAGGCCGTCGACGACGTAACGCGTTCCCGGGCGGCGTATGTGGCGAGGGAACTGCACGTTCCAGGACGGTTCGAAGCCGTCCGACACGACGTGCATCCGCAGCCGCCCGCTCTCCTGGACACACTCCACGACGATGCCGGAGGCGGCGGTGGCCATCACCGTCTGCACCGTGGCCGACGGGGTGTAGGTGGGCAGCGCGGCGGCCGACTTCACGTCCCGGGCGACCGGGACCGTACCGGCCCGCGCGGCCGCCACGGCGGCGTCGCTCGCGTCCACGCACACCAGCGAACCGTCGGTGGTCACCATGTACAGCTTCTCGTCGAGGTACTGCATCGACAGGGCGGAGCCGCCACCGGTGCCGAGCTTCCACAGTCGGGTGCCGTCCGCGGCGAAGCAGTACACCGAGGACGCCGAGTCGCCCGCGAAGACGTAGCGGCCGCCCGGCGCCGTGGCGCAGGAGTAGACGACCGTGTCGCAGGCGTATGTCGCCTCGATCGCGCCGTCCTTCTTCGCCAGCCGCTGCACCACACGTCGGTCGGTTCCGGCGTAGACCGAAGCGTCCTCCTGCCAGCCGAAGAGCACCGCGCCCTGGGTGGGGGTGTGCCACAGCTCCCGGCTGCCGTCGGCGGCGTACGTGGTCACGCCGCGGCTGTGGCCGTGGTGGACGGCACGGTCGTCGCGCCGCACCATCCAGGCGGCGCTGCCGCTGCTGCGGCGCGACCACTGGTACTCGTCCTCGTGGTCGATGACCGTCAGGCCGCCGTCGCGGTCCGCGACATGGAGGATGCCCTCGCGGATGTCCAGCCAGAAGATGTCGACGTCGGGGGCGATGTCGTACGCGGCGAACGGCAGCTTCGAGGAGAGGTCGTACACCGAGCCGTCGTCGCAGCCCGCGTAGATCCAGAAGTCGTCCGCCACCAGGCACTTGACGCCCGCCGGGAGCTGATAGCGGGCCAGCACCTCGCCGTCGTGGCCCAGGGTGTGGACGTCGCCGTTCTGGTTGCCGACCCAGCAGCGGTCGGCGTCGACGTGGATGCCGAACGCGGCGGAGCCGGTGCGGAACCGCCACAGGACGGGGGCGACCGCGCGCGCCGTCGACGGCGCCGACGCGACCTGGCGACGCGTCACCGGCCGGGCCGCGCGCTGTCCCCGTACCGCCGGGGCGTACCCCTTGCGGACCTTCTCACCGATCTTCTTGGCGGCCGCCGCCTGCGCCTTCTCCGCCGTCGGGAACGTCGAGCGCTGCGCCTGGCCGGCCGCGCCGATCCGGCCGTAGCGGACCGCGACCTCCGTCCCGCTGACCGATACCTCGTAGAACTTGTGCGCCCCGCCGCTCTCCTGGGACAGCTCCAGATACGTCGTGGATTCGGACATGGCGATCCCCTCCCCGGGCGGTCCCGCTGACTTTCCCCGTTGCTGAAAACCGTACGGCCGACCACTGACAGCGGGCCTGGACCGAGGCCGCCGCCCGGCCCCTGACGGGCGCTCACCGGGCTGCCGTTAGCGTGAGTCCGTGACGTTTTCGAGCAACGCGACCGGCGACAGCCCGGCGCTCCCCGGCAGCCACGGCCCCCACGCGACGACGGACGCCCTGCCCGCCTCCGTCGGCGCCGTACGGATGTCCTACGCACCCGACCCCGACCGCGACCCGGACCCGGGCGAGATCGTGTGGACCTGGGTGCCGTACGAGGAAGGGGACGGGCGGGGCAAGGACCGGCCGGTGCTGGTGGTCGCCCGGGAGGCGGCGGGGACGCTGCTCGCCGTGCGGCTGTCCAGCAAGCCGCACGACCAGGACCGGGAGTGGATAGCCATCGGCACCGGGCCGTGGGACCGCGCGGGCCGTGACTCCTGGGTCGACCTGGACCGGGTCCTGCGGCTGCACCCCCAGGGGATGCGCCGGGAGGCGTGCGCCCTGGACCGGGCCCGCTTCAGCCTCGTCGCGCGGCGCCTGCAGGAGCGCTACGGCTGGCGCTGAACCGGCCGGGCCCGCCGTGACCGGCCGCGCAGGCGGTGGCCGGTCACGGCCGGGCCGCTACCGGATGGCCCGGAACCGGCAGGTCAGGACCCGGCCAGCGCCAGGATCTTGGTCACGGTGTTCCAATTCCGGGTGGTGGCGACGACACCGAGCGGGGCCCGGCTCACCGCCTGCGCGAGCTTGGAGCGGCCGATGCCGCCCGGGCAGCGCAGATACAGCTCCCGGCCGATCAGCCGGAAGCTGTCGGGGGCGAACGCCGCCTGGTCGAGGGCGTCCAGCCGCGAGGTGTCGCCGGGCGCCTCGGACAGGAACGTGACGTGCAGGGTCCGTGGCTCCGCCACCGCCTGCGGATACGGATTCGCCGCCACGCCCGCGGCGAACTCCGCACCGGTGCGGACCACCACCGGCACCGTCAGCCCCAGATCGGCGAGGATCTGCTCGCGCAGCAGGCGCGCGGTCTCCTCGGGCGGGGTCCCCGGATCGGCGAAGACGAGGTTGCCCGTCTGCAGGAGGACGGTGACCTCCCGCAGCCCCAGCGACCGCGCCAACTCCAGTTGGCGGGCCTTGGGGAAGGAGTTGTGGCCGCCGACGTTGATGCCGCGCAGCAGCGCGATCTGGGTGGGCATGGTGCCGCCTTTCGTGCGCCCGCTCACGGCCGCCCGGTCAGAACAGGGGAGCGGGCAGGACGCCTTCCAGGGCCAGCAGGACGCGCTTGGCCTCCAGACCGCCGCCGAACCCGCCGATCCCGCCGTCGCTGGCCACCACCCGGTGGCAGGGAACGACGACGGGCAGCGGATTGGCGCCCATCGCCGCGCCGACCGCCCGCGCGGCGCCCGGCTCACCGACCCGGTCGGCGAGGTCCTGGTAGCCGACGACGCTGCCGTACGGCACGCCCGCGTCGAGCGCGTGCAGCACCCGGGCGTGGAAGCCTGAGGTCAGCGACCAGTCCAGGGGCACGGTGAAGGCGGTCAGCTCGCCGGAGAAGTACGCCGTCAGCTCCGCCACGGCCACGGCCAGGTGCGGTATCTCCGCGCGCGGGGCCGTGCCGAAGATCCCCTCCAGCCGGGCCAGGGCCCGCCGGGTGGTCCGCTCGTCGGCGTGGAAGACCACCTGGGCCAGTCCCCGCTCCGTCGCGGCGAGCAACAGCGGTCCGATGGGCGAGTCCGTCCGCGTCCACGCCCAGTCGCGCCGCGGGGTGTTCCGCGCTGATTCCTGCGCTGCATCCGTCACGCCTTCAGCGTAGGGCGTGGCACCGACAACGCGGCGGCGGGCGGACCCGGGAGCTGGTCCCCGGATCCGCCCGCCAGGCCGTACGGCAGGTCAGAGGCCGCTCTCGCGCAGCGCGGCGCGGATCGTGTCCGCCGTGTTGCTGATGACGCCGTCCGCGCCGGACCCGGCGAGCTTCACCGCCGTGGCGGTGTTGTCGACGGTCCAGGTGTAGACCTCCATCGGGCGGCCGTGCGGCCCGCGCAGCGCGTGCACCGCCCTGATGTACTCCGGGGTGGTCACCGTGTACGACGGGTTGATCTGGTCGCAGAACCGGGCGTACCCGGGCAGCTCGGCTACGGTGGGATTGCCGAGGAATCCGGTCTTGATGTCCGGCCGCAGCAGGTGGACGGTCTTCACCGCGTCACCGTTGAAGCTCTGGACGATCAGGCGGTTCTTGACGTGCGCGCGGTCGAGCCATCCCTGGTGGCGCAGCTCGGACAGGACCTGCAGCTCGATGCCCGGGTACAGCTCCGGCGACTTCAGCTCCAGCAGGAGCCGCTGGTGGTTGTGGGTGACCGCGTTCATGTACTGCTTGAGGGTGGGCACCCGCTCGCCGGTGAACTTCGCGCTGAACCAGCTGCCCGCGTCCAGCTTCTTGATCTCCTTCAGCGTGAAGTCGGCGACCTTCCAGGGCGCGCGGTCCGGGAACACCTTCTCGACGTCGGTCGTTCGGTTGAGCGTCGTGTCGTGCAGGACGATCAGCTGGCCGTCCTTGGTGCGCTGCACGTCGTTCTCCACCCAGCGGGAGCCGCGCCGGTGGGCCTCGTCGATGGAGGCGAGGGTGTTCTCGGGCGCGTGGGTGGGGGCGCCGCGGTGGGCGACCGTCACGGTTCTGTGGCCGCCGGTGGCGGCCTGTGCGGTGGCTGGAGGGAGGACGAACGTGGACAGACCCAGGAGTGCGCCGGTGAGGGCGGTGGCGACGGTGCGAAGACGCATACGGACTCCTCATGGACGTCGTGGACGTACTGGATGTGAATGTGCGGAGGCTGGTGCGACGTGGCCTGACGCCGTGCCGGACGGCCAGAGGTTCGCAGCCGGGGGGTACGGAGAGGGAGGCGAGGGATGGACAGAAACTGAACGAGAAGTGGCCGGTGTTCCGTGTTTGAGGCGCGCGGTGACAGGTTGTCCGGAATCGCCGTGCAACAGATGGACGCTCCGGCGCCGTCCAACTTGCCGGAGTGACGGCGAACCCGCATCCCGGCCGACGGTTCGTCACCCCTCGTGCCTGTGACCGGTTTTGGTCTTCCCGGAATACCGGAGCGTGCGACTCCGGATGCTGGGTGGGGAACGGGGCGGCCACGGGGGCGGGCGAGGCCCACGGGGCCCGGCGGACCTGGCCGTCGCGGCATGGCTCCGGAGGGCTCACGGCGGCCACGCCCACGGCGCCGGGGTGCTCTCGTGCGGCCGGTCCGCTCCGCCGTACGGGCGTCCGGCCGGGCCGAGGCCGCGTGCGGGCCCGACGGCCGTCCCGGCCCGGGCCCCACCCGGCCGTCCCGCACCGGCGGTCGCGCCCATCGGAAGAACGCCCTGGTCGGACGGGTTTCCCGGCCGGATGTCAGTGGTGGGTCGTACGGTGGTTTCCATGCGGCCCGTATCGAAGATCGAACGCACGGTGGCGCCTTTCGAGGTCGTCAGCCCCTATCAGCCCAGCGGCGACCAGCCGGCGGCCATCGCCGAGCTGGAGCAGCGCATCCGCGGCGGTGAGAAGGACGTCGTCCTGCTGGGCGCGACCGGCACCGGCAAGTCGGCGACCACCGCGTGGATGATCGAGAAGCTGCAGCGCCCGACGCTCGTCATGGCGCCCAACAAGACCCTCGCGGCCCAGCTCGCCAACGAGTTCCGCGAGCTGCTGCCCCACAACGCCGTCGAGTACTTCGTCTCCTACTACGACTACTACCAACCCGAGGCGTACGTACCGCAGTCCGATACGTACATCGAGAAGGACTCCTCGATCAACGAGGAGGTCGAGCGGCTGCGCCACTCCGCGACGAACTCCCTGATCACCCGGCGGGACGTCATCGTGGTCGCTTCGGTGTCCTGCATCTACGGCCTGGGCACGCCCCAGGAGTACGTCGACCGCATGGTGCCGCTCAAGGTCGGCGACGAGATCGACCGCGACCAGCTGCTGCGCCGCTTTGTCGACATCCAGTACACGCGCAACGACGTGGCGTTCACCCGCGGCACCTTCCGGGTGCGCGGGGACACCATCGAGATCTTCCCGGTCTATGAGGAGCTGGCCGTCCGGATCGAGATGTTCGGTGACGAGGTGGAGGCGCTGTCCACCCTTCACCCGCTGACCGGCGAGGTGATCAGCGAGGACCAGGAGCTGTACGTCTTCCCCGCCAGCCACTACATCGCCGGTCCCGAGCGCATGGAGCGCGCCATCGCCGGGATCGAGGCGGAGCTGGCCGACAGCCTCGCCACGATGGAGAAGCAGGGCAAGCACCTGGAGGCCCAGCGGCTGCGGATGCGTACCACCTACGACATCGAGATGATGCGCCAGGTCGGCTCCTGCTCCGGCATCGAGAACTACTCCATGCACATGGACGGCCGTGCGCCCGGCTCCGCGCCGAACACCCTGCTGGACTACTTCCCCGAGGACTTCCTGCTGGTCATCGACGAGTCGCATGTGACGGTGCCGCAGATCGGTGCGATGTACGAGGGCGACGCCTCGCGCAAGCGGACCCTCGTCGAGCACGGCTTCCGGCTGCCGTCCGCGATGGACAACCGCCCGCTGAAGTGGGAGGAGTTCCTGGGGCGCGTCGGCCAGACCGTCTATCTCTCGGCGACCCCGGGGAAGTACGAGCTGGCGCGGTCCGACGGCTTCGTGGAGCAGATCATCCGCCCGACGGGGCTGGTGGACCCGGAGGTGGTGGTCAAACCCACCGACGGGCAGATCGACGATCTGGTCCACGAGATCCGGGCCCGGACCGAGAAGGACGAGCGCGTCCTGGTCACGACCCTCACCAAGAAGATGGCCGAGGACCTGACGGACTACTTCCTGGAGCTGGGCATCCAGGTCCGCTATCTGCACAGCGACGTGGACACCCTGCGCCGGGTGGAGCTGCTGCGCGAGCTGCGGGCGGGCGAGTACGACGTCCTGGTCGGCATCAACCTGCTCCGCGAGGGCCTGGACCTCCCCGAGGTCTCCCTCGTCTCCATCCTCGACGCCGACAAGGAGGGCTTCCTGCGGTCCGGTTCGGCGCTGATCCAGACGATCGGGCGCGCGGCGCGGAACGTCTCCGGCCAGGTTCATATGTACGCCGACAAGATCACCCCGGCGATGGAGCGGGCGATCGACGAGACCAACCGCCGCAGGGAGAAGCAGCTCGCCTACAACAAGGCCCGCGGCATCGACCCGCAGCCGCTGCGGAAGAAGATCGGCGACATCGTGGCGACCCTCGCGCGCGAGGAGATCGACACCCAGGAACTGCTGGGGTCGGGCTACCGCAAGGGCGCCTCCGGGGCGCTGGGCAAGGCTCCCGTCCCGGAGCTGGGCGGCAAGGCGGCGAAGGGCGGCAAGGGCGCCAAGGCGGGCAAGGGCGCGACGCCGACCGACCGGCCCGCCGCCGAGCTGGCCGAGCTGATCGAGGAGATGACCGAGCGGATGCGGGCGGCCGCCGCGGACCTGCAGTTCGAGGTCGCGGCGCGGCTGCGGGACGAGGTGGGCGAGCTGAAGAAGGAGCTGCGCCAGATGCGGGAGGCCGGTGTGAGCTGATGCCGGGCGCCGCACCGCCACGCCGGGCACCTGCCGGGCGTGGTGGCGATAGGCCACCCCACCAGGCACTTTACCTTTTCATTTACTTTTCCTTGGCGTTCCTTTACCCTTGCTCCGCGGAGGGGAGTACTCCTGCAGCGACGTCCCCGTCATCACGGATCGCGAGCGTGACGAGATCCCGGGGCGTCGGCCCGGCGGCCTTCGGGAGCCGGGCGGAAGAGACCTCCGGCAGCGACGACGCTGTATGTGCCGTACGACTTTGCCGGAGGAGCAGTGGACGTTTCCCTGACCCTGTGGGCGCTGACCATCCTTGGTCTCAGCGCCCTGATCGCCGCCGATTTCTTCATCGGCGGCCGTACCCCGCACGAGGTCTCCCTCAAGGAGGCCGGAATCTGGACCGGCGTCTGGGTGACGCTCGCTGCGCTCTTCGGGCTCGGGCTGCTGCTGTTCGGCGGCTCCGGTCCGGCCGGTGAGTTCTTCGCCGGTTTCGTCACCGAGAAATCCCTGAGCGTCGACAACCTCTTCGTCTTCGTCCTGATCATGGCGAAGTTCGCGGTCCCGGCGATCTATCAGCAGCGGGTGCTGATGGTCGGCGTGCTGATCGCGCTCGTGCTGCGGGCCGGTTTCATCGGCGCCGGAGCCGCGGTCATCGCCCATTTCTCCTGGGTCTTCTACCTCTTCGGCGCGTTCCTCATCTGGACCGCGTGGAAGCTCGTCAAGGAGGCCATGGCCGGAGCGGAGGACGAGGAGTTCGAGGAGAACCGCTTCCTGAAGACCGTCGAGAAGCGCTTCCCGTCGACCGACACGTACCACGGTACGAAGCTGTTCATCGTCGAGAACGGCAAGCGGCTGATGACGCCGATGCTGGTCGTCATGCTGGCGATCGGCACCACCGACGTCCTCTTCGCCCTGGACTCCATACCGGCGATCTTCGGCCTCACCCAGGACCCGTACATCGTCTTCACCGCCAACGCCTTCGCCCTGATGGGGCTGCGACAGCTCTACTTCCTGATCGGCGGGCTGCTCAAGAAGCTGGTCCACCTCTCGTACGGCCTGTCGGTCATCCTCGGCTTCATCGGGGTGAAGCTGGTGCTGCACGCGCTGCACGAATCGGGGGTCGCCGTGCCGGAGATCAGCATCCCGGTCTCGCTGGGCGTCATCTGCGCGGTCCTCGTCGTCACCACCGCCACCAGCCTGCTGGCCGCCAGGAAGCAGGCGGGCCGGGAGACGGAGCCGCGGGAGACCGCGGGCGTCTGACCGGCGGCGCCGTAGGGCCGGAGCGGGCGACGGGCTCCCGTCACCGGACGGCGCGACGGGCCCCGCACGCCTGAGCGCGGGGCCCGCCGCCACGGGTGGCTACCAGCCGCGCTCGCGCCACTCGGCGAGATGCGGCCGCTCCGCGCCGAGCGTGGTGTCGGCGCCGTGCCCCGGATACACCCAGGTCTCGTCGGGAAGCTGGTCGAAGAGCTTGGCCTGGACGGCATCGATCAGGCTGGCGAAGTGCTCCGCGTCGCCCCAGGTGTTCCCCACGCCGCCCGGGAAGACATAGGGTTCTGTCATGTGAACACTAAGACGCTTCCACGCCGCACCATTGCCTTCCTGTACGCGCGGATCTCCGAGGACCCGCGCGACCGCCGGCGGGGCGTCAAACGGCAGATGAGCGACCTCAATACGTTCGTCCAGGAGAACGGGTGGGAGGTCGGCGGCGAGTACATCGAGAACGACGTGTCCGCGCACTCGGGCGAGGACCGGCCCGAGTACGACCGGCTGATGGCCGACGCCATCGACGCTGCCCGCGAGCCCGGTGTCCGCGTCATCGTCGCCGGTTACCACCCGTCGCGTCTCTGGCGGCGCCGCGTCGAGCGCGCGCAGGCCATCGAGGATCTGCGCCTGGCCGGGTGCTGGGTGGCCTTCGAATCCGGGGGCTTGTTCAACATGCAGCGTGCCTCGGACAGATCGCAGCTCGCGAACCTCGGAGAGTCCGACACCGCCGAGTCCGAGGTGAAGTCCGAGCGCGTGAAGCGTGCCGCCCTAGAGCGCGCGCAGGAAGGCCGGGCGAACGGCGCCGTCGCGTACGGGTGGCGACGGCAGTACGAGTACGACGGCCGAGGCCAGGTGTCCGGGTTCCGCGACGTTGAGGACCCGGCGCAGGCCGCCGTTGTCCGCGACATCGTTACCCGCCTGCTGTCCGGGGACAGCCTCCTCGGCATCACGGCCGACCTGAACGAGCGCGGGGTGCCGTCGCCGGGGGCTGGGAGGCAGCTCAAGCGGCGGGCCGTCGGGCAGAACCCGAACGGGAGCCTGTGGAACAAGACGAGCGTGAAGAAGCTGGCGCTTCGGCCGGCGAACGTCGGCGTGCGCGTGCACCAGGGCGTGGAGTACGAAGCAGCGTGGCCAGCACTCATCGGCGACGAGCAGCATGCCCAGCTGAAGAACCTGTTCGCGGGCCGGTCCGTGGTGCGGGAACTGCCCGGGGCTCGGAAGCACCTGCTGACGTGGGGTGAGATCGCCACGTGCGGGCCGTGCGGGTCAGTCCTCAGGGTCGCGCTGAAGGGGAACGCGAAGCGCGGCCAGAAGAAACCGACGTACGTGTGTGACGCGTGCGGCTGCGTCGGCCGGAACGAGGAGGCGCTCGACCGGCACGTGAGCTCGATCGTCGTGGGAGTGCTCGGCCGACCGGACGCCGCCGACACCTTCCGCGGTGACGATTCCGCAGCTTTGGCGGCATTGGAACGCGCGGAGGGTCTCAAGGCCCGGCAGGACGCGGCGGCCGATGACTACGCGGCCGGTCTCATCACCCGTGAGCAGCTGGTGCGGATCACTCGGTCCCTCGGGCAGCAGATCACCGAGGCGCAGGCTGAGGCACGCCGCCTGCGGCCCGCGTTCGACTTGGACGTGTTTGACGGGCTGGTCGGGGAGAAGGCGGAGGAGAAGTGGAAGGGCCTCGCGGTGTCGCAGCAGCGGCGCGTCCTTGAGGGGCTCGGCGTGCGGATCAAGGTCATGCCGGGCCGGAAGGGGCCTGGGTTCGATGCCTCGTCGGTCAAAGTGTCGTGGGGTGCCGATCGCGCTTAGACGCGCACGTACGCGGCCTGTGGGCCCTCGTCGGGATGACCGGCGGGGGCCCACGTGCGTGCTGGGCAGTCAGCCGTCCGGATGCTGCTCCTGATTGCTGGCGCGTGGCTCTCGCCCCTCGGAGAAGATTTCGTCGTAGAGGTTCCCAGCGCGCTCCGCGAAGTCGAGCATGCGGTGCTGCCGAGCTTCGCGCTCGTTGGGGCCCTCGTCGGGGGCGGGGCCGATGCTGGCCTGTTCCGCATGCCGGGCCGCGATGAGCCGGGGGCCGGGGTCCGATCCGGCGCGGCCGTTGATGGCGGGGCCGAGCCACCCCTGCTTCCGGGCGCGGGCGAGGCGCGTGCTCACGGTGTTCTTGGGCCAACCGAGGCGGACAGCGATCCGGTCCAGGTGCCCGCGGGGGCGCCCAGGGGCCGTCTCCTCAAGGTAGACCTCAGCGAGTTCACGCAGGAGGTCATCCGACCCGGCGCGGGTACGGCGACTTGGGGTAGACGCAGACATCTCGCCACTGTCGGCAGCCTGCCGTTCGATACCCAGGAGCGACTGGACGGCGGCCAACAGTGCGCCGGTCGGGATGCTCTTGATCTGGGCGGCACTGAGGGTCTTACCGGGGTCGGCAGGGACAGCCGTAATGGCCGCGAGTCGGGGTTTGCTGCTGTCGGTGCGCACGAGCCCGGTGAGCCGCATGCCGCCGGTGGCGTAGGTGAATGCCCGCTCGGAGTCCCCGGCGGCGCCATCGAGGGCGAATCCGGGGGGCGCGGAGTGATCGGCGGTCATGCCGTCACGGTAACGGAGCCGCGTTGCGAAACCCATAGAGGTTAGGTTGGAAGCTTGTTTGACTCTTGCGGGATTAGCTTGCAAACTAACCTCATGACGATCACAGACCAGATCGCAGAGCTCGCTGCTGCCTCCGTCTCCGTGAAACTCCCGCCGCCCGCGAAGTGCCGGAAGATCCGGCGTGACGCCAAGATCTCCTCCGAGAAGCTGGGGCAGATCCTGGGCGTAAGCGGCCAGACCGTCCGGTACTGGGAGAAGGGGGTCCGCCAGCCGAGCCGGGAGCGCTCGGTGAAGTACGCGGAGGCCCTGGAGGCCATGAAGCGCGCCGTTGCAGCTGTCCGGGAGGTTGCCGCGTGATCCGCGATGAGGACGGCTGGTGCAGCCCCTCGCCGGGTCAGTCCGCCGAAGACTTCGCCCGCGAGTTCGCCGCGTCCAGGCCCCCTTTGACCGACGCCGAGATCGCGAACCTTCGACAGATCTTTCGGACTGCACGCCCGGCCCCGACCCCCGCGCCCCGCCCTGCGGCCGCGTAGGTCCCGCACATGCAAATGGGCCCCCACCCGAAGGTAGGGGCCCCACTGCCGACCGGCGCCCGCTTTCCCGCTAAGAATCCCGGGCGCCGGTCCTCCGAAGAGGGTTCGACTTTGACCACAGTACCGCGGGCCATCACCCGCGAGACACCCCGCGCTGCTGGTTTTGGGCCGAGCTCAATGTACCCCCAGGGGGTACCTGAGACCGGAGTTAGTATGCCTGACCGCAACACCCAGCACACCCCGGGCGGTGCCCCGTGAGCGAGAACGTCACACGCTGGGACTACGTCTCCGCGGTGCTGAACGTGGACTCCACGGTCACCCGCTCCGAAAAGCACCTGCTGACGATCTATGCGCTGCACTGCGACGACTACGGGCAGTCCTGGTGCGGCCGTCAGCGGCTCATGGACGAGACCGGCATGTCGAAGCCCACGTTCAGCAAGACCAAGGCGGAGATCTCCGCGAAGGGGCTCGCCGTCATTGAGGCCCGCCGCATCGACGCGAACGGGCAGGCCCGCACTGAGACAGCCATCCGCAAGAGCGGACGGGACCCGGAGAAGCTGCGTCAGACCACCGACATGGTCCGCCTCAACATCCGCGCACTGCGGGCCGTTGCCCGTCCTGCCCGCGACTACGGCGACAACGTCACGGCTCCTCAGGTTGAGCTGCCCGGAGTTGGGGAGGGGGCAAAAACTTGCCCCCTCCCCAACGAGGGGGGAGGGGTAAAAAACTTGTCCCCCCGAGGGGGTAAAAACCGCACCCCCCGGGGGGCCAAAAACTTGCCCCCAAATCTTCATAGGAAGCCTCAGAGGAACTCTCTCCGTGGTGACGTCTCCGACGATGCTGCGGCCGGTGTCGTGGCCGGGCCCGCGAACGACGAGAGAGAAGAAGCTCCGCCGAGCACCAACCACACCCCGCCGGTGCCGGAACAGCGCGAGCCACAGCCGGAGCCTGGCCAGCAGGACGCGGACCGCATCGTCGCCGCTTGGAGCAGCACCCTCGCCACGTCCGGACCCGTACCGAACCCGCAAGCCCGGGACGCCGTACGCCGCGACGTCACCACGCTGCTTGCCCAGGGCATGTCCGCCGACTACCTGACAGGCGCCGCTACCGACATGGCGCTGAGCTACCCGGACGGCCGCCTCTTGAGCAGGCACCTCGCGTACTACAGCCCGCCCCCGGCCGCTGGCGCCGGACCGGCAGTGACCCGTGCCGACCTCACCGCCGCCTGCCTCGCATGCGACGAGCACGGCCAGATCGACCTCGGGAGCAGCATCGCGAACTGCAAGCACCCCAACGTCGACCGCGAACACCTCGCCGCGCAGCTCGCCACCGCATAGACCGCAACACAGTGCGGGCCGCCCCATGCCCGGGGCGGCCCGCGAATCCCCCTGACCGACGAACCCGATTCAGGAGACCTCCAGTGTCCAGCACGACCCTCCCGCAGCACCATGACGCCCCCGCTGCCAACTTCGAGCGCGTGCCCCCGCAAGACGTCGATGCCGAGCAATCCGTACTCGGGGGGATGCTGCTCTCAAAGGATGCGATCGGCGACGTCGTCGACAACGTCAAGCTGCGTGGCCCTGACTTCTACCGCCCCGCCCACGAGACGATCTACGGCGCGATCCTCGACGTCCACGCCAAGGGCGAGCCGGCCGACCCGATCACCATCGCGGCGGAGCTGACCAAGCGCGGCGAGATCGCCCGGGTCGGCGGTGCCTCGTACCTGCACACCCTGGTGCAGTCCGTGCCGACCGCCGCCAACGCGGAGTACTACGCCGAGATCGTCCACGAGCGGGCCGTGCTGCGCCGCCTCGTCGAGGCCGGCACTCGCATCACGCAGATGGGATACGCCGCCCAGGGCGAGCTCAACGAAATCGTCGCGGACGCAGCCCAGGAGATCGCCGGAGTCGCCGAAGGCGCAGACACCGAGGAGGGCACCTTCTCCCTGCCGAGCGAACACGTCGACGACCTACTCAAGGAGATCGAGGACACTCAGCACGGCAAGGACCTCACCGGAGTGAAGACCGGATACACCGACCTCGACATGCTCACCGGCGGACTCCAGCCCGGACAGCTCATCCTCATCGCCGGACGCCCCGGGATGGGCAAGTCCACGGCCGCCATGGACATCGCCCGCCAGTGCGCCATCAAGGACGGCCGCCCGTGCGCGTTCCTGTCCCTGGAAATGCCGACGCACGAGCTGGGCAAGCGAGTGCTCTCCGCCGAGGGAAAGATCGGGCTCCACAAGATCCGCAACGGCGGCATGGACGAGGCCGACTGGAAAAAGCTCGCTACCGCGAGCCAGTGCTACCGCGAGGCGCCGCTGCACATCAACGACGCTTCCCAGAGCCTCGCGGACATCCAATCGGAGCTGCGCCGACTGAAGCGCACCGAACCCGACCTCGCGCTCGTCGTCGTCGACTACATGCAGCTCGTCCGGATCGCTGGCCGCTCCCGACCGCAGGTGCGTGAGCAGGAAGTCGCCGAGATTTCCCGGTCCTTCAAGCTGCTGGCAAAGGAACTGAACCTTCCGATCATCGTCCTCGCGCAGCTGAACCGCGGGCCCGAGATGCGCGCGGACAAGAAGCCGGCACTGTCCGACCTGCGCGAATCGGGGAGCCAGGAACAGGACGCTGACATCGTGATCCTGCTGAACCGGCCGGACGCTTACGAGAAGGAATCCCCGCGTTCCGGCGAGGTCGACCTCATCGTTGCCAAGCACCGTAACGGGCCGACCGCGGAGATCACTGTCGCCGCTCAGCTCCACTACTCGCGCTTCGTCGACATGGCGCAGACCTGATCCTCCCTCGCCCCACCCTTGCGTGCCCGTCTCGCGGTCGATCACCGCCTCGACGGACCCGCGGACGGCGCGCGAGGCAGAGATCGCCGCGCAGGCGCCCGCACAGAAGATCGCCGCACACCAACCGGAAGGCCAGCCATGACCGAGCCCCAATCCCCCTAGGCCCGCAACGGATTCCACCCCGCATGCTCCGTACGCACCACCTTCAGCGACCTCCGCCAGGGTGACCACGTCGACTACTGGGGCACCCCCCGCCCCGTGATCGAGCACACCACCCACGACGACGGACGCGTACGCATCCTGGTCCGCAATGAGGCCGGCGGACACGACATTGCCCTCGCCCCCGGCACCGAGCCCGTATGGCGCAAGCGACGCCCCCATGAACCCGCTTCCGGCCCCAAGCCCCGCCCCTACCGCTGGGCCCCTTGCGACGACTGCATCACACCGCACACCTGCGAGGAGCTGCAAGATCTGGACAGGTGCCCGTAGCGGCCTGACCCGCCCTCACCGGCTGCCGCTGCGCCCACCCGCACTGGGCGCAGCGGCCGGCCGTCAACCAGACCGTGACGGAGGAGCGCCTCGCCGTCGGCGCCGGGGCCAGACCTCTTGGGGAACCCGGATCGCTGTGGACCGGTTCGGGTCTCCTCGGAGACGAAGGGGCACAGGCTTTTCAGCGTGTGCTTCCGGGACTGACCCTGTGCAGCGTGTGAGGGGCGCAGGAAACAACCCCCTATACGAAGCGGTGCATGGGAGAGTTTCCAATGACCCTGCACACCAGACCTCGAAACCGCAGGTCGGAGGCGGTGTTCCCTCGTGGGAGTGAACCGCACTCCCTTTCCGCACAGTCCCCGCACGACCGCCGACATTCGACACCGAAGGAGTCCCCCAATGCCCTCGCCCCGCTCGGAACTCGCCGTCTGGTCCTGGGAGTCCCGGCACAACGCCTTTCCCGCCACGGGTCCGCTTTGGCTCTCCCCCGTCCTGTGGTCGCAGGAGCTCTTCGAGGAGTGTGAGGACCCGGCCGAGGCCGTGCACGACTACCTGACGATGATCAAGACCGACTTCCCGATGGCCCGCGAAGTCCCCCTGTCTTGGCAAGTTGCGAACTTCGGCGAACGCGCCCCCTTTCAACAGCACGACGGAGACGTCGACGGGATGCGCATCATCAACGGCTCATTCGCCGGGGACGACTTCCTGCACTACTTCACGTGGCCGGAGTCCCCGACCACCGGGGAACGAGTCGACTGGTACCGACTGCCCGTGAGGCCCGAACGCGGCGCCCAAATGTGGGAAGCCTTCGACTGGCTGCCCCTGCCGTTGCAGCGGACCGTCTCCGTCGACGTGCTCGGCCTCCTCGTCCGACGCGCCCGCTCGACAACCGCCTCCGTACCCGAACCGAGGGCAACCGAGAAGCAGGTCACGTACCTCGCCTCACTCCTGCGAAAGACCGGCGACCAGGTCGATCCCGAGGTGCTCGCCGCGCTGAGCAAGAGCGAGGCTCGGCAGCGCATCAGCGCCCTCGTCGACCAGCGGCAGCCCTAGCTGTGTTGTCTCAGGACGTTGGTTACACGACGTCCTCGAAGGCGAGCTGCTGTGGGAGGTTCATCAGCGGTTCGGGCGGCTGGTCGAAGACGATCCGGTAGTCGCTGCCAGCGGTCCGACTGATCGGCAGCTTGCCTCCCAGGGCGGCGTGCGGGCGGTCGTGGTTGTAGTAGTTGAGGAAGTCCGCGAGCGCGGCGCGTCGCTCCTGCTCGGAGGTGTAGGCGCGGATGTACGCCCATTCCCTGGCGAGAGTGCCGTTGAAGCGTTCGACCTTGCCGTTCGTCCGCGGCGTGTACGGGCGGGTGCGCTTGTGCTTCGTGCCGGTCGCGGCGAGTGCTGCGGCCCAGGTCCCGGAGCGGTAGCAGGTGCCGTTGTCGGTGAGGCAGCGGCGAATCGGGGTGATGTCGTGGGCGGCGAAGAAAGCCACGGCGCGGTACCAGAAGGCGACCGCGGTGACGGCCTTCTCGTCGTCCAGGGCCTCGGTGTAGGCGAGCCGGGAATGGTCGTCGAGTGCCGAGTGCAGGTACGTATACCCGACCTTGCCGGTGCCCTGACCGGTTCGTTTGGAGGCGCGGGCAGCGTCGGTGCCCACCCCGTGCATGCGCCAGCCGCCGCCGGTCGGGATGCGTCCGAGCTTCTTGACGTCGACGTGGACCAGGTCGCCGGGCTTGTCGTGCTCGTAGCGGATGACCTCGCGCAGCTGCTCACCGGTGGGCGGGTCGAGGTCGCGGAGCCGGTTGAGTCCGCGCCGGACGAGGATGCGGTGCACGGTGGCCGGCGCAATGGTGATGCCGTGCAGGCTCTTCAGGTCGGCGGCGAGTCGGGCGGGCCCGTGCTTGGTCTGCCGCCGCAGCGACTCGACCAGGTCCGCGAGGGGTTCGCTGGTACGGGCCGGGCTGGTGGCGGGGCGCGAGGAGTGGTCGAGCAGTCCGTTCTCGCCGTGGGCACACCAGCGGGCGTACCACTTGGCCAGGCAGCGGCGGGAGATCCCGGCTTCCGCCGCGACGTGCGCGATCGGACGCCCCGCGTCCACGCGCTCACATAATCGGCGACGCCCTTCCGGCGTCAGCGGGGCGTTGGGGTGCCCCGCCATACCGGCTCATCGCAGTAGCTGCTGTGAGTGTCCATCAGATGCAGCGTGCAGGCCGCCACTGACAACGACCGCGCCTCGCACCCCAACTCGGTTCCCAGGGTGGCCATTTCGTGACGGAAGCAGGCCGAGAAATCGTCACGAAAGTCGGCCGCGCACGCTATTTTCGTGATGGCAGACGGCTTGTTGCCGTCACGTTTTAGAGAGGGGTGATCGGTATGGGGACAGCGTCCCCGGGGCCGGTGTGCGAAGGGTGCGGGATTCCCCGCGTCCGGGGCGAGGAGAGCGCCCGGGGGCGCGGGCGTCCGGCGCGGTACTGCAACGACGCCTGCCGGGCCCGCGCCTACCGGGCACGCAAGTCCGGGCGGAGGCGTGCCCTGCCCGCGATGGCGGCCGCGCACCTGCTGCTCGCCGACGCCCGACGCCTGCCGTTGCCAGACGCCTCGGTGGACCTGATCGTCACCTCGCCGCCGTACTTCGCGCAGCGCGCCTACGGCGGCAACGGCGAGGACCTCGAAGGACAGATCGGCTGCGAAGCCTCGCCCGAGGACTACCTTGAAGCGATGTGGGAGTGCACCGCGGAGTGGGCCCGCGTCCTCAAGCCGTCCGGCTCAATGTTCGTCCTGCTCGGAGACAAGTACGTCGGCGCACCCAGCGGGGCCGTCCAGGGCGGCGCCTGCGGGGCCCTTTCAGCCCACGACCGCAAGCGCGGCCGCACACAGATCGCCCCCCAGCGGCACAAGGTCACCACCACCGTGCCGAACAAGTCCCTCCTCGGGCTGCCCTGGCGCTACGCGATCGGCTGCGTCGACCGACTCCACCTCACCCACCGCGCCGAGATGATCTGGCACAAGCCCAACCCCATGCCCGAGTCCGTCGCCGACCGCGTCACCCGCGCCCACGAAACCGTCTTCCACTTCACCCGCAGCCCGCAGTACTGGCACGACCCCGAGCACGCCCGGCTGCCCAGCGTATGGACCGTGCCCACCACCCCACTGCGCGTGCCCGCCGAACTGGAGGACGCCCGGCACTTCGCCGCCATGCCTGAGGCCCTGCCCCGGCGGCTCATCCTCGGCTACGCCCCGCCGCTCGGCATCGTCCTGGACCCCTTCGGCGGCACCGGCACCACCGCGGCGGCCGCCAAGGCACTCGGACGCATCGGCATCAGCGCCGACCTCTCATCCGCGTACACCCAACTCGCCGCCTGGCGCCGTCAGACCCTCCCCGACACCGTCCGCCGCCGTGCCGCCTCCACCCGCTGAACAAGGAGTAAGAGTGCCCGAAATCCTCTCCATGTCCCTCTGCGAGGGCGATGACCTGGAGCCCATGACTGATCACGACGCCGTCACCGGGTGGGTGTTCAACCAGTTCGAGACCGGCGACACCGGAGCGCTCACGGAAACCGAAACATTCGACTGGCAGGCCATCGAGGCCGAACACTCCGACCACGCCCGCGCCGTACTCGCCGGTCAAGGCATTGAATGGAACCCAGACACCGGGTCGATTGCCTGCCCCGCAGGAATGGAGGCCGACCAGGTCGCCGCCGCGTGGGAGAGCGCGAGGGACAAGGGGAACGAGCGAGTGCTCGACCTGATCGAGGAGATCCGCCGGGGCATGCCTGGCGCCGAAGGTGGGCGTACTGCCGGCGACGCCTGGGTTCTCCCGCTGTAGCCGTTCGGGGCACGGTCACCGCGACCGTGCCCCGAAGCGTAGATCAGCACGAAGGGGCAGGCACCACACTGATCGCGGCCGTGGCACCAACCTCACTGGACAGCACACCTAGCCGCCTCGTCCGAAGCGAGAACGACGCGTGTCCCGATCCGAACTCGGGGCGGGTGCCTCCGCGTTCCAGGGTGGCGGACGAACCAGGCCCGTGGGCGTCCTCAAGAAGGCCGGGGTGCAGCGGGACCAAAGGCAAGCGGCCCCGGCCTGTCGAAGGGGCTCGGGTTGCTTGCTGTCCAAGGGGATGCCAGAAGAAGCGAATATTCCAGCGTCTTATGGATTTCATGGTTCGTGTGAGTTCCCGCGCCGTTCGTCTTCGGGGTCCTGGTGGTCTCAACGCGTGGTGGCCCGGTGGTGCGGCGCGGCAGAGGATCAATGTCAACTCCGGATAACCCTAGGTATCCGGGGCTAAAATGCGGGCATGGAAACCGCCCTCGCGACCACCGTCAACGCCGACGGACTCCTCGCCGCCGACGGCACCACCGTCTCCCCGGCCCTCATCGCCAAGTACGGACCTGAGACCGCCCGGCGCATCGCCGATGCCCGCGACGCCGGACACGCCATCCGTCGCGCCGTCACCCCCGCCAACACCCAGCGCACCTACGCCAAGTCCGCCGCCGTCTGGGAACGCTTCTGCGCGGACGCCGGACTCCCCACCGACTACGCGGACGCCGGGATCCTCTCCCTGTACGCCGGATGGCTGCTGAAGAACGGGAAGCCCGACGGCACCGGCTACGCCCTGTCGAGCGCACGAACCCACATGTCCGGCGCCATCCACTACGTCCGCGCCACCGGCTACCGGCTCACCCGCGACGACACCGCCCCCGCATACTCCGCCCTCGAGGGCGCCCACAAGGGCATTGAGAAGACCGAGCGTCGGGGCCGCGGCCAAGCCGAGTACGCCACCGCCGAGGAACTGGCCGGCGCCTACCTCGCCTGCCCCGACACCCTCGCCGGTTGGCGCGACCGCGCACTGCTGCTCGTCGGGTTCCACATCGCGGCCCGGTCCTCCGAGCTGGCCGGGCTCCTCGTCGCCGACGTCGTTCCCGCCCCGCGCGGTCTCAGGGTCTCGGTGAAGACCGCCAAGACGAAGTACTCGGCACGCGATGTTGCCGTGCCTCGCTCCCTTGACGTCGAGCTGTGTGCAGCACGCGCCTGGAAGACGTTCCGGCAGCTTCTCGAACGTGAGCGCCCCGACCGAGTAGGGACCCTGACTGCGCCCGCGTTCCCCGCGGTTGACCGGCACGACTGTCCCCGCGGCGGCATGTCCCCCGAGGCGGTATCGGATGCCGTGGGCAGGATCGGGGCTCGCGCCGGCCACCCCGGGTGGACCGGGCACACCCTCCGCGCCAGTTTCGCTACCTCGGCCCGCGCCGGGGGTGCCGACATGCGGCAGATCTGCAGGCAAGGTGGATGGGCACCCGGGTCTGCCGAAGTGCTGCGGTACATGCGCATCGCCGACGAATTCGACGACAACGCCTGCCACGCCGCTGTGAAGGGCCTCCCCGAGGGGTTCGGACAGACAGCAACCCAGGAAGGGCCCGCCGACTCCTAGCGGCACCCAGTCGAGCCCGACGGCCTCGGCTGCCGTCGACATCGTCGACCAGGGCGGCAGTCAAGCGGCCGGGTGTGCGGCGAGCAGTTCGGCGATGTCCGGCACGTCCGCGAACTCCCGCAGGCGGCGCAAGATGACGCGGCCCCGTTCCGCTGTCCGCTCGCTGGTGACGTCGGCGGACAGGGCGAGCACACGCTCGGCGGCCGTTGCTGCCTCTTCCGGCTCGTTCGCGTCGGCGAGGGCGACCACCAGCCACGAGAGGTAGAGCGCGAGCTCGCGGGTGTGTGTCTGGTCGTACCCGGCGAGGACGTCGCGCAGCAGCGGTACGGCCCGCAGGGGGCGGCGCAGCTCGGTGTAACAGCGGGACTCCATGATGCGCAGCTCGCCCGCGTCCACCCAGTACAGATAGGCGGGCGATTCGGTGCCCTCGGTGTCCTCGGCGAGGGCCTCGCCCGCCTCGCCGAGGGCCCGCATCGCCGGTTGCGCCCCACCGGTCATGGTGTGCGCCCACGCGACCCGGTCGAGGTACAGGGCGCGGGCCTTGGGCGGGGCGGCGCCTGCCTCGGTGAGTGCCGCGCGGGCGAGGTCGACGCCCTCGGCCGCGCGTCCGGTGTTGCTGAACTGGTAGGCGAGCGACCCGGCGATGTTCCCGGCTAGGGTCCGGTCACCAGCCTGGCGGGCGGCGTCGAGGCCGAGGCGGTAGACGTGCTCCGCGTCGGTGTGGCGCCCGGCGTCACTGGCGATCCATCCGGCGATCTGCGCGAGCTCGCCGACCTGGACGAGGAGTCGCCGGCCGACCTCTTCGGTGTGGGACGTCTCGCGGTACAGCCGTACGGCGCGGCGCAGTTCGCGCAGCGCGGGCCGGATGAGGTCGCCCCCGGCGAGGACGTCGTCGGCGAGGCGCAGTCCGTGCACGCGCTGCTGCAGGTCGACGACCGCGCCCATGCCGAGGCGGCGGCCGAGGTGCCCGTCGAGCGGGGCGAGCGGGTCATTGTCGGGCAGGTAGTCGGCGAGCGTCGGCGGCGGTGGTTCGTCTGGGGCCGGCGGTACCGTGAGCGCCTCGACGGCAACGCCGAGCGCGGCGGCGATGAACGGCAGCCACTCCCGGGGCTTGCGCTTGCCGAGCTCGTACCGGCTGATCTCCTGCCGGGTGACCGGGTCGCCGATGACGCCTGCCGCTCGGCACATCTCGCGTGCCAGACGCGCCTGGCTCCACCCTCGCAGCTCGCGTAGGCGCCTGATGTTCTCTCCGATGGTGGCGCTCATGCTGCCCAGTCTGGCCGACAGTTGGCCGACGGCGGGCCGCTATGCCGACGCACATCGAGGCGGAAAGGTCGGCAGACGATCAGACCCCGGCGACCGTGCGACCGGCCCCGGGGCGCGAACCACCTGAGAGGCAGGCAGCCGTGAACGACACTACGCAGGGCCCCGGTACCCGGGGAAGTACCCCGGAAAGTGCCGACGCCGAGCTTCGCCCCGCCGATGCACGCCAGCTGGAAGCCGCCTACCGGATACACCGCGAGGAGTGCCGGACGTGCACCCCGAATGCGTCCTGCGACATGGCGCGGCGCCTTGAGCGGGCGCGGTCCGGGACGGCGGCCCTATGACGGCGAGAGTGAGCTCGTCGCGGTCGTCATGCACATCGGTGCCCCGCTCACGGGAAGTGCCAGGACGGCCCGGTGCGGAGGGCGGCGGCCCCGAGGTCACCGCCCGGCGAAGGCGCTGCACCCTGCCTCCGGCCCCGCCTTCGACGAGCGCCTCGTCAGGGAGGACCCCGACACCTGAGACGGCTGCCTACCCGCGGGCACGTCCACCGCTACACATTGTTCTCGTATTGCTACGGCGACCGGATATGTAGCGCTGGGTCGACGGCGGCGTCCGCCTCCACGGAGCGGCGCCTCCCCGCCAACGTGTGGGGCGCGCCGAGCACCCAAAGTCGGGCACTCGGCCACGGGGGCCGGACCCGGTTCCGACGCCCGTCCCTGAACATCGCGGAGGAATGTCGGCACCGGTGCCGCCGCTTACCACGGGGCCTGATCTGCGAGGATCGCAGGCCGCCGGCGGATCTGGCGCAACCTCCATCGCATGCCCCGCCGCAGGTCTCGTTGCAGTGCCCGTCGCACCTCTGGCCCGAGCTCACCGCCGAGCTGCGACTGGCAGATGTTGCGAGGGCGTCAACGAGACGGTGCCCACGGTCTTCGAGGAGCTCCGAGCCTGAAACGCAAAGAGGGCCTGCACTCTCCAACTGGAGAGTGCAGGCCCTCTTTGTGGTGCTGGTGGTTTTAGCGCCGGTCAGACATGACGGGCGACCTCGTCATCCCCCAGCTCGGTGAGGGCGAGCATGGCGGCGTACCGGTCGGGGGCGAGCCCGAGGGGGCGCTGCTGGCCGTGCTCGACATCGTGGCGGTATAGGTTGTGCTGTCCGTCGGCCCACTTGCACAGCAGGGCCCGGGCGTCGTCCGGAGTGATGTCCAGGGCGGCGGCGACCTCATTCCAGGTGGCGCCCAACTGGATCGCGTCGAGCACCCGCACCCCGCGGCCGGCCTCGATGTCGTGGCGCATGGACTCGCGCAGGGCGATGACTGCGAGGGCGTCCCCTGCGTCCCCCCGCTGGACCTCGTACTTGAAGTCGGCGGGCAGTGAGTTGTTCATGAGCCGGTCGTTGTGCTCGGTGTGCTTGTTGATCTGCCATGCGAGCGGGGTGGCGGTCGGGACGTCACCTGGACGACGGATCGTCAGGGACTTCCAGTGCTCGTGCTCGTCAACGGTCATGGTGAATCCTCTCGGGTGATGCGGCGGATATCTCGGGTCAGAGGGGCGTGACGATGTCGTGCGCGGCGGTGAAGCCCTCGGAGAGCAGGGCCTTGGGGGTGGCCGCGAGCGCGAGGGAGTGCTGCCAGGCGAGGACGTCGTCGGGCACCCGCCGGTTGGTGGGCCGCGTGCGGTTGCGGGCCCGGCAGGTGTCGAGGTGGGGGAGGAAGCGCAGGGCGATGGCTGGGCGGCCGTGGCGGTGGGCCTGCTCGACCAGCTCCGCGCGGACGCGGGCCTCCACGTTCGTGGAGTCGAGGTAGAGGGTGGTCCCCTCGCTCAGGTACTTCTCCAGCAAGATGTTCTGCTCGACCACGGCGGCCGGGGTCACCGCCTGGTCGCCGGCGTCGCCCCCGATCCGCTCGCGCAGGGAGTCGAGGCAGACCACCGTGACGATTCCAGTCTCGGCGGCGAAGGTGCTCTTGCCCGACGCACCGGGGCCGACGGCCACCAGGAGAGTGCCAGGCTCCACAGAGTCGATGCCGAGGCCGATCCCGGCGAGCGCGAGCATGGCGTCGTCCATCTCAACGCTCCCCGAGGGTGTTGTTCGTGCGGGCGAACAGGCCCTTCGTCGTGGTGGCGAGGTTGGTGTTCTCCTGCCGTACGGGCCCGGCGTAGTGGTGGTGGTGCTCGGTGTGCATGTCGTGCTTCGCGCGGCCGAGGGACTTCAGGAGCGATCCGGCGGCGAGGACCAGGGCGACGGGCCCGGCGGCGCCGACCGCGAGGGTGACCGGGTCGACCTGCCCGAGCGTGTAGAGCACGAGCGAGGTGGCGCCGCCGGCGGACAGGGCGGCGACGCTGCCGGAGAGCATCAAAGCGCTGGCATCCGTCGCCTTCTGGCTCATCGGCGGGCGGCCGGGCTGGGCACAGGGCACGGCGTCTCCAGTGGTCGGCAGCGGGGCGATGTCCTTGTAGCTGGTGGCCGTGGGGCCGGTGGTGCTGTAGCCCTCGGCGATGAGGCGAGCGGCCTCGGCGGCGGCCTGCGCCTCGCTGAGCGGCTGACGGGAGTGGGTGGTCGGCTCGTACACGTCGGGTCCTCCTGCGGGGGCTGCGCGTGGGCATGGGGCAGGCCCGGAGCCGGGGGAGGGCTCCGGGCCTGCGGTCGGCTGTGCGGGATGGTCAGTCGGCGGGGACGGGGATGATGCGCTGGGTGCCGTCGGGGCGGGCGAGTTGCCCGCGGTCGCGCATGGTGCTGACGGTGGTGCTGATGGTGCCGCGCCGGACCGCGCGGCCGCCGTCGTCCGCCAGGGCCTCCTGGAGCTCCACCATGGTCATGCCGTCGGGCGGCAGCGCCGCGAGGATCCGCTGAGCGGTCGTCATCGTCGCCAGGGTCGGCTCGTCCGGCCCACCGGGCGGCGCGCTGGGAACACCCGTGCCGTCGCCCGTCTCGCCAGCAGCAGCCTTGCGCTCCTTGGCGGTCACGTACGCCTCCAGGTCGATCGCGTCGCCCGGCGGCGGCTGGGTGCCGTACAGGGAGAGGATCACCGGGTCGTAGCCGACGCACGGCTCGACGCTGCCGACGACGTAGGTCCGCGCCATGCTGGTGGGGCGGCGGGACGTCAGGTGGTAGAGCATCCCCTGGCTGTTGACGTCGTCCTCGTCGTCGGCCGCTGTCTCGTTGTACCGGCGGACCCGCTGGACCTGGCCGACGACCTTCGGGATCGGCTGGAGGGCCTCGCCGCGGGGGACCAGGCCGTCGCCGACGAGCTGCTGCATCATCGCGGACGACCAGCGCAGCAGGATGACTTCGCCTTCCTTGAGCATGCCGCGCAAGGTGTCGCTGCCGCCGAGCTCGTCGAGGTGGCCGGCCTGCGCGGCGATGATGATGCCGACGCCCACCGACCGGCCCGTCCGCCCAAGCTCCTTGATGAGCCGCGCGCCCTCGTCGCGGAACGGGGCGCCCTTCTCCAGCAGCCGGTTGGCCTCGTCGACGATGCCGTAGACCAGCGGGTCGGGGGCGTCCTTCACGAACCCGGAGCGGCCCATCTCCGCGTACGCGGCCATGCGGCGTTCGGCCTCGGCGACCAGGCCGCGCAGCATGAGGATCGTCTCGTACTGCGTGGTGACCCGGGTGGCGACGTGGCCCTTGGCCTCGGGCACCGACTGACCTGATTTCAGGTCGGCCAGGTGGACGACGATGCCGGAGAGCTTGCAGGCGATCAGGATCGCCTGCACCAGGCGGGACTTGCCTGCGCCGGTGGTCCCGAAGATGGCGCCGCGCTGGGCGTTGCCGGTCTTCGGGTCGAAGAGGCGGAACCGCAGTGGCGAGCCGTCGAAGTAGGTGCCGAGCGTGACGCGGCCTCGTGCGTCCAGCATCAGGTCGTGCAGGTTGATTTCCCGCATGTTCATCAGGGGGTTGGACGGGTAGACCCGCACGATGGCCTGGCGTCCCACGCCCTGCTCGAAGATCACGCGGGTGTAGTCCTCGACCTTGAGCAGGTCGCAGAGCGCCTCGTGGTCGTAGCGTCTCACCCCGCCGGCCGGGGTCTTGAGCACGTACTCGCGCACGTCCGGCATCAGGTCAGCTCCTTGCGCACGGTGTACGTGGTGGCCTCGATCAGCTCGACGCCGGGCATCGCGGTGTCGGCGATCTCCTCCCACAACGCGGCATCGTCGTCGGCCTGCTCCGGCTCGGCGGGTTGCGGGCGCACGCCCAGGACCAGGAGCCGGACTCCGGCGCCGCGTCCGGGGACCGGCCCGATCTCGATCAGGTCCTCCGGCATGTCCAGGTACGCGGACAGCGCCGTTGCGGAGATCTCCGGCACCGGGGTTCCGCGCTTCTCCGCTCCGATGACGAGCGCGAGGCACTGCTCGGTCACCTGCCGGTGCTCCACGAGCACGGTGCCGGGTGCGACGCCGCCCTCGACCGCGATGTTCTCCCCCCACCACCGGGCCTGCGGAGTGTCGTACGTGACCGACGGGGCTTCCTCGGTCTCTTCCAGGGCGGCCTCGGCTGCTGCGGCGAACTCGGCGAGCTCCTGGGCCACCGCCTCGTCGACGAGGTCACGGGCGAGACGGCCGGGGCGCATGACCCAGGTGGCGCCGGTCCACAGCGCCACCACGCCCGCCTGCACGAGCAGGGACACCCCGGTGTCGGGCGCCAGGCGCTCGGCGACCAGGAGGACGCAGGCGCCCACATGGGGGGCGACGTAGACGCCGATGGCCGTGTCCCGCGCCGAGACGGGGCCTTTGAAGATCTTGATGTTGGTCGCCAGGCCGATCCCGGCGGTCGTCACGGCGGCGAGGACGCCGGGGGCGGTGACGGAGTCGGTGGCCAGACCCACGGTGAGGACCGCGGCCCCGGCGACGGTTGCGGCACGGCCGGCGGTGGCGCGGCTGACCACCGCACGCACGCGAGCGAACATGGGCTTCTCCAGAAACAGGGCGGGGCGGCCGGGCCATCGGCTCCGGCCGCCCCGCGCGGGGTTGGTGGGGTCAGCGGTTGCTGTAGTACTCCCGGGTGGCCAGCTCGCCCGGCTTGGACACGATGGCGTCGTGCACGGGCCCGTAGTCGGCCTCATGGCCGTCTTTCGCGGCGCGGAAGTCGCCGGCCATCTCCTCCGCCTCGGCCGCCAGGGACTCGGCGTCGGAGAGCACGCCGCGCATCACACCGGCGGCGTCGCGGTGCGCGTCGACGACGGCACCCGAGACCCACATGGCAGACGCGGTGTCGGCCAGAGTGTCCACCTGGCGCGCGCAGTCCTCGACGTAGTTGTAGGCGCCGCGTACGGACTCGCTGAGGGCGAGCATCGCCATGCTCGCCAGCCCCAGCTTGGCCGTGGCGACGGTGTAGGTGACGCCGTCGACGAAGAGCTCGGCGACCTTGCTGCCCGCACGGGCGAGGTCCATTCCCATGGCTACTCCTTGTGGTACGAGGATGCGGCGGGCGCGGTGTGGCCCATGTCGCGCACGACGTCCGCGACGGGCCGGTCGTGCTCGGCCGCGATGTCTCCGGCAAGGGAGATCGCCTCCGAGGCACGCGGCAGGCCCGCCGCGACCGCGACGGCCTTGTCCTCCACGACCCCGGCCCGGTCCATCAGCCGGGTGCACCAGCCGACGAACACGCCGGGCACGTTCTTGGCGATCAGGGCGGCACGCAGGCCCTCCAGGGCGGCCTGGAGGCGCTGGCAGCGGTCGGCGACCTGAAGGGCGTGCTCGGCGCCCGCCAGGATCTCCTCCGCCATGTCCTTGTCCGCGTCGATGACGTCGTAGACCGTCAGGTCGCTGTCACCGAACTGCGTGTTGCCCACCGGCGGGGCGGATCGTGCAGGCGGTCCTCCGGGCATCGGGATCGCCTCCTTTCTCTTGTTCTTCGGTGCCTGCGAGCTGGTGCTCGACGGCGTCGGTGCGGGGGGAGCCGGGGAGGCCGGCGGTGTCTGCGGCGCGGCGGGGCCGGGCGGGAGACCCGGGCTCGGGTTGGAGACGTTGACGATCCGGGCCCGGCGCCGCAGCACCTCCGCCCGCACCTTCTCGGCCCTGTCCCGCGCCTCCCAGTCGGTCCGGTGGAGCGTGGTCTTGTACTCCACCCGCATCCCGGGCGGCGGCCGCAGCCACTCCCCGTCCGCCCGCGGCTCCTGCCTCGGCGGCGGCTGGTGCTCGCGGGTGCGGCGGGACCGCGACCCGGGCCCGGCCCCCGTCGGCCCGCCGGCCTCCTGCCCCGGGGGCTCAGCCCCGGGCGCCGCCCCCTCATTCCCGGGCTGCGGCTTCGGCGACGTGGCCTTCGGCGGCGCCGTCGATGATCCCTTCGGCGCCCGCGGATTCTTCTTCAGGTCGACCTTCGGTTCGGGCTCAGCGGCGTCCTCGGCCGGGGCGTCCTTTTCGGCTTTCTGTGCCTTCCGTCGGGCCTTGCGGTCCTCTTTGGCGTCGGCCCGCTCCTGTCGGCGGGCCTCTCGGGCCGCGTCGCGGCGGGCGGCCTTGGCTTCGAGGCGCCCGTTGCGGATGCGGTCCTTCGCGGCCTGCCGGTCGTCCTCCGAGCCGTGCTTGCGGTCCCGGCCCTTGCCCCAGTCCTCCAGCTTGGCCGCCGCACGGTCCGAGGCCCGCTGGTCCTTCGCCCGCCGCTTGTCCGCGGCCCGCTCCTGGCGGCGGCGGGCTCGCTCCAGGCTCGGGCTGGACGCACTGGAACTCGGCGACTTGCCGGACTTCGGACTCTTGGGGCCCGGCCCGGAGCCGTCCTTGCCCTTGCCCCCCGAGCCGTCCTTGCCTTTGCCGCCTGAGCCGTCCGGCCCCGTCGAGCCCTTGCCTTTGCCCTTGGCGCCAGGGTCGTTCTTGCCACCGCCCCCGGTCTTCGTTCCACGGCCACTTCCGGTGCCGCTCTCGCCGAACGTCCCCTTCGAGCCGCCCTTGTTCTTGGTGGCGTCGCGGCCGAACTCGGTCGGCGACTGCACGCGACCCTTCGCGCGGGCCTTCGCCGCGTCGTTGCCGATGGCCGCCAGGGCGGACTCGTGCTCGGCGCGGTCCTTGATTCGTCCGGCCTTCGCCTTCGCGGCGGCCAGGCGAACGGGCGCCTGGTCCTGGAAGCGCTGGCGGCGGTCGTCCACCCACTGCGTCATGCCGCGCAGGGCGGCGACCGCAATGCCGATCGACGCCACCATCATTCCGCCCAGGCCGTCCCGGCCCCGGCCGCCCTCGGCCTCTCCCTCACCCTCGTCACGGGCCTCTGACCGCAGCGCGGCCGGGAGCGCCGTGCTGTGCGCCGGTGAGGCCGGGACCGGCGGGGGAGGGACGGCAGGTTCGGGGATCGACAGCGTCGGCAGGACCAGGGTCGGCGGGGGCTCCTCGAAGTCCTCGTCCTCGTTCACGTCGGCCACCGGCCTGTCTCTTATACACGTCTCCGAGCCCACGAGACGCTCAT
>NZ_VKJP01000190.1 GCF_007280575.1 Streptomyces benahoarensis
GCCGGGGGACGGGGCGAGGACGTCGGCGAGGCGGTAGAGGTCGTCGAAGCGGGCCACGTCGGTGATGCGCTGGGAGACGGTGCGCAGGTCGACTTCGGTGGCCCGGCGTGCGGTCTTCTTGCGTGCGGCGTGCGGTACGCGGTCGCCGAAGAGGTCATCAGGCATCGGGGCTGCTTTCGTCCGGACTGTTCGGCGCGGGTGCGGGGGGTGGTGGGGCCTGCCACTGGTGGCCGATGAGGGCTGCGGTGCTGTCGAGGGAGGACATGCCGAGGTGGTGGGCCGCGGCCTCGATATGGCCGGTGCGCCGGAAGGTCTCCCAGCCCGCGTAGGCGGTGATCGAGGAGGGGCGGACGGCGGTGTCGGCGGCCAGTCCGATGCGCGTGAGCAGGTCCCGCAGGGCGACGCAGACGCGGGCCTGGATCTGTTCGTCGGTGCCGTTGCGGGCCGAGACCGCCAGAGGGGGCCGACGCGCATCGTGTGAGGGCGGTGCTGTGGTGTGGACGTGGCGGGCGCGGGCGGCCAGGACCTGGGCGCCCCACGGATCCAGCGGGCACCAGCGCGACTGCGTCTTGGCTGAACCGTGCATCCACACCCGCCCGTGGGTGAGGTCGAGGTCGCGGGGGGCGATGTGGCCGATCTCGCCGCTGAAGCCGCCGGCCAGTGCCAGGGCGGCCGCCGCGGCGTGACGGGTGGGCTGTGCGGTGAACTGCGCCGCGCGGCGCAGCTCGACCGCCTCGGCCTCGTCCAGCGGGCGGGTGGCCCCGCACAGGCGCCGGGGTAGAGGGATGTCACGGGTGGGATCGGCGTTGGTGAGGGCCAGGCAGCGGGCGGTGGCGAAGCACATGCGCAGCACGCTGCGGCGCAGGTGCCGGGTCGACAGTGAGGCCGGGGCGACGTGCCGGTGGCGGGTGCGGCCGTGCGCGTCGACGAACTGGCAGGCGAGGGCGGTGCCGACGTCGTCGAGCAGCACGGCGCCGCGGACCGCGGCGAAGGCTTCGAAGCGACGCAGCAGTTGCCCGAACCGGCTCAGTGTCTGCGGGGACATCTCCCCGCGTGCGACCTGGTCCTGCCAGGCGGCAAGGACGGCCGTGACGGCGGTGGCGAGGGGGATGTCACCGGCCATGCGCCACCGCCGGTGCGGACGCTTGGCGGGCGCAGGGGCGCGGTGGGGCGGGTGCGGAGCCCGGAGGGTGAGATACTCCCGAGAGGTGCATACATGCACCATGGGGAGAGTGGAGAGGACCGGCAACGGCAGCGAGCCGTCCCGGTGACGGATGCGCCTGTTCGAGGCACGCGCAGATGTGCCGTCAGAAAGCTGGGCAAGCTGGGCGGACGTTCATGGGAACTGGTTCCTTTCGCGTACGGGCTGACATGGTGGAGGGGTGTGGTGGATGGCGAGGGGATCGAACCCTCCGCGGGCAGGATCCAGAACCGGCCGCGAGCACCAGCCGCCACCCGGGGCGCCGGCCCTTTCGGGTCGGCGCCCTGCCTGAGAAGGTCAGGCAGACGGCGCCAGAGCCCCGTGGAGGGTGGTCAGGATGCCTTCGAGGAACGCCCCGTAGCGGGTGTCGGGCAGCGCGTGGATCTCCGGGCCCGACATCCCCAGCAGCACAGCGGTGCTCTCACCATCCCCCGCCTCTTCCCCTGCGCCCGCGGCATCCGCACCTGCTGCGTCCGCGTCCGCGGTATCCGCACCGGCGTCCGCCGCGCGGTCCCCCGCCCCCCCGCCCTGTCCGGCCCCCGCCTTCGGGGCGGGGATGTGGCCGGGGAGGTGGACGTGGAGCAGGTCGGGGTCGCGTTCCACGACCAGGGCGATCTCCATCCACTCGACCAGGTACTGACCGCGCATCGGCGCCCCGGGCAGACCGGCGCGCAGCAGGCGGGCCAACTCTTCCTGCGGCAGAGGGCCGCCGGCCAGATGCGCGGCGGCCGCGTCCGCCGACCAGTGCGCCTGCATCAGCGGCTGCAACATCCTGCGCGCAAGAGGACGGTCGCGCCGCCATGTTTCGGCGAACTCCCGCCCCCGCTCGGTGACCGCGTACTGGCCGCGGCCCGCCTCGGCCAGTTGCAGATCCGCCAGGAACGTCATGCAGTCGCCGACCGTGGCCGCCCCGAGGCCGACATGCTGCGCCAGCGCCGTCCGCTGCACCGGTCGCATGCCGGTGTCGAGCTCGGCGAGCCCCACGAGGACGTTGATCTGCCCATCGGGATTCGTCCGGTAGGTGGGCGTCGTCCGCCGGGAAGACGGAGAACCCGTCCGCCTCCCACGCGGCTTACCCGCCGCAGGAGGCTCCGTGATCCGGTCCGTGCCGGAATGTGAGCGCTGAGAGGAAGAAAAAGACACGTCGAGCCCAATTTCTGGTCCACTTAGGACCGATTTCCTGTTGGGATCGCGCACGCTGCCGAAAGGCGCCTAGAATCCAGGTGATGCGCGAGCCCAACTCAATGCGTATCCGCGTGCCGCCGACTCGTGATCGGCGGCACGCACGCATGAGCGGGTAATTTCGCAGACAGCTTTGCGTTACGAACCACCGTCCGAAGGCGCCGACGCCTTGGCATATACCCCGTCCGTCAGGGTCAGGATGTTCTCCGAGACCATGCGGCCCAACTGCCGCCGCAGGCTGGAGCGCATGATGTCCGGTCGCGTTTCTTCGGCGTGCTGGATGATCTCCGCCTGCGTGGCACTGCCGCGCAGGCGGAGGAAGTCCAGCACTTCCCGGGCGATCGTCGGCCGCCGCACCTGAGAAGCAGCGGTGGTGGTGCGGGTCCCTTCTGGCTGCTGTTTCGCCTGTCCCCCGGCCGCCTGGAGTACAAGCGACTCGGCGCCGGCCACCACACGTCCGGAGACCTCGGCCCGCGCATCCGCAGAGTCGAACTCCGCGCGCGCCGCCGCCATCTCCGCCTCCGCCTGAACGAGACGTTCCCTCGCCGCCGCCCGCTTCCTGCGGTCGTGCGCAGCCAAAGACCTCAGTTCACTGAGAACAGCCAACGCCCGATGCGACTTCACGAAAGAACCTCCCCGCAGAATCCGGATTCGGATACGTCGCCAAGAAGCTGCGCTCAGCAACTCCTCAGCCCCGGAGATCTTCTCCCATAAACGCCGACGAAAATCACAGTCGACGAGACCGAAGCGCATCGAACGAAATCCGAAATAAGACGGATGGCTCCACGGGGGGAAGCCCTGTTCCGCCTCTCGTGCACCCTCTGACCTGCCTTTTCTTTCAAACGCCTCAGCTACTCACCGTGAGTGCGGTGAGTGCGAAAAAAGGAGGGGGCGCACGGTAGTGAAAATGGCGCTCGCGCAACGGCGGTGCGCGGGGCGGCACCGCAGTCACCGTGCGGGCACGTGAGTGGCGGCGCGACACGGGCAGAGGGGTGGTGGTGTGTGTCCTGTCGGGCGGGCGTGCCACGCCAACGCTTCGACGGGTGCCGAAACGGGACGGGACGATGTTGTATGTATGCACCATCGTGGGTGGCGGATGGCCGCTGAGGAGTGAGAAGGAGGGCCGGTGGATGGCGGGTGCGTGGGATGATCCGGGCATGCCCCGGAGCAGTAACGACAAGGTGCCGCGCGACTATGTCGCCGACGGTGCCTGGCCGCGTGCCGCTCTTGTGCCGGACGCCCCCGTCAGTGCCCACTACGGTCAGGCGTTCGCCCGCAATCTGGAGCACGCCCTCGCGGTCAGCGGGCACAGTCTGCGCACCCTTGGCGAGGCGACGGGGATTAACCATTCCACCGTCAGCCGCGTCCTGCATGGCAAGGTGATGCCCGACCTGGGCACCCTGGCTCGCCTGGAGGCCGCCTTCGGCTTCCAGATCTGGCCCGGCCCCGGAGCGCTGCCGCAGGCGGACGTCCCCCGGTAGCGGGCGGAGCCCGGCGCGCGCCTGACTCCTCTGCCCGTCTGGACGCGCGCGATCACACCCGCACCCCTACGTTCGCGGTATGCGCATGTATGCACCATGGGTGGAGGGTGACACCTTCCTCGCCTGCTTCGACCGGCGCCACAATGTCGCACTGCTCGACGCCTCAGCCGCAGCAGCCGGGCATTCCTGGGCGCTGCCAGCCGTGCGTCGCGCTGTGGCTGAGCCGTTCGAGGGTGCGGCGCGGCGCCTTGCCCGCGCGATGGCCCCGGAAGGCGCCGTCCGCCTCGGTGCGGTCACCGGCCGCATCCCCTCCCGCACCCCAGGCGCCCCAACCCGGCGGAGTGAGGGCGAGCGGCGCCTGTTCACCGGGCACATCACCGCACCCGGCGCCCTGCCCGAGCTCGCCGTGCCGCTCGCGCGGCTGCCCTACACCCGCGTTGCCGAGCACGTCGGCAACGTCGGGACCAGGGAGTTGGGGCTGTTTCTGCAGGGATACGTGGAGGGCTGGATCCCGGACGGCTGGATCACCCTCGACTAGCGCTGCCGGGCTGTGGTGTGGGCGGGCGGTCAGGCGTCGCAGCAGCCGCCTTCCGCAGACTCCTCGACCTTGGCATCAGGAGCTGTTGCGGTGGGTGCTGTGAGCTGGACGGGTGCAGCAGCCTCCGCCGTTCTGGTCGGTTTCGGGGGCGTCGAAGAGGCCGGCGCCTCCGCATACTCCGGTTTCGGGAGGGTGAGTTCGACGCGGTCGGCGGCTTCGGTGTCGCCTGCGAGGGCGGCGGTGATGGAGGGGACCTGCTCGTAGCCGGTCATGGCGAGGAAGGTGGGGGCGCGGCCGTAGGACTTCATGCCGACCAGGTAGATGCCCTGTTCGGGGTGGGCCAGCTCGCGGTGGCCGTGGGGGTAGACGGTGCCGCAGGAGTGCTGGTTGGGGTCGATCAGCGGGGCGAGTTCGGCGGGGGCCTGGAGGCGGTCGTCGAGGCCGAGGCGGATCTCGGAGAGGAAGGACAGGTCGGGGCGGAAGCCGGTGAGCACGATCACCTCATCGACGTTCTCCAGCCGTCGGCCGTCCTCGGCGACCAGGACCAGGCGACCGTCGGCGTCGCGCTCGATCGCCTCGGTGCGGAAGCCGGTGACCGCGTCCGCGTGTCCGTCGTCGACGGCGGCCTTCGCGGCGAGGCCGAGGGCGCCGCGGGCGGGGAGCTGGTCGGCGCTGCCGCCGCCGAAGGTGGAGCCGGAGAGGCCGCGGCGCAGGATCCACACCGCCTTCGTACCGGTACCGTCGTCGGCCTTGGCCAGGTCTGCGAGGTAGGCCAGTGCGGTGAAGGCGGAGGCGCCGGAGCCGATGACGGCGGTGCGCCTGCCCGCATAACGGGCCCGTACAGCGGGGTCCTTGAGGTCAGGGACGCGATAGGTGACGTGGTCGGCCGCCGCGCGCTCACCGAGGGCGGGCAGGCCGCTGCCGCCGGCCGGGCCGGGGGTGGCCCAGGTGCCGGAGGCGTCGATCACGGCGCGGGCGAACAGCCGTTCCTCAACTCCGTCGGTGCGGGTGACGTGGACGACGAAGGGCTGGGCCTCGCGGTCGGCGTCGACGATCCGGTCCCGGCCGACGCGGGAGACACCGGTCACGCGGGCGCCGGTGCGGACCCGCTCGCCGAGGACGTCGGCGAGCGGCTGGAGGTACTTTTCGGCCCACTCCCCGCCGGACGGGTAGGTGCCTTCGTCCGGCGTGGTCCAGCCGGTCGGCGCGAGCAGCTTCTCCGCCGCCGGGTCGATGGCCTCGCCCCAGGTGGAGAACAGCAGCAGGTGCGCCCACTCCTGCACCGCCGCACCGGCGGTCGGTCCCGCCTCCAGCACCGCGGGCTCGATGCCGTGATCAACCAGGTGGGCGGCCGAGCCATTCGACATGAAACACGAGGCCCTTCATACGCCGCTCTCGGGGGCGTCGGCGGGTTCGTGCTCATCGAGGAGCGCTTCTGCTCTGGCCGCGTGATCGGGGCGGTGAGCATGGTGCATGCCGGCGGCGAGGACCTCGTAGACCATGCGTTTCTGCGGTGGGTCCTGAAAGCTGGCCAGGAAATCCCGAATCAGCTCCAGAGCGGCGTGATCGACGGTGCGTTCGCGCTCGGGACGGTACTGAGCGAAGACGGTAGCGATCTCCTTGATGGCCTTGGTCTCTGGCGGGCTGCCCCAACGGTCAGGTTGCTGGTCGAGCCACCGGGTGAGTACCGCTGCGGGGTCGGCCAGTTCACGGGCGAGGGAGCCAGTCTGCTGGCGGCGCACCGCATCGGCGGTGGCCTGGCGGCGCAGAGCGGCGAGCAGTGCGTTGACGGCCGCCTGATCGTCGGGGAGCAGGTCGATCTCGGCTTTGGCGTCGAATGCGACGGGTGGGGTGGTGGGCAGAAGGCGGCGACCGGCGAGGTGGCGTCCGCAGACGTCGCGGGTGGTGGCGAGGTCTGCGGGGTCGCACTCTTTCGACACGTCGGCAGCTGCCTTGCGCAGTGTGGCCCGGATGGCTGCCGCGAGCTCGTCCGCGCTTTGCGGGTACGGAGGTTCAGTGTGGACGGTGGCGGTGATCTGGGCGTGGAAGCCGATGCCGTCGACACTGCTGGGCAGTCGGGCTTCGAAGCGGGTCAGGCCGCGCCGCAGCGACTTTTGCTCGCGGCGCGGCCGGTGGATATGAGCCACGGATCAGGACTTCCAGGGCTGGGGGTTGGTGGATGGCCGTGGCGCTGGTGGGCGGATGGGGAGCTGGAGGTCCTTGCGCAGGGCGATGACGGGCTCGTCGTACGACACTCCCGCCTCGCCGAAGACGAAGGCCGTGACTGGGCTGTCGTACATGTGCTCGGCGACTACCTGGCGCAGGATGTCTGTGGTCAGCTCGTAGGGCACCAGGTCATCGGCGCGGGCATGCGCCCAGGCGATCATCAGGTCACGGCACTGGGTGGATACGCGGGCGTCCGTGAGCGCCGCGCGCCAGCCACGCAGCAGTTCCTGTTTGACTTCGGAGTTCTGCTCGGCGGATTCCAGCAGGACCTGAAGTACGTACGGGTCGTGCTGAGGGTTGAGGAGGGAGAGGAAGGCTCGGTGGCCGGCCAGGTGGCCGTGCTCGGTGACCCATTTGATGACCATGCCCCAGACCCGGGGCAGATGTCGCGGGTCGGCGGCGAGGGCGCGCAGAGCTTCCTCGGCCGTTTGCACGGCGGCGTCGGGTTCGGCCCGGTCGAGAATGTGCCGCAGGCGCACGAGGGTTTGCCGTGGGAAGTGGTTGGCGAAGTCGCTCTGGCAGACCAGGGCGATGACCTCCGCCACGGCTTCCTCGTCGTCCTTGGCCCAGTCCAGCAACCGTGCTCGGACTTTCGCTCCAAGGCCGTCAGCCTCGGCGGCCTTGGCGAACACTCCGGCGATCAGCTGAAGGTGCTCGTTCGAGGTGTTTCCGTTGGTGATCCAGGTACGGATCTTCTCGATGACCTTGATGTCGTTCTCGGTGATGGCCAGCTCGACCAGCAGATCGCTGATGGCGGCCAGTCGGGTTGCACCGGGGTTTCCTGGGGCGGTGATGTCGTCAAGCCACTTGAGCAGCGGCATGTGGATGTCGGGGCGCTGGCGCCAAAGGTGGTTCAGGACGGCCTGGGCATACCCGGGGCGGTGATCGAGGGTGGCGTGGCGTTCCGTGACCTTGGCGTGGACAGCTTCCAGGCGGGCGGTCAGGTCGGGGCCGCTCAGGATGACTTCGACGTTTTCCTCTGCGGACTTGCCGAGGAGGCGTTGAGCTGCGTGCTCGATACTCAGGGCCTTGTCACCGCTGAGAAAGAGCGCGGCGATGAGCAAAGCCCGGTCCGCAGGCATGGCTTCGGTCTTCTCGAAGAAGTCCACGACGGCTTTGCGCCACTGCCGGAAGGCAGCGATCGCATTGTCGAGGCCTTGGACTGAGTAATCGGTCTGCGCGAGCAAGGTAGCGAGCCGGGCAGCGTCGGCGGGGGTGGACGTTTCCTTGTGCAGGAGGTTCGCAGCCTTGCCGACCATCCCCGTACCGGTCGTGCTGGCGGTTGTATCGAGCCAGCCGAGCCGCTCCGGTTTGCGGTGTACGAACTCGAGGTGGGCCGTTGCGACTTGGTGAGGGGAGGGCCTGGACTTCACCCGGACCACGGGCGTAGCCAGGCTGGTGGATTCCTCCTCCGGCCACCCGTGCTCGTCGACGATGACGACCAGGTACGAGCCGATCTGCCGCAGCTTCTCGGCGCGCTCCACCAGTGCCGTGGCAACAGTGCCGGGGCGCTCCCAGCTTCTGATCTCCGCTGCGACGTCCAAGAGATAGCAGGTGCCCGGCTCGTCGGGCATCAGGGAAGTGTCCGGGGCCTTGGGCTTGTCCCAGTCGGGTTGGATTTCTGCGAGAGCAAGCCCTGTGCCGTCCCCAATCTGCTCTGCCTGGGAAACATCCCACAACGCCCGGATCCCGGCCGCACGCTTGCCGTAGCCGGAGGGCCCGGCGATCACTGCGAGCGCGGGACCGTCGGAAGCGAGCAGGCCGAAGGCATCGGCGGCAGTTGACACAGTTCCGCCGTCTGCCCCGGTCGTGACCCATGCTTGGCGGACGACGTCGAGTTCACTGTGCGGAATCTCCGTCACCGGAAGTGGATCTTTTTCGGTGACGTTGCCGCCGGCGATGATGATGCGTGAGCGCTTGTTGCCACGTACGTCCACCCGCATGCGCGCCCGCTCCTGGCCCTGGAAGCGCTGCGGGTCCTCCGGCTGCGGTGAACCCGCGCCTCCGGGAGTCCTCGCTTCGCTCACTTCTTACCCTCCGGTGCCCTGTAGGTGAAGTTGCCCGCGCTGACATCGCGCCCTGCGATGAGCACTTGGCTACCAGTGTTGCCATGTACGTTCGCCCGCACGCCAATATCAGTTCCGGACCGTTCCGACTCGTCTACCAGGCTCTGAAGCTCTGGAACTGTCTCGGCATTCTTCTGTAGGAACGCGGCCAGCTGGATCAGCAACTCCTGCTCCAGCTTCTTGGCGACATCCGCACGCTCGGCTTCCGTACTCTCGTTGAGCCGGAGATGCGCGGCGTCGAGCAGTCGCAGTTCCTGTTCGGCCACAGTTTCGCCGCCTTTCCTGAAGATCCGTGCCATCGCGCTCCGCACGCCTCCCCAGGCCTTCTTGGTCATTTCGGCTACCAGCGCGGCAGCCGCTCCAGCGGCTACCTGCATCGGATCCAGACCGTCCCCCATGATCATTCCCCCTGTGTCGGTGAACATCTTTGTCATATTCGCGGCAACAGCGTGTGGGCACCTGCACATCACAGCAATCGAAAACGCTTAACCTGGCCGAAATCATTCGATCGAGAGGGGTGTGGAATTGGCCAGTGGAGATGACGGAATCTCTCGTTCCGGATTGGTTTACCTGGACGCCCTCGGTGCGCCTCTGAGGTGATTCGCTGCATGCGGTGCAGATGTCGGCCACCTTCGAACGCTTAATGCATTCATGGAAGTCGGCGTATTCTCATTGCCCTGTCGCGCACAGAGCGTTCGGGGCTGGCTGCGTGCCCTCGCCTATGCCGCCGCCTACGTGGACGTCTGCGGCCGCCCCATCAAGGCTGAACATCTCCTGAGTCCCGAGGCCATCGAGCGGTACCTCGCCACAGGCTGCGGACTCAGCGCTGCCTTGTGCGGCAACCTGCCCAGTCGGCTGAGCCAGCTGCCCGCATCCTGCTAAGGGTTGTCCCGTAAATGATCTTCGAATCACCTCGGGCATGGCTGACCGCGGTGATTCGAAGATCATTTACGGGACAACCCTTAGCCGCCCGTTCCGAAAACTGAGGAAAATCGTTCCGACGCTTCGCTGTGAAAGGGCTCTGACCTGCCGCTTCGCAATTATCCGCAAGGCCCACGGAGGCGGGGCCTTGCGGCGGACCTGGATGAGGGCTCGGGGTGAGGTCTCGGCCGGTCCTGGCAAGGGCTGGGCCGCCACGGTGGGAAGCCCAGGACAGGGTAGCGGATGGGAGCGGGGGTGCGGGGGCCGGTTGAGGTCTCGGCGTGCGGGCTCGGCTCACGGGTGGTGCCCGGTGCCGTCCACGGGGCCGGGCGGCTGTGCCGGGCGTCCGGCCCCTGCGTCCCCGGACGCCGAACGCCACCTCGACACGACGCCTTCACTGCCCGGCCCTCTCCCGCGAGCACCGGCCGGGCGCTGGACTTCCGCCGCACCATGGTTCGGGTGCGGCCGCCGGGCGGTGCCTGCCCCGTTCGGCCCGTACGCCTGACCTCGCCACTGCTTTTCCTCGTACCGTCGATGCATGGCGGAAGCGAAGGGGAAGGGCGGCAGTGGCCGCCGCAAGCTGTCGCGGTCGCGGTACGAGCAGGAGCTGTTCCGGTTGCAGACGGAACTGGTGAAGCTCCAGGAGTGGGGGCGTGGGGAGGGGGCCCGGCTCGTCGTCGTCTTCGAAGGGCGTGACGCGGCCGGAAAAGGGAGCACCATCAAACGCGTCACCGAACACCTCAACCCCCGGGTGGCGCGGATCGCGGCGCTGCCCCGGCCCACCGAACGCGAGCGGACCCAGTGGTACTTCCAGCGCTATACGGAACATCTTCCCGCGGCGGGTGAGATCGTCCTCTTCGACCGCAGCTGGTACAACCGGGCCGGCGTCGAGCGGGTCATGGGGTTCTGCACACCGGCCGAGCACCAGCGTTTCCTCCGCCAGTGCCCGATATTCGAGCGGATGCTGGTCGAGGACGGGATCCTGCTGCGCAAATACTGGTTCTCGGTGAGCGACGAGGTCCAGCAACAGCGCTTCCGGCGTCGGCTCGAAGACCCCGTGCGGCGCTGGAAACTCTCCGCCGTGGACCTCCAGTCGCTGACCCGTTGGGAGGCGTACTCACAGGCCAAGGACGAGATGTTCGTACACACCGACATCGCGGAGGCGCCGTGGTACGTCGTCGAGAGTGACGACAAGCGCCGGGCCCGGCTGAACATGATCGCCCATCTGCTGTCGACGGTGCCGTACACCGACATCACCCCGCCGGTGCTCGAACTGCCGCCGCGCCCACCGGCCACGGGCTACCGGCGCCCGCCACGGGACCTCCAGAACTACGTTCCCGACCACGCCGCCGGTCTGGAGAAGTGACGGCACGGCGGCGGGCCGAGCCCAGCCCCGGCCCGGCCCCAGCCCCGAGGCTCGGGCCAGGGTGCGGGCCCCCTATTCCCTCACCCCCTCAAAAGTGAGAGGCAGATGCCGCGGCCCCCGCAGGACCGCGTTGCGGCGGTACGGGGGTGGGTCTTCGGCCAGGCGGGGGTTGTCCAGGCGGCGGGCCAGTTCGATGAGGGCCAGTTGGGCCTCCAGGCGGGCCAGGGGGGCGCCGAAGCAGGTGTGGATGCCGCTGCCGAAACTCAGGTGCTGGTTGTCGGGGCGGTCGGGGAGGAAACGGTCGGGGTCG
>NZ_VKJP01000191.1 GCF_007280575.1 Streptomyces benahoarensis
GTCGACCGCTACCTCACCGCCGACCGCACCTGGGTCCGGGTCGTCCCGCGCGACAACTGAACGGGGACGGGCCGCACGGCAACCGGGCCGCGCCGCCGGGAGCACGCGGCCGCCCCGTACGACAGCCGCCCCGTACGACGACCGAGCCGAAGCGGCGCGCGCCCGGCTCCACGGCACCGAGCCGCCCCGTACACACGCATCGGGCCGGGCCCCGCACATGCGCGGACCCCGGCCCGAAGCCGTACGCGACGGCTCTACGCCGCGCCCACCACGTCCCGGACCTCCGCGAAGTGGCAGGCCGACGGGTGGGCCGCCGGGGACGCCGCGTCGCGGAAGCGGGCCGGTACCGCCAGTTCCGGCGTCTCGGTCGCGCACCGCTCCTCCGCCTTCCAGCAGCGGGTGCGGAAGCGGCAGCCGGACGGCGGGTCGGCCGGGGACGGCACATCGCCGGTGAGGATGATCCGGTCGCGGCCCTCGCGCGCCTCGGGGTCGGGCACCGGCACCGCCGACAGCAGCGCCTGGGTGTACGGGTGCGTGGGGTGGTCGTAGATCTCGGTGTCGGTGCCGATCTCGGCCATCCGCCCCAGGTACATCACGCCGACCCGGTCGGAGATGTGCCGGACGATCGACAGGTCGTGGGCGATGAAGAGGTAGCTGAGGTCGTACTCCTGCTGGAGCCGGGCCATCAGGTTGACGACCTGCGCCTGGACGGAGACGTCGAGCGCGGAGACCGGCTCGTCGCAGATGATGATCTCCGGGTTGAGCGCGAGGCCGCGGGCGATGCCGATGCGCTGGCGCTGGCCGCCGGAGAACTGGTGCGGATAGCGGTTGAGGTACTCCGGGTTGAGCCCGACGACATCGAGGAGTTCCTGCACCTTGCGCCGCCGGTCGCCCTTCGGCGCCACCTCGGGGTGGATCTCGAAGGGCTCGCCGATGATGTCGCCGACGGTCATCCGCGGGTTCAGCGAGGTGTATGGGTCCTGGAACACCATCTGGATGTTGCGGCGCACCGCCTTCAGCGCGCGCCCCGACAGCTTGGTGATGTCCTCGCCCCGGTAGAAGACCTCACCGGCGGTGGCCCGCTCCAGGTTCATCAGCAGCTTGGCGACGGTCGACTTGCCGCACCCCGACTCCCCCACGATGCCGAGGGTTTCGCCCCGGTAGAGGTCGAAGGAGACACCGTCGACCGCCTTGACCGCGCCGACCTGCTTCTTCACCAGCACGCCCCGGGTGAGCGGGAAGTGCTTGACGAGGCCGCGGACCTGGAGGATCGGCTCACGGGCGCCTGCGGCAACCGCCTTGTCCGGCTCAGCCATTGACCGTCTCCTTCCAGAAGTGGCAGGCGCTGCGGCGGCCTTCGCCGAGGGTGTGCAGCGCCGGGGTGTCCGTACGGCAGAGGTCCTGCGCCTTGGGGCAGCGCGGGTGGAAGGCGCAGCCCTGCGGCACGTTCAGGAGGTTGGGCGGCAGGCCCTTGATCGCGTACAGCTCCTGGCCCTTGTGGTCCAGGCGCGGGATGGAGTCCAGCAGACCGCGGGTGTAGGGGTGCGCCGGGTTCCGGTACAGCTCGTGGACGGGGGCGGTCTCGACGATGCGGCCCGCGTACATCACCGCGATCTTGTCGGCGACGTCGGCGACGACGCCGAGGTCATGGGTGATGAGGATGAGGCCCATGTGGTACTCGGCCTGCAACTCCGCGAGGAGGTCCATGACCTGGGCCTGGACGGTGACGTCGAGGGCCGTGGTCGGCTCGTCCGCGATGATCAGGTCCGGCTCCAGGGCCAGCGCCATCGCGATCATGATGCGCTGGCGCATCCCGCCCGAGAACTGGTGCGGATAGTCGCCCGCCCGGCTCCTCGCGGCGGGGATCTTGACGCGGTCCATCAGGTCGACGGCCTTGGCCAGCGCCGCCTTCTTGGACAGGCCCTGGTGGACGCGGAACATCTCGCCGAGCTGGTAGCCGACGGTCAGCACCGGGTTCAGCGAGGAGAGCGCGTCCTGGAAGATCATGGCGATCTTGGCGCCGCGCAGGCGGCGGCGGGCGTCGGCGGACATCGTGAGCATGTCCTCGCCGCGGAAGCGGATCTCGCCGCGCGGGATCTTCGCCGGGGGCATGTCGAGGATGCCCATGATGGCCTGGGCGGTGACGGACTTGCCGGACCCGGACTCGCCGAGCACGGCCAGCGTCTCGCCCGCCGACACGCTGTAGTTGACGCCGTTGACGGCCTTGACGACGCCGTCGCGGGTGTGGAATTCGACGTGCAGATCGCGGACCTGGAGCAGCGGGGTGCCCGCCTGCTGCCCGGCGCGCGGCGCGGGGACGGCCTGCTTGTTCTCGGTGGTGGTCATGTACGCCTCCCTCAGCGCAGCTTGGGGTCGAGGGCGTCGCGGACCGCGTCGCCGAGCATGATGAACGCCAGCACCGTGATGCTCAGCGCCCCCGCCGGCCACAACAGCATGTGCGGCGCGTTACGGATCTGGGTGGCGGCGGACGAGATGTCGATGCCCCAGGAGACCGTCGGCGGCTTGAGGCCGACGCCGAGGAACGACAGCGTCGCCTCCAGCGAGATGTACGTACCGAGCGCGATGGTGGCCACGACGATCACCGGCGCGAGGGCGTTGGGCGCGATGTGCCGCAGCAGCATCCGCGGGGTGCTCGCGCCGAGGGCGCGGGCCGCCTGCACATAGTCCTGCTGCTGGGCGGAGATGACCGCGGAGCGCGCGATACGGGCGATCTGCGGCCAGCCCAGGACCGCCATCAGCAGCACGACGGTGAAGATCGAGCCGCCCTTGATGACGGAGAGGAAGACGATGCCGCCGAGCAGGACGGGGATGCCGAAGAAGATGTCGCCGATCCGCGAGAGCACCGCGTCCCACCAGCCGCCGAAGAACCCGGCGAGCCCGCCGAAGACGCAGCCGAGGACGGCGGCGAGGAGGGTGGTGCAGATGCCGACGACGACGGAGGCGCGGGCCCCGTACACCGTGCGGGCGTACACATCGCAGCCCTGGGTGGTGAAGCCGAAGGGGTGGCCCGGGCCCGGGCCCTGCTGGGAGCGGCCGAGGTCGCAGGCGTAGGGGCTGGTGCCGGTCAGCAGGCTCGGCCAGATCGAGAGGACGACCAGGAAGAGGATGAGGACGGCGGAAAGGTAGAAGATCGGGTTGCGGCGCAGGTCCCGCCAGGCGTCGCCCCACAGGCTGCGCGGCGCGGCCGCCGCCTCGGGGGCTGCCGCGGGGGCCGTTCCGTCGGTGGTCGCGGGGGCCCGTTCGGTGATCTCAGGCATAACGGATCCTCGGGTCCAGGACCGCGTAGAGCAGGTCGACGATCAGGTTGGCGGCGAGGAAGACGACCACGAGGATGGTCACGAAGCCGACGACGGTGGGCGCGTTCTGCCGCAGGATGCCCTGGTAGAGCTGGTAGCCGACGCCCTGGATGTTGAAGATCCGCTCGGTGACGATCGCGCCGCCCATCAGGGCGCCGATGTCGGTGCCGAGGAAGGTGATCACGGGGATCAGCGAGTTGCGCAGCAGGTGCACACCGACGACGCGGCGCCGGGGCAGGCCCTTGGCGGTGGCGGTGCGGACGTAGTCGGAGCGGATGTTCTCGGCGATCGACGTACGGGTCAGCCGGGCGACGTACGCGAGGGAGACACCGGCCAGCACGATGCCGGGCAGCAGCAGTTCGCCGAAGGCGACATCGCTGGAGACCGCGGGGGCGGCCCAGGCGAGCTTCACGCCGATGAAGTACTGGAGCAGATAGCCGGTGACGAACGTCGGGATGGAGATCACCAGCAGGGTGAAGACCAGCACGCCGGTGTCGGCGAGGCGGCCGCGGCGCATCCCGGCGACGATGCCGAGCCCGACGCCGACGACGACCTCGATGGCGAAGGCCACCAGTGTCAGCTTGATGGTGTTGGGGAAGGCCGAGCCCATCAGTTCGGCGACGGGCGTGCCGTTGAAGGCGGTGCCGAAGTCGCCGCGGAAGATCCCGGCCATGTACTGCAGGTACTGGCTCCACAGCGGGTCGTCGAGGTGCAGGGATTCCCGGATCTGGGCGGCGGTGGCCGGATCGGGCGTCCGGTCTCCGAACATCGCGGCGACGGGGTCGCCGAGTGCGTAGACCATGACGAAGATCAAGAAAGTGGTGCCGATGAAGACGGGCACCATCTGGAGCAGGCGTCGGATGACGTAGCGCCCCATGTGTCCTCCAGTAAAGCGCCGACGCGGGGGCGGCCGGGACCGCGTCCGGGACCGGGTGGTCGCGGGCGTGTCCGGCTGCTCCTGCCGCCGTGAGCGGGTGTGTTCTCGCGCGCGGGGCCACGGCCCCGAGGGGCCGACGGGCGGGAGCCCGTCGGCCTCAGGGGCGGCCGCGTCGGGTCAGTCCGTGACCTTGACCTTGGTGAAGACCGGGAAGCTGAAGGCGTTCAGCTGGACGCCGGAGACGTGATCGGACCAGCCGGCGGTGCCGTTCTGGTACCAGAGCGGGATGCTGACGACCTTGTCGAGGACGATCTTCTCGGCCTGCTTGTAGAGGTCGGTGGCCTTCTTGACGTCCGGTTCGGCGCCGGCCTTCTTCAGCAGCGCGTCGAACTTCGGGTCGCTGAACTTGGCGTCGTTGGAGGCGCCGCCGGTCGCGTACAGCGGGGTCAGGAAGTTCTCGATCTGCGGGTAGTCCATCTGCCAGCCGGAGCGGAACGGCTGGGTCATCTCCTGCTTGGTGATCTGGTTGCGGAAGTCACCGAAGGTGCCGACGGGGTTGCCCACGCACGCCTTGTCGTCGCCCAGCACGGTGTTGATGCTGTTGCAGACGGCGTCCACCCACTGCTTGTGGGAGTCCTTGTCGGCGTTGTAGCTGATCGTCATCTTCCCGCCGGGGATCCCGCCGCCTTCCTTGATCAGCTTCTTCGCCTCGGTGGGGTCGTACGTGCAGGTGTCCCCGCAGACGTCCTTGCTGTAGCCGTTGGCGACGCCGAGGACGGGCGAGGTCAAGTCGGTGGCGGGGGTGCGGGTGCCGTTGTAGACCTTGTCGGTGATCGCCTTGCGGTCGATCGCCATGGACAGGCCCTTGCGGACCTTCTCCATGCCCGCCTTGTTCCAGCCGTCCTTGTACAGCGGGAAGGTGATGACCTGGTTCATACCGGCCGGCTGCGAGAGGTAATTGCCCTTCAGGTCCGACTTGGCGTTGCGGATCTGCTCGGCGGGCACGTCGTCGTCGACGTCGAGGTTGCCGGACTGGAGGTCCGCGTAGGCGGCGTTGGAGTCGGTGTAGACCTTGAGCAGCACGCCCTTGTTCTGCGGCTTGTCGTCCCCGGTGTAGTGCGCGTTGGGGACGAGCTTCATCTGCTTGCCCTTGTCGTACGTGTCCACGGCGTACGGGCCGTTGCCGACGGGCTTGGCGAGGTAGCCGTCGTGGTCGCTGAAGAACGTCTTGGGCAGCGGCGCGAACGCCTTGTAGCCCAGGCGCAGCGGCCAGGTCGACATCTTCTCGTCGAGGGTGACGGTGAAGGTGTGCTCGTCGACGACCTTGAGGCCGGAGAGGGTCTTCGCGGTCGGCTTGCCCTCGGCGGGCGCGACCTTGTCGTAGCCCTGGATGTCGGCGAAGAAGTACGAGTTCTTCTGGGCGTTGGTGCTCAGCGCGCCGTAGTTCCAGGCGTCGACGAACGAACGGGCCGTCACGGGCTCGCCGTTGGAGAACTTTTCGCCCTTCTTCACCTTGATGGTGAAGGTCTGCTGGTCCTTGGTGTCGATGGACTGCGCGACGTCGTTCTTCGCCTCGCCGGTCTTCGGGTCGTAGCTCTTCAGGTTGCTGAAGATCATGTCGAGGACCTTGCCGCCGAGCACCTCGTTGGTGTTGGCGGGCTCCAGCGGGTTCTGCGGGTCACCCCAGTTGGCCCGGACGACGCCGGGTTCGGCGCTCGCACTGCTGCCGCCGCCACAGGCCGTGGCCCCCAGGGCCACGACTATCGCTCCTGCGACCCAGGTGGCGCTCTTGGCACCGCGCATGGATTGCCTCCTCATGAGTCCATTTCTCGATATGGAAAGGAGCCGGCGCGACTGACACCCCTGACAGTCCACAACCAGCCCCCGATGCTCGTGAGTCGGCGCTTCTTACGGCGCGTGACCCATTGACCCGAGCTCAATACCGCCCAGTCTCAGTCACGTTTCGGCCATAAACCACGCGTAAAGGGTCTCGATCAGATCACATCTCCCATTGAGGGAGTTCGAAATTCGGACAAAGCAAACTATCCACACGTGCAGGAAAGGGACGAGGTGGGCAACATCACTCGCGCATTGCTCCGGAATGCGGACACCACGCCAACTGGCCGAGGCCAAGCCGCCATTGACAAGATCATTCCACCGCGATATAAGCCGCTGCGTGTCCGCCCCCCGCACACGGCGAAGCGCCCCGCCGGACCGGAGTCCTGCGGGGCGCTTCGTCGTATCAGCGGTGCCCGGGGCGTCAGCGCTTGGCGCGCGACGCGGTGCGGCCGCGCTCCTTCTGGTCGAGGACGACCTTGCGGATACGGACCGCCTCCGGGGTGACCTCGACGCACTCGTCGTCGCGGCAGAACTCCAGCGACTGCTCCAGGGAGAGCTTCCGCGGCGGCACGATCGCCTCGAAGGAGTCGGCCGAGGCGGAGCGCATGTTGGTGAGCTTCTTCTCCTTGGTGATGTTGACGTCCATGTCGTCGGCGCGGGAGTTCTCGCCGACGATCATGCCCTCGTACACCTCGGTGCCGGGCTCGGTGAAGAGCACACCGCGCTCCTGGAGGTTGGTCATCGCGAACGCGGTGACCGCACCGGAGCGGTCGGCGACCAGCGAACCGTTGTTACGGGTCTTCAGCTCGCCGAACCACGGCTCGTGGCCCTCGTGGATGGAGTGGGCGATGCCCGTGCCGCGGGTGTTGGTCAGGAACTCCGTGCGGAAGCCGATCAGACCGCGGGAGGGGACGACGAACTCCATACGGACCCAGCCGGAGCCGTGGTTGGACATGTTGTCCATCCGGCCCTTACGGGTGCCCATGAGCTGCGTGACCGCGCCCATGTGCTCCTCGGGCACGTCGACCGTCATCCGCTCGACGGGCTCGTGGGTCTTGCCGTCGATCTGCTTGGTGACCACCTGCGGCTTGCCGATGTTCATCTCGAAGCCCTCGCGGCGCATCTGCTCGACCAGGATGGCCAGCGCCAGCTCACCGCGGCCCTGCACCTCCCAGGCGTCGGGGCGCTCGGTGTCCAGGACGCGCAGCGAGACGTTACCGATCAGCTCGCGGTCGAGGCGGTCCTTGACCTGGCGGGCGGTGACCTTGCGGTCCTTGACCGCGTTCTTGGCGTCCGCGCCCTTGCCGGTGCCACCACGGCCGACCAGCGGCGAGGTGTTCGTACCGATGGTCATCGAGATGGCGGGCTCGTCGACCGTGATCAGCGGCAGCGCGACCGGGTTCTCCGGGTCGGCCAGCGTCTCGCCGATCATGATCTCGGGGATACCGGCGACCGCGCAGATGTCACCGGGGCCGGCGACCTCGGCGGGCTTGCGGGTCAGCGCCTCCGTCATCATCAGCTCGGTGATGCGGACGTTCTGCACCGAACCGTCGCGCTTCATCCAGGCCACGGTCTGGCCCTTGCGCAGCTCGCCCTGCTCGACGCGGAGCAGCGCGATACGGCCGAGGAAGTTGTCCGCGTCGAGGTTGGTGACGTGGGCCTGGAGCGGGACGGTCTCGTCGTACTCCGGCGCCGGGACGTGCTGGAGCAGCGTGGTGAAGAACGGCTCCAGGTTGGTGGAGTCGGCCGGGACGGTGCCGTCCTCCGGCTTGGTCAGCGACGCGACGCCGTCACGGCCGCAGGCGTAGACGATCGGGAACTCGATCTGCTCCTCGTCCGCGTCCAGGTCGAGGAAGAGGTCGTACGTCTCGTTGACGACCTCGTCGATACGGGAGTCGGGGCGGTCGGTCTTGTTGATGCACAGGATGACCGGCAGGCGCTGCTGGAGGGCCTTGCGGAGCACGAAGCGGGTCTGCGGCAGCGGGCCCTCGGAGGCGTCGACCAGCAGCACGACCGCGTCGACCATCGACAGACCGCGCTCGACCTCGCCACCGAAGTCGGCGTGGCCGGGGGTGTCGATGATGTTGATCGTGATCGGGTCGCCACCGTCCTTGGGGTGGTACTTGACCGCGGTGTTCTTCGCGAGAATGGTGATGCCCTTCTCGCGCTCCAGGTCGTTGGAGTCCATGACCCGGTCGTCGACGGAGTCGAGCTGGTGAGCGGCGAAGGCCCCCGCCTGCTTGAGCATGGCGTCGACGATGGTCGTCTTGCCGTGGTCGACGTGGGCGACGATGGCGACGTTACGGATGTCGTGGCGCGTGGGCACTTGCGGCGCTTCTCCCGGAATCGTGGTGGGCGGCGCGTACGGTCCGGTACGCGCGCCTGCCGGGCATGAGACGCCACGGCCTCACCCCATGGTACGTGGCTGCCGAGGCGTCGGCCGCCGCAGCCTGCCCGCACCCGGCCTGACCTGGGCGTTCTCACCGATTGTCCGGGCTCGCGCCGACCCGATTCCACCCGGGCGCCGCCGCACCGTCAGCCGGGTCGGCGCGGCGGCGGGGGCCGGGGCTCACTTCGCGTAGCCGATGTCCTGGAAGCGCGGGGCCGCGAAGCCGAAGGAGCCGATGTTGACGAGGGACTTCTTCGTGGCGACCAGCTCGGGCCGCTGGTACAGCGGGATCGAACCGGCCGACGCCCAGATCCGGGCGTCGGCCTTGTTCAGCGCCTCCCGCGCGGCCTTGGGGTCGAGGTCGGAGACCGCCTGGTCGAAGAGCTGGTCGACGCGGTCGCTGCCGACGCGGGTGTAGTTCTGCCCGACGCTCAGCGAACCGTCCGGGGCGGGCTGCGGCTTGGCGTAGACCGGCCGGGCGTCGGTCGACGGGTAGGCGGTGCCCGGCCAGGAGTACAGCGCCAGGTCGTAGTCGCCGGCCTCGATGTGGTCCTGGAGGTAGCTGTCGTCGGCGACCTTCTGGACGGCGGTGGCGATACCGATCCGGGAGAGCATCGTGGCGATCCGGTGGCTGACGGTCCGCAGCTCCGCGGAGGCGGGGCCGTCCGGCACGACGAAGCGCAGGGTGAGCGGTTTGCCGTCCTTCTTCACCGCGGGCGCCTGCGCCGCGATCTGCTCGCCCGCCCGCTCCCGGCCGCCCGCGGCGGTGTCGCCGGGGGCGCCGCCGTGACCGGCCTGGGCGTCGCCCTGCGCGGGCTGCGGCGAGCCCGGCGTGGACCGGCCCGTACGCCAGCCCGCGTCCGCGAGCAGCGTCTTCGCGGCGTCGGTGTCCGTACCGCCGACGGCGTCGCTGTGGTCGGCGTACCCCTCCTGCCCGGACAGCAGCAGATGGCTGCCGAGCGGCGTGGCGGGCAGCCGCAGCGGTTTGAGGACGGTGTCGGCGAGGGCCTGCCGGTCGATGGCGCGGGCCACCGCGCGCCGCACCCGGTCGTCGCTGAGCGGCCCGCTGCCGCCGTTCAGCGCGAGCTGGGTGTACGCGGGCTGCAACGCGCGGCGGACGGCGTAGCCGCGCAGCGTTCTGGCGACGGCCGCGGCCCGGGCCTCGGCGCGCGCCGCCTCGGAGCCGCGGGCGGCGGCCTGGGCGCGCACGGCGTCGGCGGCGACCGCGCCGCGCGGGGCGGGCTCCTGGTCCGCGGCGTCCTGCCCGGCCCCGGGCTGGGCGCCCGTGTTGCCCGCGTGGACGCTCTTGGGGACACCGGCGGGGGCGGCGCCGCCCACGTCGTCGATCTTCTTCGCGACGGCCGCGTCGACCTCCGCGACGTCGACGTCACCGGAGCTGAGCGCGTCGGCCCGCTTCCCGCGCGGTACGGCGCGCAGCTCCAGCCGGTCGAGCTTGGCGGGCGCGCCCCACCAGTGGCGGTCGCGCTCCAGGGTGAGGGTGCCGTCGTCGGAGTTCCGGTCGCCGACGGCGAACGGCCCGGCGGTCACCGGGAGCCGGTCGCGGGCGCCGTCGTTGAAGGCGTCGGCGCCGACCATGACGGACTGCGGGTAGAGCGGGGTGAAGAGCGCCCGCCAGTCCGCGTAGGGCTTGGCGAAGGTGACCTTGACCTCGTGCGGCCCGGCGCCCTGTTCCACCTTGGCGATGCGGTCGTAGCCGCTGTTGCGGGCGGTCCAGTACGCGTGGTCCGTGCCGCGCAGCGCCTTCCACTGGGCGACGAAGTCGGCGGCGCCGATCGGGCGGCCGTCGCTCCAGCGGGCCTTGGGGTTGAGCTTGTAGACGACGACCTGCCGGGGCTCGCGCGTGGTGAGGTCGGCGGCGGTGAGGTAGTCGGCGTTGCGCTGCGGGGTGCCGCTGCGGTCGAGGGTGAAGAGCGAGGGCAGGACGGCGCCGGTGACCCGGTAGGTGGCCGCGTCGGCGTCGGTGTGGAAGGCGTTGAGGGTGCTGGGCAGCGCGTCGACCGCCCAGCGGACCGTGCCGCCGTTCGCGACCCGGCCGCGCGGCGCCGCCGCGATGTCCTGGGCGAGGCCCGAGGCGCCGCCGCCGTCGTCGTCCGCGCACCCGGCCAGGACCGGCAGCGGCAGCAGGACCCCCGCCGCGAGGAGGACGGCGCGGCGCCTGCGGCGCACGGCGCGGCCTGGGCTGACGTGGTCGGTCATGGCTGTTACCTCCGGGGCTCGCCGACGCCGCGGCGAGCCGCCGTGACACGTCCGGCCCACTTAGCGGCTCATCACATCTATGGCACCCCCACTGAAGGCGACCCGGGACGGCCCGGCCGCCCGACACGGCGGCGCCCCGGGGCAAGGCCACCCGCCCGGCGCAAGAAGCGGGAGGCGGGCCTCCGGAACGGCACGGCAGCGGGCGCCCGCCGCTCAAAACGGCGGCCCCGGCGGCCGAGCGGCCCGCCCCGCCTTTCCCACCCCACCGCGACGCGCGACACTCGGGACGTGGGAGGTCGTCCCCGCGCTCCGGAGACCTCGTCCCGGCGCCCGCCGACCTTCCCGGGCGACGTTTTCGGCAGAGAGGGCGGACCATGTCCCTTCACGACGAGCTGACGGCGGCCGAACGCACCCTGAACGAGCTGGTACGCGCCGTGGAGCGGCTGGAGCGACGGCTCGGCGACGGGCTCGACATCCGCCGGGTACGCAGCGACACCGACCACCTGGGCGAAAGCCTGCGCCTGCTCCGCGCCGGAGCCGGTACCGCCCGCCCCACCGGACCCGACGGCGACCGCATCGTCCCCGTCCCCGACGCCCCGTACGACAGCGCCCTGTGGTCCGACGCGGAGGACGAGGGCCTGGG
>NZ_VKJP01000192.1 GCF_007280575.1 Streptomyces benahoarensis
TCTTTTTTGGTTCATGAGCGTCTCGTGGGCTCGGAGATGGGTATAAGAGACAGGGGTAGGGGGCGGCCGGTGGTCAGTCGGTGCGCCGGACGGTGGTGCCGCCGCTCACCTCCGCCGGTGTCACCAGCTCCGTGATGCCGCGGGCCGCCAGCCGGTCCGCGTCGCCGGTGTGCGAGTCCAGCACCAGCGCGGGCCGGACCCCGTCGGCCGCGAGCCGGGCCCACGCCTCGAAGACCGGCCCGCCCGGGGCGCACACCGACCGGTGCGGCGCCGCCTCCGGCTCGCCCACGTCGACGACGAGCGCGGTGGTGCGCGGCGCGGGGCGGTGCGGCCGGCCGCGCCATGCGGCGGCCCGCTCGGCGAGGGTCCGCGCCGCCGGTTTGGCCGTCCCGTCGGTGGTGAACAGCCCGAGCCCGTACTCCAGCTCCGGGAAGTCCGCCAGCGCCCGGTCCACATCGTGCGAGCACCACCACGTCACGCCCCACACGTCCGCGCAGTCCAGCGCGGCATCGACGGTGGCCGCGGTGAAGCGCGCGACGCCGTCCGGCGGGATGTGGGGCGCCGGGGCGCCCACCTCCTGGAGCCATACCGGACGGCGCGGATCGTCGGCCCACGCCTTCGACAGCTCGATCAGATACGCGGCGTGCTGCTCCGTCGCGACGCCGGTGGCGCCGTGCCGCTGCGCCGTCCCGTTGAACACCCAGGAGTGCACCGCCGTCACCGCGCCCAGCCGGGCGGCGTGCGCGGGCGTGAAGGGGTGACCGTCCTGGTACCAGGCCGCGTCGTAGGCGGCGTGCAGATGCGGCCGCCCCGGAGCCCCGCGCTCACAGGCCCCCAGCATCAGCTCCAGCCACGCCCCGGCCTGCGCCGCGTCGATCCGGTCCGGATCGGGGTGCGGCCCGTCCGCGAACTGGTTGAACTCGTTGCCGACCGTCATCCCGAGGAACGCGGGCCGGTCGGCGAGCGCGGCGGCCAGCGTCCGCAGGTACTCCTGCTGCCCGGCGAGCACGTCCGGATCGGTGAACAGGCCGCGTCGGTGCCAGGTCCGCGTCCAGGCGGGCAGGAAGTCGAAGCTCGACAGATGCCCCTGGAGGCCGTCGACGGCGACGTCCAGCCCCCGCTCGGCGGCGGCGTCCGCCAGCGCCACCAGCTGTTCCACGGCGCGCGGCCGGATCAGCGTCCGGTTGGGCTGGAACAGCGGCCACAGCGGGAAGACTCGGACATGGTCGAGGCCGAGCCCGGCGACGGCGTCCAGATCGGCGCGCACCGCGTCCAGGTCGAAGTCGAGCCAGTGGTGGAACCACCCTTGCGAGGGCGTGTAGTTGACGCCGAAACGCGGCGGACGGCGATCGGTGTCCTGCTCGGGCATGACGGCTCCTGCGGGTCGGACGAACCAGCGGACACGGCCGGACGGGGGCCGAACCCCTCATCCCATGACCGCACCCTCACCCACATCGAGGACGGAGAAACGCCGCGCCGCGACGAAGGCCGGGAGCGACGGCCGGAACGGCCATGACGGGCTCGCCGCCGCCGCTACGGAGGACGGACCCGCCGCCTCCGCCCGCTGAGCGTCCGGGGGGACGCGCCAGGGCGCGCCGGACCACTGGTCCCCGTGCCTCGCCCTCGCACCGCGCCCCGGCCCGCCACCATGCCCCCTGCCCCTCGCGATGCCACACTGATCCGGGTGGGGCGGCGCGGTCCGTCGCCCCGGCACGGCCCGGTACCCGCCCCGGCAGGAGGCACGGCCCATGGCCGACACCGCAGCGCATGGCGGCCCGGACCACCCGGGCGCGCGCCAGCAGTCCCCCGGCGCACGCACCCCGCCGACGCGCCCCCTCGCGCTGGTCACCGGCGCCACCGGATACATCGGCGGGCGCCTCGTCCCGGAGCTGCTGGACGCCGGATACGCGGTACGGGCCCTGGCCCGCACCCCGCAGAAGCTGCGCGACCACCCCTGGGCGGGCCGCACCGAGATCTACCGGGGCGACATCACCGACGTCGCCTCCGTCCGCGGCGCACTCGACGGCGTCGACACCGCCTACTACCTGGTGCACGCCCTCGGTACCGGCGCCACCTTCGAGGAGACCGACCGCCGAGCCGCCCGGATCTTCGCCGACGAGGCGCGCGCCGCCGGAATCCGCCGCCTCGTGTACCTCGGCGGCCTCACCCCGCCCGGCGTCCCGCAGGACCGGCTCTCCCCGCACCTGCGCTCCCGCGCCGAGGTCGCCGACCTCCTGCTCGCCTCCGGCGTCCCCACCGCCGTCCTCCGCGCCGCGGTGATCATCGGCTCCGGCTCCGTCTCGTTCGAGATGCTCCGCTACCTCACCGAACGCCTTCCGGTGATGATCACGCCCAGCTGGGTCTCCACCCGAATCCAGCCCATCGCCGTCCGCGACGTTCTGCGCTACCTCGTCGGCTCCGCCACCCTGCCCGACGATGTCTCCCGTGCCTTCGACATCGGCGGCCCGGACGTCCTCACCTACCGCGACATGATGCAGCGCTACGCCCGCGTCGCCGGGCTGGCCAGACGGTTCATCGTGCCCGTCCCGGTGCTCACCCCGGGCCTGTCCAGCCACTGGGTCGGCCTGGTCACCCCCGTCCCCGGCAGCCTCGCCCGACCGCTCGCCGAATCCCTGCGCCACGAGGTCGTCTGCCGGGAACACGACCTCGCACGGTACGTCCCCGACCCGCCCGGCCACCCGCTCCCGCTCGACGACGCGCTGGCCCTGGCCCTGCGCCGGATCCGGGAGGCCAAGGTCGCCACCCGCTGGTCCAACGCCGCGGTCCCCGGCGCCCCCGCCGAGCCGCTGCCCACCGACCCCGACTGGGCGGGCGGCAGCCTCTACACCGACCGCCGCCGACGCCTCGTCGACGCCGGCCCCGAAGCGCTCTGGAACGTGGTGGAGGGCATCGGCGGCGAGCACGGCTGGTACTCGTTCCCCGCCGCCTGGGCGGTCCGGGGCCTGCTCGACCGGCTGGTCGGCGGCGTCGGGCTGCGCCGTGGCCGCCGTGACGCCGCCCGGCTGCGGGCCGGTGACTCCCTCGACTTCTGGCGGGTCGAGGAGATCGTCCCCGGACGGCTGCTGCGGCTGCGCGCCGAGATGCGGCTGCCGGGCCTGGCCTGGTTGGAGCTGACCGTCGGCCGCGACGCCCGCGGCCGTACCGTCTACGGCCAGCGCGCCCTGTTCCACCCGCACGGACTGGCCGGACACGCCTATTGGCGGGCCGTCGCCCCCTTCCACGCCGCGGTGTTCGGCGGCATGGCCCGCAACATCGCCCACGCCGCGGAGAAATCCCCGGCCGTACGGTGACGGTGCGGCAACGGCCGGGAGAGGGCCGGTCGTTGCACGGCGAACGGCCGGTTCCCGGCGCCGTTTCGGGCGCCGGGAGCCGGCCGTCGCGTGGTCCGGGACCGGGTGGGCGTCAGCCGTTGGCGAGTGCCTGCAGGCGGCTGAACGACCCGTTGAAGTGGTTGCGGTCGCCGACCGTCTGCCCGCTGGAGGTGTACTGCCAGATGGTGTGGAAGTTCCAGCCCGCCGGGAGCTCACCCACGGATGAGCCGTACCGCGGGACCCACAGCGGGTTGGTCTTCCCGAACTTCTCGGAGTTCCCGGTGCACTGCTTCCACCAGTCGGTGGAGGTGTAGAGGATGGCGTCCCGCTTGGTCTCGGCGCGGTACGTCTCCACGAAGTCGGCGATCCAGTCGATCATCGCGTCCTGGTCCTTGCCGTAGCAGGTCGCCCCGTAGGGGTTGTACTCCATGTCCAGCGCCCCGGGCAGCGTCTTGCCGTCCTTCGACCAGGCGCCGCCCTGCTGCGCGAAGTACTTCGCCTGCGACGCGCCGCTGGAGTGGTCCGGCAGCGCGAAGTGGTACGCGCCGTGGATGATCCCCGCGTCGTACGACCCCCGGTACTGCTGGGTGAAGTACGGGTTCTTGTACGTGGTGCCCTCGGTCGCCTTGACGTACGCGAAGCGCACCCCGCTCTGCCGCAGCGCGGGCCAGCCGACGTTGCCGTTGTGGCTGGAGACGTCGACGCCGTTGACCGACGCGATCGAGGTGGACGCCTTCGTCTCATGGTCGTCCGTCTCCGGGCCGCCGGCCCGGTTGCCCCCCTCGTGGGCGGCGATGGTGGAGCCCATCCAGTCCTGCTCGGGGTGGGCGGGCTCCTGGCCGTTCCCGGTAGCGGCCGCCGCGGCGGTGGGCAGCGCGAGCGGCAGGGCGAGCGCGGTGAGGACGATAAGGGTTCCGGCCGTGAGGGGGAACGCACGGCGGGCGGAACCGGAACTGCGCAAGGGCATCGGGTGCCTCCGAAAGCCATCGGTGAGGTCGAATCGGCAGACCGTGGCACATTCCTGCCGATAACAAGACGTATACGCTAATCCGTACACGCCCAAGACCCGATGGCCCGTCAGTCCGCCATTCAGCCGGTCGGTCTCACCCGTTCGGCCGCATCTGACGGCGTGTCGGCCGACACGGCGCGCCCCGGTGTGCAAACGCCGCAGCGGGCCCCGGTGTACGGGGCCCGCTGCGGGCTGCGGACGAGGCGCACGCGCCAGTCGCCCCGGTCCGCGGTCCGGGCGGCGCGCGATCCGGCGTGGTGCCGGATCCCGCGCGCGTCAGCGCGGTGTCACTCCGTCTCAGTAGGCGGAGTTGACGTTGTCGATGGAGCCGTAGCGGTGGGCGGCGTAGTTGGCTGCGGCGGTGATGTTGGCGACGGGGTCGGTGAGCTTATGGGCGGTGCCCTTGACGTGGTAGGTGTCGAAGGTGGGCTGGATCACCTGGAGGAGGCCCTTGGAGGGGATGCCGTTGACGGCGTTGATGTCCCAGCCGTTGACGGCGTTGGGGTTGCCGGAGGACTCGCGCATGATGTTGCGGTGGAGGCCCTCGTAGCTGCCGGGTATGCCCTTGTTCTTCATGATGTCGAGGGACTGGTGGATCCAGCCGTCCAGGTTGTTCGCGTACGACTTCGGGGCGGCCTTCGGGGCGGCCTTGGGTGCCGCCTTCGGGGCGAGGGACGCACGCTCCATGGAGCGGTTGGCGGCCTGCTGGGCGGCCCGGTCCTGCTTCGCCACCGCGGTGACCTTCAGGCCGTCGGCGACCGACGCGGAGACGTCCGCGGTCTTGGCCTCGGCGGTCGTCGCCTCGCCGGTGACGACCTTCGGCAGACCGTTGGCGCTCACGGGCTTGACGGCGGTCGGGGCGTGCGCGGTGGCGGGCTGCGCGTTGCTCGGGGTCGCGGTGGCGGTCAGGGCGCCGGTGGCGCCGGCGGCGACGAGCACGGCGGCGGCGACCTTGTGGGTGCGGGTGGCGCGGGCGGTGCGGAGCAGGGCGAAACGGGACATGCGGTGGTGACCTCTTCCGAATGCGGGATGCGGGGGGAGCGGCCTGTGGCGGCGCGTGGAACCGAGGGTCAGGCCGTGCTCGCTCACCAGGCGGGAGGAGTCCGTCGGCACGTTCTCGGTGCTTACGGGATTCATAGTTAGCGCTGTCCGGCAACGGTGGCAATGATGTGACGTACTACGCCTCATAGTGAGATAAGGTGAGATGTCCGATGTTGCAGGCTTTTCACCCTGTATTGGTGGGGGTGTGGCGTCACTACCGGCCCTCGTAGGTGACGTGCGTCCTGTGCCCGGCATCACCCGGCGACCCCTTCCGGGGGGCCTCGGATGTTGCCCGGGTCACGCCCGGAACGGGCCCGGATCTGAGCGGGGTGCGGGCCTCGGTGTCCCGCGTCGCGGCCGTACGGGGCGCCCGTTGCGGCACAGTCGGTGGGCCGTTCGCCGCAGCACCCGGACTGTCGCACCGGCCGGGGCGCGCGGCTCGCGGAGGCTGGGCCCGTCCGAGCCCTCGCACCGTAAGGAAGCGCCTATGTTCCGTCGTCTGACCGTCGTGGTCGCCGCTCTCTGCGCCGCAGGCGCCCTGACTGCCGGTCCGGCCGCCGCGGCGCCCGCCGACGACCACGACCTCACACCGAAGGAGAAGGCCGGTCTGCAGTTCGCCGGCGAGGTCGTCAGCGCCCTCCTCGGCCTCGCGCCGCTGGACGGCGTCGCTCGATAGGCGTCCGCACACGCCGACGAGGGCCCTGTCCGCGGGAGGCGGACAGGGCCCTCGTCTGTGGTCACGACCGGCCCGGGGCCGGTCGCTCGACGGTGTCGCCGTCAGGGGTGACGGCCGTCATGTTCCGTCTCAGTAGGCGGAGTTGACGTTGTCGATGGAGCCGTAGCGGTGGGCGGCGTAGTTGGCTGCGGCGGTGATGTTGGCGACGGGGTCGGTGAGCTTATGGGCGGTGCCCTTGACGTGGTAGGTGTCGAAGGTGGGCTGGATCACCTGGAGGAGGCCCTTGGAGGGGATGCCGTTGACGGCGTTGATGTCCCAGCCGTTGACGGCGTTGGGGTTGCCGGAGGACTCGCGCATGATGTTGCGGTGGAGGCCCTCGTAGCTGCCGGGTATGCCCTTGTTCTTCATGATGTCGAGGGACTGGTGGATCCAGCCGTCCAGGTTGTTCGCGTACGACTTCGGGGCCTGACGCTCGGCGGAGCGGCTGGCGGCCTGCTTGGCGGCGTGCCCCTGCTTGTCGACGGCGGTGACCTTGAGGTGACCGGCGGCGGACACCGTGCCGGACGTCGCCTCGGCGCTCTTGTCGGCACCGGTCTTCGGCAGGCCGTTGGCGCTCACGGGCTTGACCGCGGCCGGGGCGTGCGCAGCGGTGACGGGCGCCGCCTGGCTCGGGGAGGCCGTCACGGCCAGGGCGGTGGTGGCGCCGGCGGCGGCCAGTACGACGGTGGCGACCTTCTGGGTGCGGGTGACACGGGCGGTGCGGAGCAGGGCGAAACGGGACATACGGTGGTGACCTCTTCTCAGGTGCTGATGCGGGGTGCGGCCTTCGGCGGCGCGGGGGGAACCGAGGGTCTGGCCGCGCTCACTCACCAGGGCGAGGAGTCCACCGGCACGTTCTCGGTGCTTACGGCATCCATGGTTAGCGCGGCGCCGAATCGGTGGCAATGATGTGACGTACTACCTCTCATCGTGAGATGAGGTGAGATGCCCGAAATGAACCGTGTTCTCTGGTGTGATGAGCGGCCCCGCCGCGACTAAGCGCCCTCGTACGTGACGTACACCCTGTGCCTGCCCTCACTCCGCGGCGGCCGGAAAGCGGCGTGCGAGGCGGTGCGGGAGGGGGCCGAAGTGGCCCGCGCCACAAGGGAAAGAGAGGGCGACGCGCCTCAGACGGCCGGATCCGGCGCGAGCAGACGCAGCACCGCGTCCAACCCGCGGATGCCGCCGGGCGCCGCACCGCTCGGCAGGACGTAGGAGCGCAGCCCGGCGAGGGCGCCACCGCCGTCCTTGGCGGGGTGGTCGCCGACCATCAGCGTCTGCGCGGGGGCCAGCCCGAGCAGATCGCAGGCGTGCCGGAACAGCAGCGGATCGGGCTTCTCGGTGGCGTGCTCGAAGGAGTGCACCCAGGCCCCGACGTACTCCGCGAGCCCGTGGTGGGCGAAGGTCGGCCGCAGATCCCAGCCCACATCGCTGACCACCCCGACCGCGACCCCGCGCCCCGCCAGCGCCGCAAGGGTCCGCGCGCTGTCTGCGTACGGCAGCCAGTGCTCCGGCGTCCGCAGCTGCTCGTACAGTGCCTCCGCGTACGGCGCGAGCGCGGGCACCGACGCGTACCAGGTGGTGAAGGCGTGCCGGTGGGCGCGGGCGGAGGTGTCGCGGGCGTGCTGCGCGGCACGCACCCCGGGGTCGGTCAGCACGGTCGCCAGGGCGGTGAGCCAGCCGTCCACCGCGACGTCGTCGACGGCGTACGGCACGGCCGCCCGGATGCGGTCGGCGTACGGCGCGATCTGGAAGAGGGTCCCGGAGAAGTCGACAGCACCCCGGCCACCGGAACCGGCGGCCGCGCGGCGACGGGGCGGATCGGGCCTTCGGGCCCGTACTCCGGGAGGGATGCCATGGGCCCTTCCTACCGGGTACGGGACCGATGGCGGGCGCGTTCCACCGAATCCGCCCGCGCCGTGGCCCGGGCCACGGCGCCTGCCCGCCGCTGGTCCCGCGCGCCCGCCGTGCGGCCCCGGCTCAGACGTACGCCGCAGCCCCGTCCGTCGGCTCCTCGTCGCGGGCGACCGGAGCCAGCGCCGGGGCCGAGGAGAGCGGGCGGTCGGTGAAGAAGCGGGCGGTGAGGTCGGCGACGGCCTGGGGGCGCTCCAGGACGACCCAGTGGTCGGCGTCCGGGATCACCAGGAAGCGGCTGCCGTCGAGGGTGGCGGCGAAACGCTGCTGGTGGGCCGGGGAGGTCACGGTGTCGTGGGCGCCACTGAACACCAGGGTCGGCACGCCGGACAGCCCACCGGAGAAGTCCGGGCGGTCGGTCACCGCCCGGCACAGCGAGTCGAGCGCGTGCGGGGAGGTGCGGGCCGCCTGCAGCATCGACCGCCGCACATAGCGGTAGGCCAGCCGCCGCCGCGTCACGTACCGCCCCTCGTCGAGACAGAGCAGACCGTCCGTGGCGAGCGTCGCGAAGGCATCCACCGCACCCCGCCGCAGCTCCTCGGCCGCCCGCTCCCAGTGGGCGCACTGCTCGTCGGTGATGTGGGACGGGACCCCGCCCAGCGCCAGCCGCGCGATACGGGCGGGGAAGCGCCGGGCGCAGCCGAAGGCGAGACCGGCGCCGTAGGAGAAGCCGAAGAGGTTGATCCGCGCCACGCCGAGATCGTCGAGGATGTGCTCGATCGCCCGGCACAGCAGCTCGGTGCTCGGGCCCGGCGGCAGCGGTTCGGCGGTGCCCATGCCGGGCAGATCGGCGGTGATCACGCTCGCCACCGGCTTCAGCCGCTCCTCCATCTGCGGCCACCCGAACATGCCCTGCAGGGCGCCGCCCAGCACCATGACGGGGTCGGTGGCCCCGTCCGGATGGTGCAGCAGCCGGTACGCGTAGGACACCCCGCCCAGCGACAGGGAGCGGATCGTTTCCTCGGACATGACGGTTCCTTCTCGGGAGATCCGCGGGGGCGGCGCGCGTCAGGCGCGGGTCAGGACGAGTGCGGCGTTGTGGCCGCCGAAGCCGAGCGACGTCTTGGCCGCCCAGTCGAAGGGCGCGGGCCGGGCCGCGCCACGCACGATCTCCAGGGGGATCCGGGGATCGGGCGTGTCCAGATTGGCGGTCGGCGGGACCAGCTGGGACTCCAGCGCGAGGACGGTGAGCGCGGTCTCGATACCGCCCGCCGCCCCCAGGGTGTGCCCGGTCATCGCCTTGGTGGAGGTGACCAGCGCGTCATCGCCCAGGACCCGGCGGAGCATCGCCGCCTCGATCCGGTCGTTGACGACGGTGGAGGTGCCGTGCGCGTTGACATGGCCGATCTCCCGCGGGCCGACCCCGGCATCCGCGAGCGCGGCGCGCAGCGCCCGCTCGATACCACGGCCCTCGGGGTCCGGGGCGACCGCGGCGTACGCGTCGCTGGACGCGCCGTACCCCGCGACGCGGGCGCGGACCGTCGCGCCGCGGGCCCGCGCGTGCTCGGGGCGCTCCAGGACGAGGAGCCCGGCGCCCTCGCCGATGACGAAACCGTCCCGGTCGGCGTCGAACGGGCGGCAGGCGGCCGCCGGGTCGTCGCGGCGGGTGGAGACGGCCTTCATCTGGCAGGCGCTGGCGATCAGCAGCCGGGAGCAGACCGATTCGGCACCGCCCGCGACGGCGATGTCACAGGCGCCCGAGCGCAGCAGCTGATGGGCGGTGCCCAGCGCGACGGTGCCCGAGGAACAGGCGGTCGCCACGCCCAGGCTGGGGCCCTGCGCGCCGAGGTCCATCGCGACGCTGCTGGCCGCGCTGTTGACGACGGTGAGCGGCGCGAGCTTGGGGGAGACCCGGCGGGCGCCGCGCTCCAGCAGCGCGGTGTGCTGCTCTTCGTAGAACGGCAGCCCGCCGTGGGCCGAGCCGATGACGACGGCGACGCGGGTACCGTCCCAGGTCCCGGGGTCCAGCCCGGCGTCGGCCATCGCCTCCCGGGCGGCGACCACCGCGAGCTGCGCGAAGCGGTCCATCAGCCGCTGGGTGGCCACGCCCAGGACCTCGGTGGTGTCCAGATCGTCGACGCCGTACATGAAGTCGCAGGGCAGATCGGTGAGTTCGGGGCGGTGGCGGACGCCGACGGGGGTGGTCTCCCCGGTGACGGTGTGCCAGGTGGCCTTGGCGCCGACGCCCGCGGCGGTGACCAGACCGACGCCCGTCACGGCCGCGGCGAACGGCGTGCGGGCCGTCACGCGGCGACTTTGCCGTCGACGGCCGCCACCAGCGCTCCCACGGTGTCCCGGGAGGTGAGCGCGACCTCGTCGAGGTCGATGTCGAGGCGGTCCTCGATGAGCAGCCGCAGCTCCTCCAGGGCGAGCGAATCCATCCGCAGATGCTGCAGCGAGGTCTCGTCGGTGACGTCGACCGGATCGACCCCGAATCGCTTGACCAGCAGGGTGTTGACGACTTCTGCCGCGTTCACGTGGCACTCCTCCGCTTTCGTAGGCGCTGTTGCCCACCGCGTCCTGGCGGGGCCCGCCGGCGGCTCCGGCTGGTTCGGCGGCACCCTTTATACGCCTTCGTCCGGAAGACTCCCCAACGCCGTTCGCTCGATGGGGTGAGGGGTGACGCAGGGGGCGCACGCGCGGTGCGCGCCCCTGCCCGCACGGCGCGGAAGGCACTCGCCCCGTCTAACGGCGCGGGGCGACGGGAGGGTACGGGGCGCGGCCGGATCCGGGTGTCCGTGACGGCCGGGCCGGGCGGCTCACGCCTCGTCGAGGGTGCGGGTCACCCGGCTCAACAGGCCGCGCAGCGTGCGCAGTTCCTCCAGGTCCAGGCCGGTGGCGGCGAGCATCCGGCGGGGCATCGGCAGCGCCCGCTCGCGGAGCGCGGCACCGGCGTCGGTGAGGTGGACGCCGACCGACCGCTCGTCCTCCGCGCTGCGCTCGCGGCGCACCAGGCCCGCCGCCTCCAGGCGCTTGAGGAGCGGGGAGAGCGTGCCGGAGTCGAGGCGCAGCCGCTCGCCGATGGACTTGACGGGGAGCGGGTCGTCCTCCCACAGCACGAGCATCACCAGGTACTGCGGATACGTCAGCCCGAGGTCCTTGAGGGCGTCCCGGTAGACGGCGCCGAAGGCGCGCGAGGCGGCGTGCAGCGAGAAGCAGACCTGGTGGTCGAGGCGGAGCAGGTCGGCGTCGGAGAGGGGGGAGTCGGGGGAGCCGGAGG
>NZ_VKJP01000193.1 GCF_007280575.1 Streptomyces benahoarensis
TTCGGCTACCGCCGCCTCACCGTCCGGTACGAACGAAAGGGCAGCCACTTCCTCGCCTTCCTCGGCCTCGCCGCAGCCCTGACCTGCTACAAGAGACTTGCGAAGCTCACCACGTGAGACATCCTCTAAACCGTGATTCCCGTGGTACGTGGTGGAACTTCGTCGGCCGCACCCAGGACGACATCGAACAGGCCCGCGCCGACTGGATGACGGGCGACCGCTTCGGCACCGTACGCGGCTACGACGGGGCCCGGCTGCCTGCTCCGGCGTTGCCGGGGGTGCCGTTGAAGGCGCGGGGGAGGGTGCGCTGAGCTGCGCTTCCGGTCCTGGGGAAGCGGCATGGGGCGGAGCGGCCGGGCGGGAGCCGCCCGCGGGGGAACGCTCAGCCGCTGGCCGGGACGGCCGGGGGTGCACAGAAGGTCACGGTCGGCCCGTAGGAGCCGTCCTCCTCGCCGCTCACCTCGACGGTGATCTCCCGGTCGGGGTGGCGCGCGGACAGGACTCCCCGCCAGCACTCTCCCAGGGCCAGCGCGAGTTGGGGCAGCTCCGCCCCGAGCCGGTCGTCATCCGCCAAGGGGGTGTTGCCGAACATGTCCCACAACTCCACGTGGTTGACGACGGCCTCGATACGTCGCCGGTCGTCGCCCAGGTTCGTGAACCAGTCGTCGACGGTGTCCTGACGGAAGCGCTCCTTGAGGAACACGCAACCGCGGTACTCGACCGTCTCCGGGCAGAAGAGCCAGGCCGCGGCCAGCACGAAACGCAGACCGCCCTCGAAGTCGAGGTAGTCGCAGGGGGAGAGCCGCTCGTCCCGCCAGTCCGTCCGCCATGCCGTGAAGAACAACGGCAGCTCACGCTCGGACCACGCCGGTGTGCTGCTGCTCACGGGGTCTCCCAGGGGAACGCGGCGCGCACCGGCCTCGACGGGCGCACGGAGGCTTGACCGGTCATCGGATGTGGCCTGTTCACAGCCCCGGTCCTCACCGTCGGCGACGATGCTACGGGTGTGCTGACCCGGGCCCGAGGGCCCGCCCCGCCCGGCACCCGTTCACCCGTTCCTCTCCAGCCACTCCCTGGCCTCCCGGGCGTACTGCGGTGCCCATTGGGGGGTCCAGCGACGGAAGTAGACGTGCATGGCGAGGGCGTGGAGCAGATGGGCGAGGGAGAGGCGCCGCTCCCAGTCGTCCGGGAGGGGGTGTGCCGCGGCGTAGGCGGTGAGGAAGGTGTCGCGGCCGTCCGGGAAGTGGGCGAAGAGATGCTCGTCGAGTTTGCCGAAGTCGCGGAAGCGGTCGGCGTAGGTGGCGTGTTCGAAGTCGAGGACGCAGCTGATCCGGCCGTCGCGGACGAGGACGTTCGGCAGCCACAGATCGCCGTGGGTGAGGGCGGGGACGTTCGCGGTGTCGTCCAGCCGTGTCAGGGTGGCGCGGAGCGCGGAACGGAGGGTGTCGGCGTCGCCGATCAGGGTGAGGTCGGCCTGTGGAAGCAGTGCCTCCAGTTCGGTTTCGACCGATTCCCGTAGCGACGAGGTCGTGGGGCCGTCGGTCACGTCCCCGTAGTGGGGTCCCTTGACGGCGTGCAGCCGTCCGGTGAGGTCGCCGAGGTCCTGGAGCAGTGTCAGCCGCTGGTCCGGGCCGAGGGTTTCCCATACGTCGTCCGCGGCATCGCCCTCCTGGTACTCCTGGATGAGCAACGGGCCGCCCAGGGACGGTTCGTGGGGCAGCAGCCGCCGGTACCGCACCACGGGGATGCCGTGTGCGGCCGCCACCTGCGCGGCGGTGACGAGCCGTCGCAGATGTGCGGCGGACGGTTCGCGTTGCACCACCTTGACCAGCAGGCGGCCCTCGTCGGTGTCGGCCACCCACTGCCTGCTGGTGTAGCCCTATCGAGGGGGCGGACCGCGGTGACATCGGTCTGCGGGAACTCCCTCCGGAGGAGGGCCCGGATGTCGTGGAGCGTGCCCGCGGGGTCGGTTGGCATCGTGCGGTCGGCCGGCATGGGGGATCACCTGTTCTTCGGACGCTCTTCGGCGGTCTTCGGGGGTTCTTCGGGGGCGTTGCGGAGTTGATCCGCAGGGTCCCTGCGGGGTGGGGCGTGGCCGGTGCCGTCCCGGCGCGTTCCGGGGGGCGCCCTCGTCCGGGCAACGTAGGGGATGCGCCGCGGGGTACCGCCCGATGTCGCCGGCGGGTCTCCGCTCCATGCGCCCGCGGGTCTCCGCTCCGTACGCCCGGGGCGGGGCGGGGGCCGGGTGCGAGGATGGCGATATGGGATCTGAGGACGGATATCTGCTCGACAACAGGCGGCGCGAGGCGGGGCGGCGTTTCGACGCGTTCGCGGAGCTTTTCGACCCGTGGACGTTCACCCACCTCGACCGGCTGGGGATCGGCGAGGGGTGGCGCTGCTGGGAGGTCGGCGCGGGCGGGGCCTCGGTGCCCGCGGGGCTCGCCGGGCGCGTCGGGCCGACCGGCCGGGTCTGGGCGACGGACCTCGACACCTCGTGGCTGACCGGCCCCGGCACCGCCACGACCGAGGTGTTGCGGCACGACGTGACCCGGGACGAGCCGCCCGCCACCGGCCTGGATCTGGTCCATGCGCGGCTGCTGCTGGTGCATCTGCCGGACCGGGCGGCGGTCCTCGAACGACTGGTCTCGGCGCTGCGGCCCGGCGGCTGGCTGGTGGTGGAGGACGCCGACCCGGCGCTGCAGCCCCTCGCCTGCCCGGCCGAGGAGGGGCCCGAGGGGGAGCGGGCCGAGCGCATCCGCCGGGGGTTCCGTGCGCTGCTCGCCGGGCGGGGCGCGGATCTGGCGTTCGGCCGTTCCCTGCCGAAGCTGCTGCGCGGCGCGGGGCTGGTGGACGTACAGGCCGAGGGGTATTTCCCGGTCACCTCGCCCGCCTGCCGCGAGTTGGAGGCGGCGACGGTACGGCATGTGCGCGGGGAGCTGACGGAGTCCGGGGCGGCGACGGATGCGGAGATCGACGCGCACCTGGAGTGGCTGGCCCGGGAGGACGTCGCGGTCACTCCGGCGCCGCTGATCACCTGCTGGGGGCGGAGCGGCGAGAGCTGACGGGGCGCACCGGCGCACCCCTCGCGACGCACGCCCCCGTATGCACCCCCCGCGCCGCGGCGTCGGGCCTCCGCGCGCCGGGCCGCGGTGACGTCGAGGAGTTCGGTGAGTTCGTAGCGGAGCGCATCGGTCTCGGCGGCGGTCGCCGGGGCCGGGCCGTCGGCCGGCCGCCGCCGCATCTCCGCCTGCAGCCGGGCGCCGAGCCCGTCCTCGTCCACGAGGAGCGCGCCTTGGGCCAGCAGCCGGGGGATGCCCGGCCAACGGCGCCGGAAGCCGCCCTCGCAGTGGGTGGCGAGCGTCCGCTCGTCGTGGACGAGCAGCTCCACCGGCCAGCCCTCCCACCACAGCGCGCGATGTCGCGGCGCCGCCACCCGCGGCTGCACCGCCACCATGTCGAGGTCGGACATCGGTGTGCGGTGGACGGGCAGTACGCTGCCGCCCACGACCACCATCCGTGCCTCGGGCAGCAGTTGCCGCGCCACCGCTGCCGCCGCCACGACCGGTTCCTCGCGCGCGGATGCCATTTCCCCGTCCTCCTGGCGGCATGGCCGACAAGTCGCCCATTCCTCCGCCGCGCTCGGGTCAACCATCTAATCTGGCTATGAGCGGATGAGGGGCGGCACCGTCCGCCCCGCGACCGCGCGCAGCGCCGAAAGAGGCGACAGCGGAGTCGAGTTGAGGTGGGGATCGGACATATGGCGAGATTCAGGATGAGCCGTCGCGGCCGGACGGTCGCGTACACGATGGCGGGCACCGTGCTCGCCCCGCTGCTGGCCGGTCTCGGGGCCGCGCCCGCACAGGCCGCGTCCGGCTCCTGGTGCGGCGGCGCCCGGGGGCCGTACCAGAAGCAGGCCGAGAAGTTCCTGGGCCGCAAGGTCGACGGCAAGCAGTCCCAGGGGGACTGCCGGGCGATCCGCGCATTCCAGGTCAGCCACGCCATCCACCCGCAGTACGGCTACGCGGGGCCCGTGACCTGGAAGATGATGAAGGTCGTCAAGCCGCAGCGGGACGCTCGCAGCAACCCCAACCGCGCCGGACGCTGCCCCACCAACCGGGGCCGCATCGCCTGCGTCGACCTGACCCGGCAGATCAGCTGGATCCAGGACGGCCGGCACCTCGTCAAGCGCCCGGTGCCCGTCCGCACCGGCCGCAACGGCAACGAGACCCGCACCGGCCTGCACAAGGTCTTCTGGCGGCACAAGAACCACGTGTCGTCGCTGTACCACGTCTCGATGCCGTACTCCCAGTTCTTCGACGGCGGCCAGGCGTTCCACGCGATCAGCGGCAGCGTCTGGTCCGCCCCGGGCTCGCACGGCTGCGTCAACATGCGCACCGCCGACGCCAAGGCGTACTGGAAGCTGCTCTCCACCGGTGACGACGTCTTCGTCTACGGACGCAAGCCCGGCACCTGAGCCACCGCACGGCATACGACGGCGCCCGGGACCGGCAGCGGTCCCGGGCGCCTGTGTGCCAGGGGTGTCAGTGCCCCGAGGGCTTGGCGGCGGTGACCTCCGCGGCGTTCACCAGGACGTACCGGTGGTTGAACTGCACGGTGTAGTACCGCTTCGCGCCGTGCACGACCGTGCCGTTGGACGGCGAGAAGTCCGACGCCGCCTCCGGCTCCCCGCTGGTGACGTACGCCTGACCTGCGCGGATCCCGTATTTCTCCGCCGTCAGCGGCGTCTGCTTCGACGGCTTCACGTCCGCCGGGTACTCGGACTCCTCCGGGTACGCCGTGCCGTACACGTGCGCCGCGCCTGTACCGGCAGGCTTCACGATGCGCACATCCGTGGCCGGAGTGGTGTTACGGCCGCCGGGGTTGTGGATCCAGCCCTTCTGGCCGTCGAACCAGATGGCGGTCCAGTCGCCCTGCTGACCGGCCACCACGAACTGCTGCCCCGCCTGGACGGTGGTGCTCCAGTCCGCGACGCCGTCCGTACCGGCCTTGGCGTCCTTGCCCGCGTGCACGACCGGGTCGAGCAGCAGCGGCGCGTCGTCGGCGGGCGCGCTGCGCACGAACAGGGCGCTGGACGGACCGCTCTGCGGCCCGCACTCCTTCACCTTGCCGGACGGGTCGTCCGCCGGGCAGACGGTGTACGTCTGGCGGTTCTCGTCGAAGCCCGGCGTGATGGTCACCGCCGAGCCGACCGGGCCGACGCCCCGCGCGCCCTCGTCGATGGGCGCGCCGATCAGCCGCATGAAACGCGTCCAGTCCCAGCTGTTGCCCGGGTCCCAGTGCATGCCCGCGAGGGTGTCGTCCGAGGGGCCGGTGATGTTGTCGTGCCCGAGGATGTGGCGCCGGTCCAGCGGGATGTCGTACTTGGCCGCCAGCCACTTCACCAGCTCCGCCGTTTTCTCGTACACGACCGGCGTGTACCAGTCCGCACCGTGCGCCGAGAAGCCCTCGTGCTCGATCTGGATGGCGTGGAGGTTGCTGTCGTAGTTGCCGTCCCCGAACGCGACGTCCTTGTTGGGCACCATCTGCGTGACCTCGCCGTCGGAGGCACGCATGACGTACTGCGCCGAGGCGCCGCCCGCCGTCTGGAACGTCTTGATCGCGTTCTCGTACGAGCCCTCCGTGGTGTGGAGGACGATCTGCGTGATCTTGACGCCGTTCGCCGGCCGGTCGGAGACCTGCCCGTTGGCGGCCGCGGCCGGCACGAACGTGCAGGTCAGCGTCGCGGGGCACTCGGTCGGCGGCGTCGGGGCGTCGGTGAGCCGCAGCTTGGTGAACTGCCGGGTGACGGGCTTGGCGGACGGCACCGCCTGCATCGTCACCGCACCACCGTTCGACTGCCGCCGCGCACCGGATTTGATCGCGGAGAACACGGAGGTGACGTACGAGGTGGCCGCCTTCTTGTCCGTCAGACGGCTGTACCTGGCCACCGCCGCGGTCCACTGCGACGGGTCGTCGGACGTCCCGCCCGTCAACTGCTTCTGGTACGAGGCGAGCAGCGCGGCGCCGCCGCGGATGTTGTCCGCGGAACGGTGTCGCAGCTTGTCGGCCGGGAGCCCGGTCAGCTCGGCGGCGGCCCGCAGGGTGTGCAGTTCGGGGTGGTCCGCGAACGAGGCGAGGTCGGAGCGCCCGGCGGCACCGGCGGCGCCCCCGGAGACCATCTTCGGCGTCACGTCGGTGAGGTTCATCAGGCCCCAGCCGCCGGTCTGGCTGTAGCCGGAGTGCTGCTGCCAGCCGGACTCCTGACGGGCCACGCCCAGCAGCACCGGCAGCGGAACGTGGAACTCCTTGGCAGCCGCGGTGAATTCGGCCTGCAAGGAGGGCGTCGGGGCGTCATTCTGAGCCTGCGCCAGGGAGGGCAGAAAAGCGAAGGCGCCTGCGGCCAGCGTCCCGCCGAGGACCGCCGCGGGAAGCCAGCGTTTCTTTTTGCGCTTGTGCAAAACATTCCCTTCGATGCAACGGTGCACCGGGCGATACCGGGAGAAAGGCCGTGAGATTGCGGGCGGCGCACCGGGTGGGGGGCGGTGCGGAACCACGCGGACACACCACAGACGGGCAACTCGCCTCGGCGGGAGGTGGTTTCGGCACCGTACGACATGAGATCAGAAAATCGCTCCGGTTCCCAGGGCGGTAGCCGATTGTGACCTCACCTTCAGCGGCCTGTTGTCCGGCGTTCGCCGTGGGACGCGGGGCGCGCGGGGACGGGCGCGCCGCCTCGCGCGGGCCGCGGCCCCGGCTCCGCGACCGGCACCCGGGCCCGTGCAACCAACCCGCGCTCCGCGGTGTTTCACGAACGGAAGACAACGCCGCCCCGCATGCAGCCGGGGGAGCGCGGCGGCGCCTTCCGCACCGCCGGTGACCGCCGTCGGAATGCACAGCGAACGCACCACACACACGGTGTGATGTGAGGAGAGGCAGTCATGGAAGAGTTCGCGGCCTTAACGGCGACTCAGCTTGCCGCCCGGATCCGTGAGGGGAGCGTCTCCCCCGTCGAGGCGGTCCGCGCCAGCCTGGAGCGGATCGAGCAGCTCAACCCCTCGGTCAACGCATTCGTCACCGTCTGCGCCGACGAAGCCCTCGCCCACGCCCGGGAGGCCGAGCGTGCGGTGGCGGCGGGCGCGGAGCCGGGCCCGCTGCACGGCGTCCCCATCGGGGTGAAGGACCTCGACCCCGTCGCGGACGTGCGCACCACTCGCGGCTCCCGGGTCTTCGCCGACGACGTCCCGGCCGACACCATCCTCTGTGTCGACCGCCTCGTACGCGCCGGGGCCATCGTCGTCGGCAAGACCAACACCCCGGAATTCGGCTTCAAGGCCACCACCGACAGCGCCCTGCTGGGCCCCGCCTCGACCCCCTTCAACCTCGCGATGAACGCGGGCGGTTCCTCCGGCGGCAGCGCAGCCGCCGTCGCCACCGGCATGGTCCCGCTCGCCCAGGGCTCGGACGCCGGCGGATCCCTGCGGGTGCCCGGCGCGTTCTGCGGCGTCTTCACGATGATGACCACCTTCGGCCGGGTCGCCGTCCCTGCCCGCCCCAACGCCTTCCGCCGCCTCAACCCGATGGTCTGCTACGCCCCGCTGGCCCGCACCGTCGAGGACGCCGTCCTCGGCCTGGACCTCATGTCGGGCCCGCATCCACGCGACCCGTACTCCTTCCCCGTGACCGAGCCACTCGCCGACGCCCTCTCGCCGTCGCTGACCGGCATGCGCATCGTCTACCTCCCCGACCTCGGCGGCTACCCGGTCGAGCCCGAGGTGGAGGCCGCCGTACGGGCCGCGCTGCCGGTGCTGAAGGAGGCCGGTGCGGAGGTGGTGGAGGTCGACGACTTCCGCCTGCCGGTCCCGCACGCCGAGCTGACCACCCGCTGGCGCCGCTATCTCTCCCTCTGCCACGCGGAATCCGCCGAGGTCAGCAAGGCACAGGGCGTCGACCTGCTGGGCGAGCAGGGCCGGGACGTCGACCCCGCGTACCTGGAGAGCGTCCGCACCGGCGCCGCCCTGGACGCCGTGCAGTTCCGTCTCGGCGACCTGGTCCGCACCCGCGTCCTGGACACCTTCGAGGACCTCTTCGACGCCTACGACCTCGTCGTCAGCCCCGTGAACTGCGTCGCCGGTATCGCCAACGACGCCACCCGCACCACCGTCGGCCCCACCGAGGTCGCCGGGCAGCCCGTCGACCCGTTCGTCGGCTGGTCGATGACGAGTCCGTTCAACCTCATCGGCAGCCCCGCCGCCACCGTTCCGGTGGGCCGTGCGGCCAACGGCGTCCCCATCGGCATGCAGTTCGCCGCCCGCCGCCATCACGACGCGGCCGTCGTGCGTGGCGCGGCCGCCTGCCAGGAACACCTGCCTTGGAAACACCTCTACGAGGACCTGGACCCGGCCCTCACCACCCGATGACCGCCCCCGGGGCCTCTGGTCCCACCGCACCTCGCACGCCGAGCAAGGACACCTCTGAGATGACCGACCTCTCCTCCCCTCCGGTACCGCTCCACGCTGCCCTCTTCGACCTCGACGGCACCCTGATCGCCACCGAACACCGCAGTCGCGCCGCCTGGACCCGCCTCTTCCACGTCCATGGTCTGGAGGCCGACGACGCGCTGCTGGCGACCTTCGTCGGACGCCGCGGCCAGGAGGCGCTGGCCGACCATGTCCACCGGTTCCCCGGCAGCACCGTCGCCGACCTCTTCGACGAGGCCGTCGGCTACCTCAACGGCCCGGACATCCCCCCGCCGCACCCCGTGCCGGGCGCCGCCGAGCTGGTGCGGCGACTGCACGACGCGGGCGTCCCGATGGCGGTCGTCACCTCCGGGCTCCGCGAGCACGCCGGGGCCCTGCTGGACCACATCGGCGGCGCCGACCTCTTCACCACGATGGTCACTGCCGAGGACGTGGCCCGCGGTAAACCCCACCCCGAAGGGTTCCTCGCCGGATGCGCGGCCCTGGGCGTCACCCCCGACCGGGCGGTGGCGTTCGAGGACGCCCCCGCCGGTGTCGCCGCGGCCAAGTCCGCAGGGCTGGCCTGCGTGGCCCTGACCACCACCCACGACGCCGAGGCGTTGAAGGCCGCCGACCTCGTCGTGCCCGACCTCAGCGACATCGCCTGGCCGCCGCTGTCCCTGACCGCGGCCTGACCAACGGAACGGAGGGATCCCACCATGCGGCCCCAACCGCCCGACCCGGGGAGCGCCGCCCCGGAACACACCACCACGGCGCGGCCCGGGGCCGTGGGCGGGAGCCTTCGTCCGGCCGTCCACCGGTGGCGACTGCTCGCCGTGCTCCTCGCGGCGCAGTTCATGGCCAACATCGACACCGCCATCGCCAACATCGCCGCCCCCGCCATCCAGAGCGACCTCGGCGCCTCCGGCGGCGAAGCGGGCCTGGTGGTCTCCGGCTACGTCGTGGCCTACGCCGTCCTTCTTGTCGCGGGCGCCCGCCTCGGCGGCAGCCGTGGCCACCGCCGGATCTTCCTCGCGGGCATGGCGCTCTTCACCGCAGCGTCCCTCGCCTGCGCCCTGGCCTTCGACCCGGCCACACTGGTCGCGTCCCGGATCGCCCAGGGCGCGGGCGCGGCACTGATGGTGCCCCAGGTCCTGAGCGGCATTCAGCTGTACTTCACCGGACGACAGCGCATCAAGGCGCTGGGCTACTACGCCATCGCCCTCTCAGGCGGCGCCGTGGCGGGCCAGGCCCTCGGCGGAGTCCTGATCGCCGCCAACATCCTCGGCACCGGCTGGCGCCCGATCTTCCTCATCAACGTCCCGGCCGGGTTGCTGCTCTTGTGGGCAGCGGTGCGGGTGATGCCGGCGGATGTGGGGGAGGGGGCTGCCTCAGCCGGGACTCGGGCGGCGAGCTCGAAAGCTGCGGCGGCTGCTTCCTCTCGCCCCGGGCCCTCCGCCCCCGAGTACGTCCGCCCGGAGGCTGTCGATTCGGGGCCCGCATGCCCCGAGTCCGCCCGTCCCGAACCTGCCTTCCTGGAGACGGCCCCTGACGCTGCCTGGGGTCCACTCTCATCCGGTCCCGGCCCCGGCCCCGGGGCGGGAAACCCGGAGTCCGCCCATTCCGGGCCGGCCTGCCAGGAGGCCACCTCTGGCCCTGCCAGGGACGCGTTCCCTTCCGGCTCCGGCTCCGGCTCCGATCCTCGCCCTGGGACCACCACGATCGTGGCGGTTCCCGACGACGTCGACGTCCATGGCATGGCGTTGCTGGCCACCACGGTGCTGCTGCTCATCGTGCCGCTGCTGTTGGGCACCGACGCGGGATGGCCCTGGTGGATGTGGGTCTGTCTGGCGGCCGTCGTGCCGATGGGGGCGGAGTTCCGGCGCAGCCAACGGCGCCGCGCCGCGCGGGGCGGACGGCCGCTGATCGCCGAGGAGGTGGTCCGCGAACCGGCGATCCGTTGGTCCCTGGCCGCACACGGCGCCACCACCATGACGTACTTCGCCCTCCTCTTCGTACTCGCCGTATACCTCCAGGAGGGACTGGGCCGCGGCCCCGCCTATGCGGGGATGGCCATGATCTCCTGGGTCGCCGCGTTCGGCCTGGCCGGTCCGCTGCTGGCCCGGGTGCCGTCCCGGTACGCCGCCGTGATGCCCGCGGTGGGCTGCACCGTCCTGGCGGGCGGCTACGCCGCGGTGTGGCTCTACCTGGTGACGGGCCATCGGACCGGCCCGCCGCTCTTCCTGCTGCTGGGCATCGGCGGGCTCGGCCTGGGCATCAGCTCCAACGCCCTGATCGCCCGGATGACGTTCGTACTGCCGGACCGCTACGCCGCCGATCTGTCCGGCGTCATCAGCACCAACGCGCAACTGTGCGGTGCGCTCGGCGTCGCGACACTGGGCGGCGGCTACCTGCACCTGACCGACGGCGGCTCGGCCTCCGCCGCCGCATCGGCCCACGCGCTCCAGGCGGTACTGGCCACCTCCGCCGTCCTGGCAGTGCTCGCCGCACTGGCTTCCCAACGTGGCGGCCGCACCCGCCCCACAGAAGCCGAGCCCACCACCCCCGTGGCCACGACCACAACCGTCACCACAACCACCACAACCACCACAACCAGACCGGAGCGGGGCGACCCGTAGCGGAAGAGGAGGAGGCGGGGCGGGTGGGC
>NZ_VKJP01000194.1 GCF_007280575.1 Streptomyces benahoarensis
GCCACCGCCTCGGCGCCGCGCTCGCCGGGGTGCGCGCCCCCGCCTGGCTCAGCCGCCGTCGTCGCCCCGCCACCGCCCGCAGCGTGCTGGCCGGCGAGGCCGCCGCCGAGGCCGCCCGTAAGACCTCCCAGGAGGCCGAGGAGGCGGAGGCGGAGCAGGCCGAGGGTGCCGCTGCGGAGGAGCCGGAGTTCCCCGTCGTCGGCGACGACCGCGCCGCCGCCTTCTTCGACCTCGACAACACGGTCATGCAGGGCGCCGCCCTCTTCCACTTCGGCCGCGGCCTCTACAAACGCCACTTCTTCCACAAGCGCGAACTGGCCCGCTTCGCCTGGCAGCAGATCTACTTCCGCCTGGCCGGCTCGGAGAACCCCGAGCACATGGCCGACGTCCGCAACAGCGCCCTCTCCATCGTCCAGGGCCACCGCGTCTCCGAGCTGATGTCCATCGGCGAGGAGATCTACGACGAGTACATGGCCGAACGCGTCTGGCCCGGCACCCGCGCCCTCGCCCAGGCCCACCTCGACGCCGGGCAGAAGGTCTGGCTGGTCACCGCGGCGCCGGTCGAGACCGCGACGATCATCGCCCGGCGGCTCGGCCTGACCGGCGCGCTCGGCACCGTCGCGGAGTCCGTCGGCGGCGTCTACACCGGCAAGCTCGTCGGCGAACCGCTGCACGGCCCCGCCAAGGCCGAGGCCGTCCGCGCGCTCGCCGCCGCCGAGGGCCTCCAGCTCGCCCGCTGCGCCGCGTACAGCGACTCCGCCAACGACATCCCGATGCTGTCGCTCGTCGGCCACCCCTACGCCATCAACCCCGACGGACGGCTGCGCAAGCACGCCCGGGAGCACGGCTGGCGGCTGCGCGACTACCGCACGGGCCGCAAGGCCGTCCGCATCGGCATCCCGGCCGCCGCGGGGGTCGGCGCGCTCGCGGGCGGCGCGGCCGCCGCCGCCGCCCTCCAGCGCCGCCGCCGCTGACCGGCCCGGCCCCCGCATGCCGCCGCCGCTGACCAGGATTGATCATCGGCAGGCGGCCGCTTCCGTTCCTTCCGGTGCACCGCTCCGCCCCCACCCGTGGTCCGGTTGCTGGCGCTCCACCACAACACGCCCTCCAACCTGGCAGATTGCGTCACCTTTCGATCAAAAGCTGCTCAGTAATCGATACTACTTCCGCCACCAATCAGGCACGGATCGTAAGTAATCGATGATTTGAACAACTGGGTGTAGCGCTGCCTATACGAAGCGTTATTCTCCTCAGACGCATTCCGGAACCCGCACGTCCCTACGACGAGTGAACGGTCCCGCACTGCACGTGATGGAAGCTCTGCCTCTGGGAGTCCCGTGTACCCACACGTCGGGGTTGACGCCTCGGGCCTGGCTACGCTGCGTACGACACTCGTCGACCACCTGCGCAGTTTTGTCCCCACCGCGTACGCCGTCCCCGCATTCGCCACAGCCGTCCCCGCCGGCCCCTGCTACGCCCTGGCCGACGGGAGCGCGGCGGTCGGCAAGCCCGCGACCGCCGGCAGATCCCGCCGTTCCGGCACCGGCACGACCACCGCCCGACGTCCCGTCGACAGCGACAGCCGTCGCATGATGGACCTCGTCGAACGCGCCCAGTCCGGAGAGGCCGAAGCCTTCGGCCGGCTCTACGACCAGTACGCCGACACGGTCTACCGCTACATCTACTACCGCGTCGGCGGCCGGGCCACCGCCGAGGACCTCACCAGCGAGACGTTCCTGCGGGCCCTGCGCCGCATCGGCACCTTCACCTGGCAGGGCCGCGACTTCGGCGCCTGGCTGGTGACGATCGCCCGCAACCTCGTCGCCGACCACTTCAAGTCCTCCCGGTTCCGCCTGGAGGTCACCACCGGCGAGATGCTCGACGCCAACGAGGTCGAGCGCAGCCCCGAGGACTCCGTTCTCGAATCGCTCTCCAACGCCGCCCTCTTGGAGGCGGTCCGCAAGCTCAACCCCCAGCAGCAGGAGTGCGTGACCCTGCGCTTCCTGCAAGGTCTCTCCGTCGCCGAGACCGCCCGCGTGATGGGCAAGAACGAAGGCGCGATCAAGACCCTCCAGTACCGCGCGGTGCGCACCCTCGCCCGGCTGCTGCCCGAAGACGCCCGCTGACCAACCGCCCACCCCCGCCCCCTTGCTCGCCTCCCGGTCACACGTACGCCCACTTTCGGTGACGTACGGTGAGCGGCCGTGTCCCCTCGGTCAGATCATCGTGTGTGCGTAACCCGTGTGCCGCGCCGCTCGTTGTGCGGGATGCAGGCTCCATGCGGTCACGCCCCGTCCGCTGCCTCTCACTCCTTCGAGTGGCCGCGGAGGGCGGCGTGCAACCGTCCGGCCCGTCTGGATGGTCCAAGCCAGTCAGGGGAGTCGAGCGGGATGACGAGAGGAGGTGCCGCCCGTGATCGCGAATATCTCGGTGCACCGGCGGGCCAACGCCTTCGCCCAGGCCCTGGAGGACCAGAGCTCCCGGGGCGCGGCCGAGGACCAGGACAACACCGCGGCCCAGACGCCGGGTGAAGCACGACTGTTGGCGGTGGCGGACGGCCTCGGGGAACTCCCGAAGCCGGAGATGGCCACCGAGGTCAAGACCGTCCAGCGCGCCCAACTGATGGCCGCGATGGAGGCCGCCTTCGCCGAAGGCAGCCCGTCCGACGGTGCCCGGGTGCCCGAACAACGCTCCTCCGGCGGCGCCCACCGCGCCGCCGAACAGCTCGGGAGACTGCGTCCGCGCTCCCGGCTGACGAAGCGGCTGGCGGCGGGCGGGCTGACCGTCGGCGTCGCCGCCGGGGCGTTCAGCGGCGTCGCCGCCGCCAGCTCCGACGCCCTCCCGGGCGACTCCCTCTACGGCCTCAAGCGCGGCATGGAGGACTTCAAGCTCGGCCTGAGCGACGACGACGCCGACCGCGGCCGTCTCTACCTCGACCAGGCCGCCACCCGGATGCTGGAGGCCCGCCGCCTGATGGAGCGCGGCCGCGTCGCCGACCTCGACCGCGAATCGCTCGCCGAGGTCCGCCGGACGCTGACCGGGATCACCCACGACGCGGGCGAGGGCCACCGCCTGCTGTACGCCGCGTACGAGCGCGACGGCTCCCTCGGCCCCATCGAGACGCTGGACTCCTTCACCACGTCCCACCGCACCACCTGGACGCAGCTGCGCGACCGGCTCCCCGCGCAGCTCACCGACGCGCGGGACGAGGTCAGCTCGGTCTTCGACGCGATGGACAAGCAGGTCAAGCCGTTGCGCGGGCTGCTGCCCACGCCGGAGAAGGCGGCACGGCAGGGCGCCTCCCCGGGTACGCCGGACCGCGCGTCCGGGCAGCCGAACCCGTCACCGACCGTGGAGCGCGCCCCGTCCGGCACGCCCGGCGACGCCGGCCACCCGGCCCGGCCGTCGGCCACTCCGTCCGAGGAGCAGGGGCTGCTCGGCGGCGACACCGGCGGCCTGCTCGGCGGCCCCGCCCACGACGACGCCCCCACGCCGTCGCACGGCGGCGGCAAAGGCGCCGGTGACCACCCGGACATCACCGTCCCTCCGCTCATCCCGGGCCTGCTGCCCGGTCTGGGCATCGACGGCGAGAGCACCCACGGCTGACCGGCGTACGGCCCGCTCCCCTCGGCCCTGTGCCGGGCGGGGAGCGGGCCGTACCGCTGTCAGAAGAAAACCGGGTGTCAGAAGAAAACCGACCGGCGCTGCACCAGCAGCTTGTACAGCGTGTGCTGAATCGTTTCCCGGACCTGGTCGGTGAGGTTGAACATCAGCATCGGGTCGTCGGCCGCCTCCGGCGGATAGCCGTCCGTCGCGATCGGCTCGCCGAACTGGATCGTCCACTTCGTCGGCAGCGGCAGCGCGCCCACCGGCCCGAGCCACGGAAACGTCGGCGTCAGCGGGAAGTACGGCAGCCCCAGCACCCGCGCCAGCGTCCTGGCGTTGCCGATCATCGGGTAGATCTCCTCGGCGCCCACGATCGAGCACGGCACGATCGGCGCCCCGGCCCGCAGCGCCGTCGAGACGAAACCGCCCCGCCCGAAGCGCTGGAGCTTGTACCGGTCCGCGAACGGCTTGCCGATGCCCTTGAACCCCTCCGGCATCACCCCGACGATCTCCCCGCGCTCCAGCAACCGCTGCGCGTCCTCCGCGCAGGCCAGGGTGTGCCCGGCCTTCCGCGCCAGCGCGCTGACCACCGGCAGCACGAAGACCAGATCGGCCGCGAGGAGCCGCAGATGCCGGTCGGCCGGGTGGTGCTCGTGCACCGCGGCCTGGAGCATCAGGCCGTCCAGCGGCAGCGTCCCGGAGTGGTTCGCGACGACCAGCGCACCGCCGTCCGCCGGGATGTTCTCCACGCCCCGGACATCGACCCGGAAGTACTTCTCGGCCAGCGGGCGCAGCAACGACATCAGGACCTGGTCGGTCAGCTCCTCGTCGTAGCCGAAGTCGTCGACCTCGTACTCGCCGGTGAGACGCCGCCGCAGGAAGCGCAGGCCCCCGGCGAGGCGGTCGTCCAGCGAGCGGCCGCCGCGTGCCGCCGGCTGCGCCGGGCGCGACGGGCCGCCGGTGCGGGCCTCCGGTACCGGCGTGAGCGGGACCGCGGTGCCGTTCACCGGCCGCCGGGCCGTGCGGCGCGCCCGGGGCTCCTCGCCGAACGGAATGACCTTGGCGTCCGCCATCTCGCGTGCACTCCTCACTGGGCCGGACGCGCGCAGAGCGCGTCGGCGAGCCGGTCGACGGTACGGGCGAGGCAGTCCGGCGGCAGCAGCCCCGGGCCCCGGCTGCGGGCGAACTCCGCGAACGTCTCCGCCGTCGTGTACTGCGGGTCGAAGCCCAGCGTCTCGCGCATCTGCGTGGTGCGGACGACCCGGCCGTGGGTGAGCAGCCGGATCTGCTCCGGCGAGAAGTCCGAGACGCCGACGGCGCGGAGCGCGGCGCCCGCCCAGGTGACGGTGGGCAGCAGCAGCGGCAGCGTCGGCCGCCCGAGCCGGCGGGCGGTCTGCGACAGCAGCAGCACGCCGTCGCCCGCGATGTTGAACGTGCCGCTGTTGAGCGTCCCCCGGCGCGGTTCGGAGGCCGCGATCAGCAGCGCCGCCAGCGCGTCCTCCTCATGTACGAACTGCAGCCGCGGGTCGTACCCGAGGACGGTCGGCAGCACCGGCAGCGAGAAGTACTCGGCGAGCGGGGAGTCCGCGCACGGCCCGAGGACGTTGGCGAAGCGCAGGACGCACACCGCGACGTCCGGGCGGCGCCGGGCGAAGCCGCGGATGTATCCCTCGACCTCGACGACGTCCTTGGCAAACCCGCCCGACGGCAGCGACTTCGGCGGGGTGTCCTCCCCGAAGACCGCCGGGTCGCGGGGGGCCGAACCGTAGAAGCTGGTACTGGACTTGACGACCAGCCGCTGTACCCGGGGTGCCTTCTGGCACGCGCCGAGCAGCTGCATGGTGCCGATGACGTTGGTCTCCTTGACGGCGGTGCGGCCGCCGCGGCTGCCCAGCGGGGTGCCGTTGACGTCCATGTGGACGACGGTGTCGACGCCGGTCTCGGCCAGGACGCGGGCGATGGCCGGATGCCGGATGTCGGCCTTCAGGAACTCCGCGCCGTCCAGCGGATGCGCGGGGGCCACCGCGTCGACGCCGATCACCCGCTCCACGGCCGGGTCGCTGAGGATCCGACGGACGAACCGTCCGGCGAGCTGCCGGGCGACTCCCGTGACGAGCACGACCCTGCCCAAGACCGGCCCTCCTTCCGCCCTCGGCCGCCGCCTGCGCCGAGCTGTGCGCTCCACGCTATCGGGTCGCTGTCACGCCACGACGACCTCACGCTGCCCGCGGTCGCGTTTCCGCCCCACCGGCCCCAGGGGCGGCCTCGGGAGCAGCCCCAGGGGCGGGCCGAACGGGCCCCGAACGCACCGTGGCCCCCCACCGCACGAGGCGGTGGGGGGCCACGGAAAACGCGATCCGCGTCGCTTACTTCTTGTTGCGACGCTGCACGCGGGTGCGCTTGAGCAGCTTGCGGTGCTTCTTCTTGGCCATCCGCTTGCGCCGCTTCTTGATAACAGAGCCCACGACTACCCTCGCTCACTTCGAATTACTCGGTGCGGGGCGTCCGAGCCCACACTACCTACATCGGGCCAGCCTACCCGGCGCCGGGCGTACCGCGTAATCCGAGGGCCCGGGAGCCTCCGTCAGGCCGATTCGACGCCTACGTAGGACTCCCGGAGGTAGTCGTGGACCGCCTGCTCCGGCACGCGGAACGACCGGCCCACCCGGATCGCGGGCAGATGACCGCTGTGCACCAGGCGGTACACGGTCATCTTCGACACTCGCATCACGGTGGCGACCTCCGCCACCGTCAGAAAAACGACCTCGTTCAGAGGCTTCTGGTCCGCAGCCATGCCACACCTGCACCTTCCGCATATGACGGGCACCGGCTTCCCCTCCGGTCACTCTTCGTCGCTATGCGCTCACTCCCCAATTTAGGGGCGGGTGATGCGAGTGGGGAAGAGGAGCCACCGGGACCGTAAAAGGCCCCACTACCAGGGCAGTTCCGCTCTATTGAGGACATAGCGCCACAGCGGCTGGTAGTGTGCGGCGGCCACCGCGTCGTCCAGGGGCACCACCGCGCACACCCGGCCCTCGGCCTCCCCGACGAACGGCCCCGGATCGTCCGCATCCGCCAGCCCGATCGCCTCAAACCCCAGCTGACCTGCACCGCAGATCCAGCCGTGATCACCGACGACCAGTTCCGGCAACGGACCGCCGCCGTCCGCCGCGGCGGCCAGGGCCAGCCGCACGGGGAGGGGCGAATGGGTATGCACGCGCCCCTCCCCGGATGCGCCCCCCACGCCGGTCCCGCGCATCAGCGCGACTCCCCGTACGTAGTCGAGTACGTACGTGCGTACGCCGAACCGCGTCGTCATGTCGGCGTGGAAACCCCGCCCCGGGGTGAGCACGGCACACCCCGCCGCCGCGAGGCCGTCCGCGAGCGCGGCGTAGAACTCCAGCAAGCCGTGCGGGTGGCCGGTGCCGAGCAGCACCGGGGCGCGCCGGGCCGCCGCCGCGGCGATCCGGCCGGCGAACCGCTCCAGGGCGGCGAGCGTGCGGTCCGGGTCGATCACGTTCGGCCCCCGGGTGTGCACCGGGTCCGCCGCCACCCCGCAGCACCGCGCCATCAGCCGCAGCACCTCCGCGACCGGCCACTCCCCTACGGGTTCGAGCCCCAGCAGCGCCCGGGGGTCGCGCGCCGCGAAGAGGCGGTAGCGCTCCAGGCTCTTCTCCCGCGGGGTCGCGAGGGTCCCCGCGAGCCGCGCCTCGATCAGATGGGCGCGCAACGCACCGGTCCCCGACACGGCGCCCATGCTGACCCGCCACCCGCGCCTACGGGCCGGAACCGCCCGGTAGTCACACATCCGGACGCACCGGGAACGCCACGCGGCGGGACGTACGAGGGCAAGCCGGGGCCGGTCCGTACGAGGGCGGGCCGGGGCCGTTCCACAGCGAGGCGGCCCCCCGCACGCCCTCGTACGCGCTCACCTCACGGCAGCAGACCGTGTGCCGGGAAGACCGCCCGGCGGGTGGCGAGGATCGCCTGGTCGAGCCGGTCCGCCGGGTCGTAGCCGCCCTCGGCGAAGTCGCGCCAGCGCGGTTCCACGCCGTCGGTCATCCGGTGCGGCGCGGGCTGCCGGGTGCGGCGGAACACCTCGTGCCGCCAGTCCTCCGGCACCCGCGTCTCCGGGGCGAGCGGGCGTCCCGCGGCGATGGCCGTCAGATGGGTCCAGGCGCGCGGCACGACGTCCACCACCGCATACCCGCCGCCGCCCAGCGCGATCCACCGCCCGTCCGCGTGCTCATGGGCCAGCGTGTGGCAGGCCAGCGCCACCGCCCGCTGCCCGTCCAGGCTCACCCCGAGGTGCGCCAGCGGATCCTCGATGTGGGTGTCCGCGCCGTGCTGGGTCACCAGGACCTGCGGCCGGAACGCGCCGAGCAGTTCGGGCACCACCGCGTGGAACGCCCGCAGCCAGCCCGCGTCGCCGGTCCCCGCGGGCAGCGCCAGGTTGGCCGCGCTGCCCTCCGCGCCCGGCCCGCCGGTCTCCTGCGGCCAGCCGGTCCCCGGGAACAGCGTCCGCGGATGCTCGTGCACCGAGATGGTCAGCACCCGCGGGTCCTCCCAGAACGCCGCCTGCACCCCGTCCCCGTGGTGCACATCGGTGTCGACGTACGCGACCCGCTCCACGCCCAGCTCCAGCAGCCGCGCGATGGCCAGCGCCGCGTCGTTGTAGATGCAGAAGCCCGCCGCCCCGCCCGGCATCGCGTGGTGCAGCCCGCCCGCGAAGTTCACCGCGTGCAGCGCGTCCCCGCGCACCACCGCCTCCGCGGCGCCCACCGACTGACCGGCGATCAGCGCCGACGCCTCGTGCATACCGCGGAACGCCGGATCGTCCTCGGTGCCCAGCCCGTACGTGGCGTCCGCGGCCGCCGGATCGGCGGAGGCGGCCCGTACCGCGTCGAGGTAGTCGGCGCGGTGCACCAGCCGCAGCGTCGACTCGCCCGCGGGCCGCGCCGCGACCACCTCCACCGGCGCCCGGTCCAGACCGAACGCCTCCACCAACCGCATGGTCAGCGCCAGCCGTACGGGGTCCATGGGATGCCCGCGGCCGAAGTCGTAGCCCGTTACTGCCTCATCCCACATCAGCTGTGCGCGGCCGCTCATGTACGTCACCGTATCGGGCACCGGACGGCCCGAACGCGCGGGCGCACACCAGCGTCACCAACACCAACAGCATCGGTACGAGCATCGCGCCCCGATAGCTCCACGCATCCCCGAGCGCCCCCACCAGCGGCGAACCCACCAGAAAACCCACATAGTTGAAGATGTTCAGCCGCGCGATCGCGCCGTCCGCCGCCCCGGCACCGTCCCGCTCGTACGCCAGCCGCCCGGCCGCCGCGAACGTCTGCGGCACGATCACACAGAGCCCGAGGCCGAGCAGGGTGAACCCGGCCATCCCCGCCCACGCGCCCGGCGCCGCCGCCACCACCGCGAAGCCCCCGGCCGCGACGACCGCACCGGCGCGCACCACCGCGACCGCCCCGAAGCGCCGCACCCCCAGATCCCCGACGGCCCGCCCGAGCAGCGTGGTGATCATGTAGACGTTGTACGGCACGGTCGCCAGCTGCTCGGAACTGCCCAGCACGTCCTGGAGATACTTCGCGCTCCAGTTGGAGACCGTCGAGTCCCCGATGTACGCGCACGCCATCACCAGGCAGAGCGGCAACAGCAGCCGCATCGAGGCGGCGGCCGCCCCGCCGCTCGCCGCACCGGTGCCGCCCTGCTCGGTGGCCACCGCCGTCGGCCCGTCGACGAACCACCGCCCGGCGACCACCGCCACGGGGACGAGCACCGCCACCACCGGCCCGTAGAGCACCGCGAGCGACAGTTGCCAGTGCGCTCCGGCCCACGCCAGCGACGCCCCGGCGATGCCGCCCAGGCTGTACGCGGCGTGGAAGCCGAGCATGATGCTCCGGCCGTACGCCCGCTGGAGGCTGACCCCGAGCATGTTCATGGCGGCATCCAGCGCGCCCACGGCCAGCCCGAACACGGCCAGCGCCACGGCCGCCTGCGCCATCGAACCGGCCACACCGGCCGCCAGCAGCGCCAGACAGACCACCGGCTGCACCCCGCGCAACACCCGGCTCGGCCGCACCCGCCGCACCAGCTGTTCGGTCAGGACGCTGCCGACCCCGGCCAGCACCGGCACCGCCGCGAGAAAGGCGGGCAGGACGGCGTCGGAGATCCCGTACCGGTCCTGGATCGCCGGAATCCTCGTCACCAGAAGCGCGAACACCGTGCCCTGAACGAAGAAGCTGAGGGCCAACGCGACCCTGCCGTACCGCGCTTGCGAACCTGGACCCCGAGGCGCCGTCATGGCCGCACAGCCTAGAATTCGCCGCTACCAAGGGGTAGATGGATCACCGCGCCAATTCCGCGGTCGATGGCGAGTGGCTGCGCGGGCTACACCGACAGCAGCGCGGGAAGCTCCGCCATCTCCGCGAAGAGCCCGGTGGCGTCACCCAGGCGCGCGGCGGGCGTCATCGCCGTGAATCCGTACACGTCCATCCCCGCGGCCCGCGCGGCCGCCACCCCCAGCGGGCTGTCCTCGACGACGGCACACCGCTCCGGCGCGACGCCCATCCGCTCGGCCGCGTGCAGAAAGAGGTCCGGCGCCGGCTTTCCCCGCCCGACGTCCTGCGCGGAGAAGATCCGCTCCTCGTCGAAGCGCCCGAAAAGCCCGGTGGTACGAAGCGCCACCCGAATCCGCTCATGACTACCGGACGACCCGACGCAGTACGGCACCCCCTCCGCGGCCAGCCGGTCCAGTACGGAGCCGACGCCCCGCACCGGCTCCAACTCCGTACGGAACGCGGCGAAGACCCGGGCATGGAATTCCTCGTCGAACTCTTCGGGCAGCCGCTTCCCGGACCGCTCCAGCACGGTGTCATGAATACGGTGCATGGCCGAGCCCATGTAATCCCGTATCGATTCCTCGTACGTGGTGGAGTGGCCCAGCTCGGTGAGATGGCCGGCGAGGATCCGGTTCGAGATCGGCTCGCTGTCCACCAGCACACCGTCATTATCAAAAATGACCAGGTCGTAGCGCATCTCCCGAGCGTAACGGGCCTGAACGCAAAAATGCTCCGGTTCCCGGAAACCACTAACTGGTTTCCGGGAACCGGAGCTCAAAAATTGTTCGGCGGCGTCCTACTCTCCCACAGAGTCCCCTCTGCAGTACCATCGGCGCTGAAAGGCTTAGCTTCCGGGTTCGGAATGTAACCGGGCGTTTCCCTAACGCAATGACCACCGAAACACTATGAAGTTGACCAACCCGGCATCAACACAGGTCGTTACTTCAGAACCTACACAGTGGACGCGAGCAACTGAGGACAAGCCCTCGGCCTATTAGTACCAGTCAACTCCACCGGTTGCCCGGCTTCCATATCTGGCCTATCAACCCAGTCGTCTACTGGGAGCCTTAACCTCTCAAG
>NZ_VKJP01000195.1 GCF_007280575.1 Streptomyces benahoarensis
GTTCTGTTATTTTAAATGATTCGTATACTGCCTAGCCTAACTCCTATTAAGTCGTCGGCAGCGTCAGATGTGTATAAGGGACAGGCCTACGCCCCGGCCTCGGCCTTACCCGGTCCGTCCGTGCCGTGCCCCTTGCCCTTGCCGGGGCCCTCGGCCTTCTTCGCCTCGGCCTCGGCCTTCTTCTTCTCGTCGGCCATCTGCCGCTTGGCGGCCGTCGCGTAGATGTCGACGTACTCCTGGCCGGAGAGCTTCATGATCTCGTACATCACCTCGTCGGTGACCGAGCGCAGGATGAAGCGGTCGCCCTCCATGCCCTGGTAGCGCGTGAAGTCCAGCGGCTTGCCGATGCGGATGCCGGGCCGGATCATCTTCGGCACGATCTTGCCGGGCGGCTGCACCTTCTCGGTGTCGATCATCGCGACGGGGATGACCGGTGCGCCGGTGGCCAGCGCGACGCGGGCCAGACCGCCCGGCTTGCCGCGGTAGAGGCGGCCGTCGGGCGAGCGGGTGCCCTCCGGGTAGATGCCGAACAGCTCACCGCGCTCCAGCACCTCGATGCCGCTCTTGATGGCCGCCTCACCCGCACCGCGCGCCCCCGAGCGGTCGACGGGCAGCTGGCCCACGCCCTTGAAGAACGCGGCGGTCAGCTTCCCCTTCACACCGGGCGAGGTGAAGTACTCGGCCTTCGCGATGAAGGTGACCTTGCGGTCGAGGACCGCGGGCAGGAAGAAGGAGTCCGAGAAGGACAGGTGGTTGCTCGCGAGGATCGCCGGCCCCTCGGTGGGAACGTTCTCGATGCCTTCCACCCAGGGACGGAACGCCAGCTTGAGCGAACCGCCGAGGGAGAACTTCATTGCGCCGTAGATCAACCGACTGCCTCCTGTGTGTGACGCAAAGACCTTAACCCGGCCCGGGCCCCGGCTCGTCGCGTCCGGCCCGCCGTCCGGGGCACGGCACTCCCCGGGCCACCCCGGGATCGCGGGATCGCCCTTACCCGACCGGCGTCACTCCGCGTACGCTGCAGGTGACGAGCCATACCCCCATCGATCGGAGTTCCCCGGTGCCGCTCCTTCCCGGAGCCGAACCGTTCCGCCGTGACGGCGGAGAGGTCGGCGTCCTCGTGTGTCACGGCTTCACCGGCTCCCCCCAGTCCGTACGCCCCTGGGCCGAGTATCTCGCCGACCGCGGGGCGACCGTCGCGCTGCCGCTGCTGCCCGGCCACGGCACCCGCTGGCAGGACATGGCGGTCACGACGTGGCAGGACTGGTACGCGGAGGTCGACCGCGAGCTGCGGGCACTGTCCGGGCGGTGCGCGAAGGTCTTCGTCTGCGGGCTGTCGATGGGCGGCGCGCTGGCGCTGCGGCTCGCCGCCCGGCACGGCGACGCGATCAGCGGGGTCGTGGTGGTCAACCCCGCCAACAAGGTGCACGACGCGGTGGCCGCGCTGCTGCCCGTACTGCGGCACCTCGTCCCGACGACGAAGGGGCTGGCGAGCGACATCGCCAAGCCCGGCGCGGAGGAGGTCGGCTACGACCGCGTACCGCTGCACGCGGCGCACTCCGTGCGGCAGTTCTTCCGGCTGGTGGACACCGAACTCCCGCAGGTCACCCAGCCGTTGCTGGTGATGACCAGCCCGCAGGACCATGTCGTCCCGCCCGTCGACTCGGAGCGGATCCTGGCCCGGGTGTCGTCCACGGACATGGACCGGACGCTGCTGGAGCGCAGCTACCACGTCGCCACGCTCGACCACGACGCCGAGCAGATCTTCCGCGACACCGCCGCCTTCATCGAGCGGCTGGCCCCGGGCGCGCTGACCGACCCGGCGGACGAGGGGACGACGGCCCGTGGCGGAGCGTAGCCCTCGCGATCCCCAGGATCCGCTGGACGAAGAGGCCGCCTGGGCCCAGATCGTCGCGGGTTACGGCGAGGAACCGGCGTGGGACGACGCCCGCCGGGAGGTACGGGCCGAGACCACGGATCCCGGCGAGCCCAGGACCGACGACGAGCGGCCGGGCCCCCGTACGAAGGCGTCCGACGCGGAGACCGCCGCCGGGGCGGACGGCGGGCCCGGGAAGGAGGCCACGGACGACGTGCCGAAGGCGCCCTCCGGCCCCGCGGCGCCCGGCTCCGGCTCCCCCGGCAGCTTCGTGGTGTACGCGCCGGGCGTCGGCCCACGCGACTGGAGCTCCGCCGAACCGTCCGAGGCTGATTTCGATGAATCCGACGAGGACGACGAGGGTCACTTCACCCCGCCCGAGCCGCCCCCGCTGCCGCAGGCCGACGTCACGACGAAGTTCGCCTGGATCGCGGTGCTCGGCGGCCCGCTGCTGCTGGTCCTGATGGTGCTGTTCCAGCAGCCGGTGACGTGGTGGATCACGGTCCTGGGCATCGGCGGTTTCCTCGGCGGCTTCGCGACGCTGATCGCCCGGATGAAGGGCGACGACGAGGACGACGACGGGCCGACCCCCGGCAGCGGCGCGGTGGTCTGAGGCCGCCTACGGCGCGTCCTCCGGGATCCGCAGCGCCGCGAGCACCGGCAGATGGTCGGTGGCGGCCGTCAGATCCGCGGCGTGCACACCGGGCAGCCCGTGCGGGACGCCACAGCCCAGCACCTCGATGCCGTCGGTGGTGAAGAGCGCGTCGATGCGCTGGTGCGGCTCGCGCGGGGTGGAGGTGAACTCCCCGTCCCAGGGGTGCGCCGCCCACGCGTCGGTGAGCGCACCGGACAGCCGCCGGAAACTCCGGCCGTCGGGGCGGTCGTTGAGGTCCCCGCCGGCCACCGCGTACCGCACATCCAGCGCCGCCAGCTCCGCCAGCAGCCGTCCGGCCTGCGCGTACCGCTCGTCGGCGGCGAGGCTGAGATGGCAGCTGAGGACGCCGAACCGGGCGCCGCCGACGCGGACGACGGCGGTGGCGAAGCCGCGCCGGTGCAGGCCCGGGGTGCGGGGCAGCAGGACGTCGGCGGTGCGCTCGACGTGGACGCGGAGCGCGGCGAGGATCATCGGGCCGGTGGTGGTGGCGCCGCCGGTGACATGCGTCAGACCGCTCGCCCGGGCCAGCCGTTCGGCGGCCTTGCGCCAGCGGAAGAACCGCGGCGCCTCCTGGATCAGGACGAGATCGGGCGCGCAGGCGCGGATCACCCGGGCCAGCGCCGCCTCGTCGTCACGCAGCGAGCGGACGTTGTAGCTGAGCACCCGCACGACGGCCGAACCGTCCGGCGCGGTACGGGATGCGGGAAGCGCGGACATCACGGCGGCTCCTTGTGCCGGCGACGGGGCCCGGATACGGCGGCGCCCGCCGCGTCCGGGACGCGGCGGGCGGCGGATCAGCCCTGGCGGGCGAGGTCGGCGGCGCCGACCAGCCCGGCCTTGCCGCCGAGTTGGGCGGCGAGGACCTGGGCGTGCGGCCGCCACTGGCTGCCGACCAGCCAGCGGCGGAACGACTTGCGGATCGGGTCGAGGACCAGCTCGCCCTCGTCGGAGACGCCGCCGCCGACGATGAAGGCGGACGGGTCGAAGAGCGAGGCGAGGTCGGCCAGGCCCGCACCGGCCCAGCGGGCCAGCTCGCGGAAGGAGTCGACGGCGACCGGATCACCGTGGCGCGCGGCCTCGCTGACGTGCCGCCCCTCGATGCCCTCGGGGGTGCCGTCGCCCAGGCCCAGCAGGACCGTGGCGTCCTTGGGGGTGGCGGAGGCGCGCTGCCGGGCGTAGCGGAGCAGGGCGCGGCCGGAGGCGTACTGCTCCCAGCAGCCCTGGCTGCCGCAGCCGCACAGCAGGCCGTCCGGGACGACCCGGATGTGGCCGAACTCGGCGGCGACGCCGAAGCGGCCGCGGCGCAGCTTGTTGCCGATGATGATGCCGCCGCCCAGGCCCGTGCCGAGCGTGATGCAGATGACGTCGCTGTGGCCCGCCCCGGCGCCGAAGCGGTACTCGCCCCAGGCCGCGGCGTTGGCGTCGTTCTCGACCACGACGGGCAGGCCGACGCGCTGTTCGACCTTGTCCTTGAGCGGTTCGTGACGCCAGTCGATGTTCGGCGCGAACAGGACGGTGGCCCGCTTCTCGTCGACGTATCCGGCCGCGCCGATGCCGACGGCTTCCACGTGGTGGGCGGCGCCCACGGAGCGGACCGCGTCGGCGATGGCGTCGGTCAGCGCGTCGGCGGTCGGCGGGGTCGGCACCGTGCAGGTGTCCAGGATCGCGCCCTCTTCGTCGACCACACCGGCCGCGATCTTCGTGCCGCCGATGTCGACGCCGATGGTGAGTCCCATGTGTCCCTCAGTTGTCTCTCGAACCCCGCCGTGATCCACCGTACCGGAGCGGGAGAGGGCGAGAGTGGCGTCCAGGGTGGTCCTCGCGACGCCGAGGGCCTCGCTCCCCAGGCCGTTAGTCGAGATCGATCCGCTCGGTGCCGGCCGGGCCGTCGTCGTCGCGGGGGTCGTCGGGACGTCCGGCGGGCTTCGGGTGGTCGCCGGTCTCCCTGCGGGTCCAGCGGGCCTCGCCGTGCTCGACGGCGGAGCGGTAGGCGGCGAGCAGCTCGGAACCGGCGGCGGCGAGGTGGTCGAAGACGTCGGGGTGGCGCTCGACGACCGGCTCGACGGCGGCCTTGGCCTGGCGGAACAGGCTGCTGACGGCGGTGGACGCGGCGGCGCCGCCGAGCGCGCCGGGCAGCTGGATCCCGGCGAGCTTGTCGGTCACCGCGTCGGCGAGCTTGCGCAGTTCATCGGCGGCGCTGCCCGGCGGGACGCCCTTTTCGGCGCGGCGGCGCTCCTTCTCGGCGGCGAGGTCCTCGGCGCAGGCCGTCTCCCAGGCGTCGGCGTCGGGAGCGGCCGACGGCTCGGCCGGACGTTCGGTGGCATCACTCATGACGGGCTCCGTGGACTCCTGCGGCGGGTGGCCGCGGCGCGCCGGGGCGCCCGGCGGCCGGGACGGGACTCACCTTTGACGGTACCCGAACGGGGGTACGCGGATCAGCTTCCCTCGGGCCACAGCGCGGGGTCCGGGGTGAAGCGGATCTGCAGCACGCCCTCGCGCAGTCCGGCGCCGGTGACGGTGCAGCGGCGCAGCCCCGAGGGCAGGGTCCGTATCCGGCGGTGGCGGCCGACGGTGACGACGATCTCGTCGCCGCGGCGCACCAGCCCCAGGCCCTCGCGGGCGGCGCCGGGCAGCGGCACCCGCCACACCAGCAGCCCGTCGTCGGCGAGCCGGTCCTCGACGGTCCAGGGGTCGGCGGCGCGCGGTGCGGCGTCCGGGGCGGCGCCGATGCGGGCGGCATCCGCGTCGAGGAGGGCGGCGAGCGCGTCGAGGCCCTGCGGATCGCGGCCGAGGTGGGCGACCTGATGGACCGGGACGCCCGCCGCCTCCTCGCGGAGCGTCTTCAGCGCGTCCTGCTGGGCGGCGGAGAGCGCGGCGAGGAACGGGTCGGCGGAGCCGGTCGGCAGCAGCCGGTTGACGAGGACCGCGTCGGTGCGGCGGCCGTGCAGCGCGAGCCCGGCGCGGGCGGCACGCAGCGTCCCGGCGGCGACGGGTCCGGCGTCGGTGACGAGCCGGACGGTGGTGCCCGCTGCGTCGATCACGGCTTGGACGGCGGCGAGTTCGCGCTCCCAGCCCTCGGCGGCCTCGTACAGCTTCTGGGCGGGCATCGGGACGCCGGCGAGCTGGGCGAGGACCGGGCGCAGGGCGCGGGCCGCCTGGCGTTCGGCGGGCAGCAGCCGTCGCAGATAGCGGCGGACCTGGGCGGGGAGCGCCAGCAGATGGATCGTTTCGTCGGCGGGCGGCGCGTCGACGACGACGGTGTCCCATGCCTCCGAGGCGTGTGCGGCGCGCAGTGCGTGCAGCAGCGCGAAGGATTCGGCGCCGGGGAGTTCGGTGAGTTCGTCGGCGTCGAGCGGGGTGGCGCCGAGCAGGTCGAGGGCGGCGCCCGCGCGGTCCTGGAAGGCGAGGAATTCGGTGCGGAAGCGGTCGCCGGGGTCGATGCGGCGGGCGTGCAGTCCGGGGGCGATCTCGGTGGCCGTGGTGGACAGCGGGGTGCCGAGAACGGTCTGCGGGGCGCTGGTCTGGCCGGTGAGCAGCAGCACCCGCGCGCCCTGCCGGGCCGCGGCCAGCGCGGTGGCCGCGGCGAGGGTGGTGCGGCCGGTGCCGCCCGCGCCCGTGACGAGGACGGTCCGCACGGTCAGCGGGTCTCCGCCGCGTCGGCGGGGCCCTGCGGGCCGGACTCCACGCGCTTCTTCAGGCCCGCGAGCGCACGGTCGATGATGACCTTCTCGGCCTTGCGCTTGATCATGCCGAGCATCGGGATCTTGACGTCGACGGTGAGCTGGTAGGTGACCTCGGTGGCCGCGCCGCCGCCGACCGGGACGAGGCGGTAGGAGCCGTCGAGGGCGCGCAGCATCTGGGACTTGACCAGCGACCAGCTGACCTCGTCGTCACCGGTCCAGGTGTAGGCGAGGGTGTGGTCGTCCTTGATGGCACCGGCGTCGAGCAGCAGCCGGACCTGCGCGGCGCGGCCGTGGTCGTCCTTGGCCAGCACCTCGGCCTCCTTGACCTCACCGGTCCACTGCGGGTAACGGTCGAAGTCGGCGATCACTCCCATCACCTCGGCGGGCGGCGCCGCGATCGTGATGCTAGAGCTGGTGTGTTCGGCCATCGCCGTGACTCCTCCATGCCGATTGCGCCGGTACCGCCCGGCCTCCGGCTCGCGTCGAACCCGGTGTCTCTGCTGCTGAAGGCTACCGCGCGGCGCGGCGCCGCCGGACACCAGCGGGCCGGGTCGGCGCGGGCCCGCTGCCTCACCACTCCAGGACGTACGGCCTGCCGGTCGCGCGGAAATGGCCGACGTTGACGCACTCGGTGGCGCCGATGCGCATCCGGCGGGCGAGCGGCTGGTGGACGTGGCCGAAGAGGGAGTAGCGCGGGCGGGTGCGGCGGATGGCGTCGAGCAGGGCGGCGCTGCCGCGCTCGAAGCGGCGGGCGACGGTGTCGTAGCAGAGCTCGGGGACGTCCGGCGGGATGTGGGTGCAGAGCACGTCGACCTCGCCGACCGCCTCGATCTTGGCGGCGTACTCCTCGTAGCCGATCTCGTACGGGGTGCGCATCGGGGACGGCAGGCCGCCGCCGACGAAGCCGAAGACGCGGCCGCCCATCTCGACCCGCTGGCCGTCGAGGACGGTGGTGCCCTCGCGGGCGTACTCCGGCCAGAGCCGGGGGATGTCGACGTTGCCGAAGGTGGCGTAGGTGGGGGTGGGCAGGGCGGCGAAGAGTTCGGCGTACTGGCCGCGGACGGCGGCCTCGATGACGGATTCGCGCGGCTCCCCGGCGGCGTCCAGCTCGCCCCACAGGCGGCGGCCGAGGGCGCGTGCCTCGTCGAAGCGGCGGGCGGTGCGCAGCTCGATGAGGCGGCGGGCGTTGTCGGCGCCGAAGAGTGCGGGGAAGATGCCGCGCGCGTGGTCGGCGTAGTCGAGGAAGAGCACGAGGTCGCCGAGGCAGACGAGGGCGTCGGCGCCCTCCCCGGCGCGGGCGAGGTCCCGGCTGTTGCCGTGTACGTCACTGACCACGTGCAGTCGCATGCCCCGAAGCCTAGGACGGGGGGCCACCGACCGGGAGGGCGCCGTCCTTCCGGTTACTTTCCGGTCACCGAAACGCTGGTCTACTCTGCGTTGACGGCCTGCCCCTCGCAGGTGAGGCCGCAAGTTCCACGGCGCCCCCTTGACATGTGACGCATCGAACATCTGGCCGTGACCCCTACCCCAAAGCAATACCGGTGGGTAACGTCCGGGCAGTCCAGTCCCCCTGCCAGTCATGGACCGAACCGGTGCAGCACACAGCGTCGTGGCACCGGCGCCAATGAGGAGCAGCAGTCTTGCGCGAGTTCAGCCTTCCGGCTCTGTACGAGGTCCCTTCGGACGGCAATCTGACGGATCTCATCCGCCGCAACGCCGCGCAGCACCCGGATGTCGCGGTCGTGGGACGGAAGGTCGACGGCGCGTGGCAGGACGTCACGGCCACCGCGTTCCTGGCCGAGGTCCGCGCCGTCGCCAAGGGCCTGATGGCCTCCGGTATCCAGCCCGGCGACCGCATCGGCCTGATGTCGCGCACCCGCTACGAGTGGACGCTGCTGGACTTCGCCATCTGGAGCGCCGGGGCGATCACCGTGCCGGTGTACGAGACCAGCTCCGCCGAGCAGATCCAGTGGATCCTCGGCGACTCCGGCGCGGTGGCCTGCCTGGTGGAGACGCCCGCGCACGAGACGGCCGTCGCCTCCGTACACGACCGGCTGCCCGCGCTGGCCCACATCTGGCAGATCGAACGGGACGCCGTCGCCCGGCTGTCGGCCGCGGGCGCCGCCCTGACCGACGAGGAGGTGGACGAGCGCAGCGCCCTCGCGGACGCCGACTCGCCCGCCACGATCGTCTACACCTCCGGCACCACCGGCCGCCCCAAGGGCTGTGTGCTCACCCACCGCAGCTTCTTCGCCGAGGTCGGCAACGTCGTCGAGCGGCTGCGGCCGCTCTTCCGCACCGGTGAGTCGTCGGTGCTGCTCTTCCTGCCGGTCGCGCACGTCCTGGGCCGTCTCGTGCAGATCGCCTGTGTGATGGCGCCGATCAAGCTGGGGCACGCGCCGGACATCAAGCACCTCACCGACGATCTCGCCTCGTTCCGGCCGACGCTGATCCTGGGCGTGCCCCGGGTCTTCGAGAAGGTCTACAACGGGGCGCGCGCCACCGCGCAGGCCGACGGCAAGGGCAAGATCTTCGACCGGGCGGCGGACACCGCCATCGCCTACAGCCAGGCGCTGGACACCGCGGCGGGCCCGAAGTTCGGCCTTCGGCTGCGCCACAAGCTCTTCGACAAGCTGGTCTACGGCAAGCTCCGCGCCGTCCTCGGCGGCCGCGCCACGCACGCCATCTCCGGCGGCGCCCCGCTCGGCGAGCGGCTGGGCCACTTCTACCGCGGCATCGGCTTCACCGCCCTGGAGGGGTACGGCCTGACGGAGTCCTGTGCGGCGACCGCGTTCAACCCCTGGGACCGGCAGAAGATCGGCACCGTCGGCCAGCCGCTGCCCGGCTCGGTGGTGCGGATCGCCGACGACGGCGAGGTGCTGCTCCACGGCGAGCACCTGTTCACGGAGTACTGGAACAACGAGACGGCCACCGCGGAGGCGCTCTCCGACGGCTGGTTCCACACCGGCGACCTCGGCACCCTCGACGAGGACGGGTACCTCACCATCACCGGGCGGAAGAAGGAGATCCTGGTGACGGCGGGCGGCAAGAACGTCGCGCCCGCCGTGATCGAGGACCGGATCCGGGCGCACGCGCTGATCGCGGAGTGCATGGTCGTCGGCGACGGCCGTCCGTTCATCGGCGCGCTGCTCACCCTCGACGAGGAGTTCCTGCCGCGCTGGGCCGCCGAGCACGGCCGTCCCGCGGACTCCACCGCGGTGTCGCTGGCCGAGGACCCGGAGCTGCTGGCGGCCGTGCAGCGCGCCGTCGACGACGGCAACGCCGCGGTCTCGAAGGCCGAGTCGGTCCGGAAGTTCCGCATCCTGCCGGCCCAGCTGACCGAGGACTCCGGGCATGTCACGCCGTCGCTGAAGCTCAAGCGGAACGTGGTGGCGAAGGACTTCGCCGAGGAGATCGAGGCCCTCTACCGCGGCTGACGCGGGAGTCGGCGCGAAGGACGTACGGGGCGCGGCCCATCGGGCGCGCCCCGTCGGCGTGTCCGGGGGCAGCCGCGTCCCGCCGGGGGATGCGGCCGACCCCGGGCTCAGAGCAGTTCCTTCAGCCGTTCGGCGAGCAGGTCCCAGCGCCACTTCTCCTCGACCCAGGCGCGGCCCCGCTCGCCCATGCGGCGGCGCAGCTCCGGATCGTCCAGCAGCGCGACGACGCGTTCGGCGGTGGCCTGCGGGGAGCCGCCGGGCACCACCCAGCCGGTCTCGCCGTCCAGCACCGCGTCCGGCGCGCCGCCGGAGTCACCGGCCACGACGGGCAGTCCGGTGGCGGACGCCTCCAGGTAGACGATGCCCAGGCCCTCGACGTCGAGGCCGCCGCGGCGGGTGCGGCACGGCATCGCGAAGACATCGCCCGCGCCGTGGTGGGCGGGCAGCTCCTCCCACGGCACCGCGCCGGTGAACCGCACCGACTCCGCCACGCCGGTGCGCTCCGCCAGCGCCCGCAGCTCCTTCTCGTACGGGCCGCCGCCGACGATCAGCAGGACGGCGTCCGGCACCGCGGCGGTGATCGCGGGCATCGCCTCGATGAGGGTGTCCTGTCCCTTGCGCGGCACCAACCGGGAGACGCAGACGACGACGGGCCGGTCGGTGAGGCCGAGGCGGGCGCGGATCTCGTCGCCGCCGGAGCCGGGGTGGAAGGTCTTCTCGTCGACGCCGGGCGGGAGTGGGACCATCCGGGCGGCGGCCTCGGGGGTGAGCGCCGCGGCGATCCGGCGGCGGGTGTACTCGCCGAGGTAGGTGAGGGTGTCGGTGCCCTCACCGATACGGCGCAGCAGCTGCCGGGCGGCGGGCAGCTGCGCCCAGCCGGCCTCGTGGCCGTGGGTGGTGGCGACGATCCGGCGCGCCCCGGCGGCGCGCAGCGCGGGCGCCATCAGCCCGAGCGGCGCCGCGGCCCCGAACCACACCGACGTACAGCCGTGCTCGCGCAGCAGCGCGGTGGCGCGGCGGGTGACGGCCGGGGTGGGCAGCATCATCGTCGTACGGTCGCGGACGACCGGGAACTCCTGCTCGGCGTCGAAGGCGGCGGTGGCCTCGCGGCCCTCGGCGCCGCGCTTCCAGGTGGAGGCGTACACGACGACCTGGGTGGGGTCCAGGCGCTGCGCCATGTTGTGCAGGAACGCCTGGATGCCACCGGGGCGCGGCGGGAAGTCGTTGGTGACGATGAGGGTCTTGTGCACGCTGCTCTCTCGGCGTCGGCTCGGCTCGGCGGACGCGACCCGGTGGCCTCGCCTCCCGCCGACAGTACCGGGTCGGTCCCGGGGCGGGACCGACCCGGTACCCGTCTCCTA
>NZ_VKJP01000196.1 GCF_007280575.1 Streptomyces benahoarensis
GGCCTGCTCTTCCCGGTGCGTGGCGGGCGCCGCCCGGTCCGTGGCGGGGACGGTCTGAACCGCGACGGGACCGGCTTGGGCGGGCACCCGGGGGCGGGCCGCCGGTCCGTGGTCCGCGCCGGCCTGTTCCATGGGGGTGCCTTCCATGGGGGTACCTCCTGACATCCCCAGAACTTTAGGCGGCGACGGCGAAGGTTCCCAGCTCGCACCCCACGGGTAGGCTTCCGCTAAGGTAAGCCTTACCTGCTAACGATCGCGATTCGGTGGTCTTCGCATGCCCTCTGCCCTCGCCACGTCCGCCCCCGCCTCCCCGCTCTCCGGCGCCTACGCCCAGCTGACCGAGGTCTTCCCCTCGCTGCGGGTCACCGAGGCGGACGCCGCCCTGCCGGACGGCGACGGCTGGGTGGGCGCCGCGGCCCTGGCGACCGGCGGCGAGGGCCTGGACACCTTCCTGGCCTGGGACGACGCGCAGGTCCAGCGGGACTACGGCACCCGCGCCCGGCCCGACGTCGTGGCCTCCTTCGCGCTGCACCGTTACGCCTGGCCCGCCTGCCTGCTGATCACCCTGCCCTGGTTCCTGCACCGCCGGGTGCCGTCGCTGCCCGTCGCCGATGTCGCCTTCCACCGCGAGCAGGGCCGGATGGCGGTACGCGTGCGCTCGTTCGCGTGCCTTCCCGGGGACCCGGCGGCGGAGCTGCCCGGGGCGCGGGTGGTGCCCGACGAGGAGGCGCTGCGCGGGGCGGTGCGGGAGGCGGTGGCCGGGCATCTGGGGCCGGTGCTGAACGGCTTCCGCGGCCGGATGCGGCGCGGCCCGCGCGCCCTGTGGGGCATGGCGTCCGACGAGATCGTCGAGGGCCTGTGGTACCTCGGGCATCTGCTGGGCGAGGAGCGGCGCGCCGTCGCCGAGCTGGAGCGGCTGCTGCCCGGCGCCACCGCCCCGTACGTCGGCTCCGCCGCGTTCCGCGAGCTGACCGGGCCGGGCGGCGAGGCGCTGCCGACCCGGGACCGCGCGAGCTGCTGCATGTTCTACACGCTGCGGCCCGAGGACACCTGCGTCACCTGCCCCCGCACCTGCGACACCGACCGCGTCGCCCGGCTGACCGCCACCGCCTGAGCCCGGGTCAGCCGCCCGTACGGAAGCGGCACCACCGCCGCCGAACTCCGCCTGATCCTGTCCTGGTTGACGTCCCCGCCGCGCCGCTCCGCTCCGCCGGGGAAAATCCCCTCACTACGTTGCGGCGCTTCCCCAACTCTCCACGGTGGAAAAGGCTTTCCCTCTCCGTACATCATTCGCCGCGCCCTTTCCCGTCCTCGCCGGGAAAGGGCGGCGATTGAGCCGATCGGGTCAGCCCGGCACCCGGTGGCGTGTGGCGAACCCGTGGGGCGCGTTCAGTGATTAGATGCGGCCGTGGGGTGCGAAGGGGAGCCGGGCCGCCCGCGCCATTCGGCGGAACGCAGGGGGCATCACCCGCATTCCGCAACGGCGTTCCCTGGCTCCGGCACCCACCCGTTCCGCCGCGGCACACGGCCCGATCCGGTACGGAAATCCATCCGTTCCGATGCGAGGAGAGCAAGGTGACCACTCTTCAGATTTCGGTTGTGGTGCCGTGCTTCAACGAGGCCGAGGTCATCGAGAAGTTCCACGCGGCGGTCGTCGCCACCCTCGACCGCACCGGGGAAACCTTCGAGATCTGCTATGTGGACGACGGGAGCGCCGACCGCACCGGAGCGCTGCTGCGCACCCTCGCCGCGGCCGACCCCCGCGTGCGCTACACCTTCTTCAGCCGGAACTTCGGCAAGGAAGCCGCCATGCTCGCGGGGCTGCGCATGGCGCGCGGCCGGGCGGTGGTGCTGATGGACGCCGACCTCCAGCACCCGCCGGAGCTGATCCCGCGGATGGTCGCCCTCCAACGGCACGGCTACGACCAGGTCGTCCCGCGGCGGGACCGCGCCGGTGACGGACTGGTGCGCACCGCGCTCAGCCGCACCTACTACGCCCTGGTGCGCCGCTTCATGGACGTGGAACTGGTCGACGGCGCCGGGGACTTCCGGCTGCTGTCGCGGCGCGCGGTGGACAGCGTCCTGACGCTCCCGGAGAACAACCGCTTCTCGAAAGGCATCTTCTCCTGGATCGGATTCGATACGGTCACCTTCCGTTACCGCAATGCCGAACGCGCCGCCGGATGTTCGAAATGGGGCAGCAGAAGACTGCTGAATTACGGTATCGACGGCCTGCTCTCGTTCAACAACCGCCCGCTCCGCGTCGCCATCTACGCCGGACTCTGGGTCTTCCTCTCGGCACTCGCCTACGCCCTGTGGGTCGTCGCGAATGTCGCGCTGAACGGCGCGAACGTGCCCGGCTATGCGACGCTGCTGACCGCCATCGTGGCACTGAGCGGAATTCAGCTCGTCACCCTCGGGGTCATCGGCGAATACGTGGGCCGCATTTACCACGAGGCGAAACGCCGGCCGCCCTATGTCGTACGCGAGACCGACGCCCTTCCGGCGGCCGATCCGGTACCCGTGACCGTACCGACGACGGCGAATTCGGCGGCGGCCGTGCCGGAGCCCGCGCAGCGCACGGCCCCCCGGCAGTTCGCGGCGTTCGTGCTGATCGGCTGCGCCAACACCGCCGTGTACCTCGCCCTCTACGCCGCGCTCAACCGCGTCATCCCCTATCTCGCCGCGCACATCCTGGGCTACGCGGTCAGCACCGTCGGGTCGTTCCTGCTCAACTCGCGTTTCACCTGCCGGACCCGGCCCACCTGGCGTGGCCTCGCGCGCTATCCGCTGTCGAGCCTCTTCAATCTGGTGGCCTCCGGCGCCCTGCTCTACGTCGCGGTCAGTCGGTTCGGCATGGACCGGAACCTCGCCGCGCTCGCCGCCGGTGTGCTCGTCACCCCCGTCACCTTCCTGCTCGCCCGGTGGGCCATCACCTCGGGCGGCGCGGCGTCCGCTCCCCCGCGCCGGACGGCCGCGCCGCTCGGGCGTCCGGCCGACCGGCCCGAAGCGGGCTGACCACCTCACGGACCGGCCGCCCGCGCGGGCGGCGACGTCGAAAGGCAGTACCGCCATGGCCGACCGCGCCACCGGCACCACCGTCCCCCACGAACCGGGCCCGGCGCCGCAGCCGGTACGGGGGGCCGCCACGCCGGAGCCCGCCGCACGGCCCGGCGGTCGCTGGGTGGCGCTCCTCGCCCTCGCACCGCTGACGCTCCTCACCGCCGCCTCGTGGTCGGGCCGCTGGGTGCGGCCGAGCGGCGACGAGTGGTGCTTCCTGCCCGTGGTGCGCGACGGCGGGATCTCCGCGCTGGTCGACACCTTCTACGCCAAGGACAACGGGCGCATCGTCAACGCCCTGCTGGTCGGGGCGTACGCCACGTTCGACGTACCGGGCCACCAGTGGTTTCCGCTGGTCAGCGGCGTGCTCATGCTGGGGATCCTGTGGGCGGTGACGGCGGCGGCGCTGCGCCGGGCCGCCCTGACGGCGCCCGCCGGGACCGCGCCGCTCGTCGCCGCCGTCGTCACCGCGCTCTTCCTCTTCGCCTCCCGGAACACGTACAAGACGTTCTTCTGGCCCGCCGCGTCGGTGTCGCACACCCTGCCGCCGGTGCTCGCCTGCGCGGCGGCGCTGCCGCTGCTGCGCGCCAGGACCCGCACCGGGCGGCGGCTGGCGCTGGGCACCGTCCTCGTCGCGGGCGTCGTCATGGCGATGCTCTCGGAGGAGACCACCGTCGTCGCCGTGCTGGTGCTGGCCGCGGCCTGGCTGCTGGCCGAACGGATCGCCGGGGAGCGGATGCGGCCCTTTCTGCGGCGCTGGTGCGTGGCGGGCCTCGCCGGCTGTCTGATCGGCGGGGTCCTGCTGTACACCTCCCCGGGTCTGCGGATCCGCCGCGAGCGGCACGATGCGGGCACCGCGGAGATGGTCGCCCCCGATTCGCTGCTCGGCGCCCTGGAGGGCTTCGCCCGCATCCTCGGCATGCTGCTGACGAACTGGCCGTACCTCGCCGCCGTCGCCGTCGGCACGCTGCTCGCCCTGCTCACCCGGCCCACCGGTGACGGCCCGCCCCGCCCGCCGCGCGGCGCCGCGCCACTGGCCGCCGCCGGTGGCGTGGTCTTCCTGCTCTCCGGCTATCTGTGCACGCTGCTGGCGTATCCCGTCTTCGGCGGCCATGTGACGTCCTCGACCCGCATCTGGAACGACTTCGTCCTCCTCTACCTGGTGCTGCTCGTCGGCGCGGGCACGCTCCTGGGCCGCGCCGTACGGCGGCGCGCGGCACGGACCGGCCCGCCACTGGCGGTCGCCGCGGCGCTGTGCGGCGTGGTCTGCGCCGCGCTGCTGGTCTCCGTGGCGCATCTCGACACCGCGATGCGGGCGCGGGCGCAGGCGTGGGAGCGTCAGGACCGGTCGCTGCGCGCCGAGGCGGCCGCCGGTGCGCGGACGGTGCCGTACACCCCGCTGGTCATCGCCGAGATGACGGAGCCGTTCGACAAGCGGGGCACCCCGCGCTGGTCGGCGGCGTGCGTCGCGGACTACTACCGCGTCGACCATGTCACCCTCGGGACCCGGCGGCCCTGACGGCCGGTGCGGCGGCGCCGCGGCCGCCCGGGTGAACGCCGCGGCGCGCCGGTTTTCGCTTCCGGCCGTGGCGGGACGCTCCCTCCGGCGGCCCGCCCCTGCGCGACGGCCGTCCAGGCACACCGGGAGGGCGCATGGCTGACGGATCCCGCACGGCCGGACGGCGCCCGCGTCCCCGCCCCCTCGGGGTGACGGCGATCCTGCTGCTCCTCGCCCTGACGCTGACCGCCCTGCTGACGCCCACGGGGCCCACGGCCACGGGCGATCCGGCGCAGTCCCGTGGCGGCGACCGGGCCGCGCCCTGCCACCGGACGCTGGTGGGCGTCGCACACGAGGACGACGATCTGCTCTTCGTCACCCCGCAGATCCAGCAGTTACTCACCGCGCGGTGTCCGGTCCACACGGTCTATCTGACCACCGGAGACGCGGGCCACGCGGCGCCCCGGGGCGGCTACGTCCTCGACCGCGAGCACGGCGTCCGCGCCGCCTACGCCAAGCTGGCCGGTGCCCGGAACGTCTGGCGGCGCGACGACCTCACGGTGCGGGCGACGCGGATCCCGTCGTTCACGCTCGCCGGACGGCCCGAGGTCCGCCTGACGTTCTTCGGCCTGCCGGACGGCTTCCCGTACGGCGAGGGCAGCGCCGCCCACCACCGGCAGAGCCTGCTGAGGCTCTTCCGCGGCGAACACCGCGTCCTGCACTCCACCGACGGCACCCGCGCGTACACCGACAGCTCCCTCGTCGACGCGCTGGCCGCGCTGGCCGGGAAGGGGGACGCCGACAGTTTCCGGACGCTGGACTTCGACGGCACGCGCTTCGGCGCCCCCGCCGACCGGCTCGCCGACCACAGCGACCACGCCATCGCGGCCCGCTACTTCCGGCGAGCCGCCTTCGCCGTCCAGGGCCACCCCGACGTCCGCGCGTACCTCGGCTACCCGCTGACCACCCTGCCCGCCAACCTGACGCCGGAGCAGGAGGCGCGGAAGACGGCGGCGTTCGACGCGTATCTGCGCGGCGTCACCTGCGTCCCGCTCCGCTGCCCCGCCCCGCGCCCGACGGGCCTGTACCGGGGGTGGCTGCGCCGGGAGTACCCGCGGACGCACCGGGAGCCGCGGGGCGGCGAGATCATGTCGGGCATCGGCGGCGCGGACGGGCCCGGCGCGGTGGAACGCTGCCTGGACGCGGGCGGCGCCCCGGCCGCCCGGACCCGGCCGTGCGACGGCTCCCCGGGCCAGTCGTGGACGTTCGGGCCCGGCGGGCGGCTGCGTCCGGCGGCCGGGCACCTCTGCCTGATCGCCGCCGCCGCGCCGGGCCTCGCACCGTGCGACGGGCCGCCGGGCCGGACGTGGTGGACCGACGGTCAGGGCCGGATCGGCTCCGGCGACCGCTGCCTGTACCAGGACGACATGGCCCTGCCCGCGCCCCGCCTCCGCCTGGCCCCCTGCACGCCGTACCGCCCGGAGCTCCTCTGGCGCCACTGAACCGCCGCCTCCCGCACATCGAACACCACTCGGCGCACAGCTACGTACGTTCGACGGACACGCCGACGAGGGCGGGACTCCTTGCACCCCTTGGCATTCACTTGTCCCGAATCCCGGGGCGCGGGCGGCGACTTCCGTCAAGGTGGCGCGCGAAAACGCGTACCACTACCCGAAGGATCCCCGAATGAGAATGACCGACACGGCGCTGGACTGGCTGGTTCCGGGGGCGCTGCTGCTCGCCGGGGTGCTGACCGCCGGGGGTGTCCTGCTGTTCAGCAGGCGGGCGGCGAACCGTTCGTCGTCCGGCGAGGGCTCCTGGGAGCGCAGCGAGGAGCGCCGCCGCCGCAAGGAGACCGTGTACGCCATGGCCTCGTATCTGCTGCTGTTCTGCTGCGCGGCGGTGGCCGCGGCGCTGTCCTTCCACGGTCTGGTCGGCTTCGGCAAGCAGAACCTCAACCTCTCCGGCGGCTGGGAATACCTCGTACCGTTCGGCCTCGACGGCGCGGCGATGTTCTGCTCCGTGCTCGCCGTGCGCGAGGCCAGCCACGGTGACGCGGCGCTCGGCTCGCGGCTGCTGGTGTGGACGTTCGCCGGGGCGGCCGCGTGGTTCAACTGGGTGCACGCGCCGCGGGGCCTGGATCACGCGGGCGCACCGCAGTTCTTCGCCGGGATGTCGCTGTCGGCGGCCGTGCTCTTCGACCGGGCACTGAAGCAGACCCGGCGCGCGGCGCTGCGGGAGCAGGGCCTGGTGCCCCGGCCGCTGCCGCAGATCCGCGTGGTGCGGTGGCTGCGGGCGCCCCGGGAGACGTTCGCCGCCTGGTCGCTGATGCTGCTGGAGGGGGTGCGGTCGCTGGACGAGGCGGTGGACGAGGTCCGGGAGGACCGCCGGGAGAAGGCGCAGCGCCGGATGCGCCGCCGCGATCAGGGTCGCCTCGACCGCGCCCGGATCAGGGCGCTCAACCGGCAGCACCGGTCCTGGGGCCTGCGCCGGGCGGCGCGGCAGCTGCCGGTGGAGCCGTCCGGGACCCCGGCCGAGACGCTGCCCGAACCCGGCGCCGCGAGCGGTGAGCCGCAGCCGCTGCCCGCCGGTGAGGGCCGGCAGGCGCCCGCCGGTGAACTGCCGTCGCACGCCCGCCCGGCGCTGAAGGCCGTCAACGGCGCCGAGGCCGACGCCGCCCGGCAGTCCGCCACCGCCCGTCCGCGGACCGTCGACCTGACGGCGGAGGACGACACCCAGACGCTGCCGCGGCTGGACTCCCTGGAGGAGAAACTCGCCGAGATCGAGCGGCAGTTCGGCTGAGGGGTGCGGCGGACCGCGTCGGGCCACAGGCCCACGAAGACCGGGAGACGCGCCCAGCGGACACCCTTAGGCCGGTCCGCCGCCCAGCTCGAACCAGACGCTCTTGCCGAGCGCATGCGGTCGCACTCCCCAGGCGTCCGCCAGGGAGCGGACGAGTATCAGACCCCGGCCCGAGGTGCCGTCGCCCGTCGGCGGGCGCGGCTCGGGGCGGGCGGACGCGCAGTCCCGCACTTCGACCCGTAGCCGGTCGGTGACCGTCGCGGTGAGCAGCGCGCCGCCGGTGGTGTGCACCAGGGCGTTGGTCACCAGCTCGCTGACCAACAGCGCCGCCGTGTCACAGAGCCCGGCGGGCGCCGGACCGTCCCAGCGTCGCAGCAACTCCCGTAACGCGCGCCGTACTTCCGCGACCGCCCCCAGATCGGCGGGGCGGATTCTTCGTTCCAGCGCTCCTGGTGCGCGGGCGACCACCGTGGTGCCCCGGCCCCCCTCGGCCGCCGCACCGTGCCGCTCGCCGTCCTCGCGCCGCACAGGCTGACGCATCCTCTCCCCCGCCCCCCAGATGTCCCACCGGCTCTCTCGAACAGCCTCACGGAGATGCATGCCCACGGGGAAAGGCGACATGCTTCGACTTTCACAGGTCCACCCCACCGGGCGCCGGGCCGCACACGGAACACCGCGATCCGGGCATTCGACGTTCATCTCTTGCATGACAGAGCGTCACATACGGGGAATGTTGCGCAGGTTGGACCGCGCCATCTGAAGCATCCGTCCGACGCCGCCGTCCAGCACGATCTTCCCGGCGGACAGCGCGAAGCCGGACACCATCTCGGCGCTGACCTTCGGCGGGATGGACAGCGCGTTGGGGTCGGTGACGACGTCGACCAGCGCGGGCCCCTGGTGCGCGAACGCCTCGCGCAGCGCGCCCCGCAGCTGCTTGGGCTTCTCCACCCGGATCCCGTGCGCGCCCGCCGCGCGGGCGACGGCGGCGAAGTCCGGGTTTTGGTTGGTGGTGCCGTACGACGGCAGGCCCGCGACCAGCATCTCCAGCTCGACCATGCCGAGCGAGGAGTTGTTGAACAGCACCACCTTGACCGGCAGGCCGTACTGGACGAGCGTGAGGAAGTCGCCCATCAGCATCGTGAAGCCGCCGTCGCCGGACATCGACACGACCTGCCGCCCGGGGTCGATGAACTGCGCACCGATCGCCTGCGGCAGCGCGTTCGCCATGGAGCCGTGGGTGAACGAACCGATCACCCGGCGGCGGCCGTTGGGCGTCAGATAGCGGGCGGCCCACACGTTGCACATGCCGGTGTCGACGGTGAACACCGCGTCGTCGTCGGCCTCGTCGTCGAGGACGGAGGCGACGTACTCCGGGTGGATCGGGATGTGCTTCTCGACCTTGCGGGTGTAGGCGCTGACCACGCCCTCCAGCGCGTCGGCGTGCTTCTTGAGCATCCGGTCGAGGAAGGCGCGCTGCGATTTGATCTGCACCTTGGGCGTCAGACAGCGCAGCGTCTCGCGGACGTCGCCCCAGACACCGAGGGCGAGCTGCGAGCGACGGCCGAGGTGTTCGGGCCGGACGTCGACCTGGACGATCTTCACGTCGTCGGGGAGGAACGCGTTGTACGGGAAGTCGGTGCCGAGCAGGATCAGCAGATCGCACTCGTGGGTCGCCTCGTACGCGGCGCCGTAGCCGAGCAGTCCGCTCATGCCGACGTCGTACGGGTTGTCGTACTGGATCCACTCCTTGCCGCGCAGGGCGTGGCCGACGGGCGCCTTGACGCGTTCGGCGAACTCCATCACCTCGGCGTGGGCGCCCGCGGTGCCGCTGCCGCAGAACAGCGTGATCTTTCCCGCCGCGTCGACGAGTTCGGCGAGCCGGTCGATCTCGGCGTCGCCGGGACGGACCGACGGCCGCGCGGTGACCAGGGCGTGTTCGATGGCGCGGTCGGGCGCCGCCTCGGATGCGATGTCGCCGGGCAGCGAGACGACGGAGACGCCACTGCGGCCGACGGCGTGCTGGATGGCGGTCTGCAGGACCCGCGGCATCTGCTGCCGATTGGAGATCATCTCGCTGTAGTGGCTGCATTCGGCGAACAGCCGGTCGGGGTGGGTCTCCTGGAAGTAGCCGGTGCCGATCTCGCTGGAGGGGATGTGCGAGGCGAGCGCGAGGACCGGGGCCATCGAGCGGTGGGCGTCGAAGAGCCCGTTGATGAGGTGGAGGTTGCCGGGCCCGCAGGACCCGGCGCAGGCGGTGAGCTTGCCGGTGACCTGCGCCTCGGCACCCGCGGCGAACGCGGCGGTCTCCTCGTGCCGCACCTGGATCCAGTCGATGGCCCGCGAGCGGCGGATCGCGTCGACGACGGGGTTGAGGCTGTCGCCGACGACGCCGTACAGCCGTTGCACCCCGGCACGCACCAGGATGTCCACGAATTGCTCGGCCACGGTCTGCTTCGCCATGTCGCGCTCGCTCCTTCTCCGCCGTCGGTGGGCCGTATCTCCCTCCCATGAACCCATGAGGCGGCGGGCGGCGCCTCCGGTGCCACCCGGTCGGACGGTCCGTGTCGCGCCCGGCCGGGGCCGTCGCGGCGCGGGGCGTACGGCCGGGTGGGGCCGCCGCGCCCGTACCTGTCTACGTGTCGTACGGGCCCTCCGTGCCCGTGCGGTGCGCTACGTGTCCCATACCCCGACGGCCGTGCGGTCGCGGGCGTGGCCCTTGACGCGGACCTGCGCGGAGGCGAGGAAGGAGGTCAGGCCGGGCGGCTGGGGGCCGGAGAAATCGGTGGCGAGGTGGGCGGCGAGGGCCGGTTCGTCGGCGAGCGGTTCGGCGAGCCCGGCGCTGCACAGCAGCAGGGCGTCACCGCGCCGCCCGGTGACGGTCGTGAAGAGGAACGGCGCGGGGCCGGGCGCACGGCGCGGGCCGGACGATTCCGGGCCGGGGGCGGAGCCCGGCGGGGCCGGGACGCCCGCGGAGGGCCGGTGGCCGGACGCGGACGGTCCGTCGTGGGGCGCGAACTCCTCCTGACCAGGCGCGGACGGTTCGAGGTCCTCCCACACACCGTCACGCAGCCGCAGGAATCCGCCCTCGCCGACGCCGAAGAAGACCCGCGTCCGGCACGCCGGATCGGCGGGCAGCAGCAGACAGCGCACGGCGGCCGGGGACTCCGGTACACCGCCGGGCCCCGCGGTGCGGGCCCGCAGCTTGCCGTAGCCGCGGTCGGCGAGCCGCTGGAGCCCCGATCGCAGGGCGCTGCGGTGGTCCGTTCGCAGGTCCTCCGCCAGTCGGGTGCAACTGCGGGCCACGGCCCCGCCGATCCAGGCACAGGCGTCGTGCGCCGCGCGCGGGTCCCCGACGGCGGGCCCGGACGCGACAGCCGCCAGGATCAAGGAGTGCGCACCGGTACCGAACCGCGCCAGCAGCAGGGCATCGCGGCGCGGCGCACCTCGGTAACGCGCCGAGTCCCCACGCTGCGACACGGCACGAAGCGTGAGCGAGCCGTACTGCGCCCCGTCCAGCACGGTGTCCGGCACCACCTCCCCGAGCGCCGCCGGATCCGCAACGGGCAAGGCCACGGGCTCGGCCGCGTAGGTGGGCGGGCGGTGGCCGATGTAGGTGGGGTGGTGGACGGTGG
>NZ_VKJP01000197.1 GCF_007280575.1 Streptomyces benahoarensis
CCGTAAGGCCCATGCCCCGCCCCGCCCACCAGGCGAAACCGCCCGTAGCGGCCTATCCTGACGGAAGCTTCCGCGTCGGCCCGTCCGGTCGGCGGCGGCATCAGGAGGCGGCCACGACACGCCGCGCGCGCCTCCCGCGGCGGACCACGACCCGCACCACGGAGGCGTCCATGTTCCGGCGGCGTCCCGCGCGGGAGTTGAGCGCCGACGATCTGCTGTCGACGCTCGGGCGGCTCACCGCCCAGGCCCGGGCCGGGGCCGAACTCCAGCGCGCCCGGGTCGAACTGGCCGAGGCGCTCCAGCGGGAGATGCTCCCGGCCGCCCTGCCCGGCGTCCCCGGCGTGCGGGCCGCCGCCGCGTACGCCCCCGCGCGCAACGGCCTGGACATCGGCGGCGACTGGTACGACGGCTTCCCGCTGCCCGGCGGCCGGCTGGCGTTCTGCATCGGCGACGTCCAGGGGCACGACGTCGAGGCCGCCGCGTTCATGGGGCAGATCCGTATCGGGCTGCGTGCCGTGGCGAGCGGCGGCGCCGACCCGGGCGTGGTCCTCGCCCGCGCCAACGAGCTGCTGCTCTCCGTGGACAGCCCGCTCTTCGCCACCTGCACCTTCCTCACCTTCGACCCGGTGACCTGGGAGGTGGCCGCCGCCCGCGCCGGTCACCCACCGGGCGTGTGGGCCACCGACGACGGCCGGAGCGGCATCGCCGAGGAGACCGGCGGCGCGCCGCTGGGCGTGCTGCCCGGCGAGACGTACCCGGTCACCTACTGGCGACTCGCCTCGCGCGGCGCGTTCGCGCTGCTGACCGACGGTGTGGTGGAGGGCCCGTCGTTCCCGATCGAGGCGGGCCTCGCGGAGGCGGCCAAGCGGCTGCGTGATCGCGCCCCGACCGGCGATCCGGCCGATGTCGCCGCGGCGGTGATGGACGTCGCGGAGTTCACCGGACACACCGACGACGCCGCGGTCGTCGTCCTCTGCTACGACCGGGCGGACCGCGACAACGGGTGAACGGGGTGCCGCCGTCCGTGGCGGTGGCCGCGCGGGCCCGGGGCCGTTGCCCGATGCTGGGGGGATGCGCACCGGGAAAGTGCCCCCTCTCGCTGCCGACATCCTGAAGATCCTCGCCCTGGCCGTCGCCTACTTCGCGGGCGCCCGGATCGGCCTGCTGGAGCAGGTGGTGATCGCCGGGACGGTGGTCACGCCGATGTGGCCGCCCACCGGTATCGCGCTGAGCTGTCTGCTCGTCTTCGGGCTGCGTACGTGGCCGGGCATCCTGCTCGGCACGTTCTTCGTCATCGCGGGCATCGGCCCGGTGGACGCCGGGATCCTCGGCAATCTGGCGGGCAACACCCTCGCCCCGGTCTGCGCGGCGCTGCTGCTGCGCCGGGCCGGGTTCCGTACCGAACTCGACCGGCTGCGGGACGGGGTGGCGCTGGTGGTGCTCGGCGCGCTGGCCGGGATGCTGATCAGCGCGACGTTCGGCGCCGGGAACCAGGTGCTGATCGGCCATCTCCCGGCCGCGCAGTTCTGGCCCGCGTGGGCCGCCTGGTGGGCGGGCGACGCGATGGGCGTACTGATCGTCACGCCGCTGCTGCTGGTGGCGTGGCATGCCCGTTTGCCGCGCGCGGTCCGCCCGGCGCGCGGCGTGGAGGCGGCGGCGCTGCTGATCGCCGCCGTCGGCGTCGCGCTGCTGTGCACCCGCAGCCCGCTGTCGCTGCTGTTCCTGGTCTTCCCGCTGATCGTGTGGGCGGCGGTACGGTTCCAGCTGGCCGGGGCCGCGCCCGTCGCGTTGATCATCTCCGTCCTGGCCATCGCGGCGGCCAACGACCGGGTGGGCCCGTTCGCCGGGCACAGCTTCCTGCTGGTGATGGTCAACCTCCAGGCCCTGAACGGCGCGGCGGCGCTCACCGCGCTGCTGCTCGCCGCGCTCGTCGCCGAGCAGAACGCCATCCGCGAGAAGATCGAGGACGCCTGCCGGGAGCTGGCCGAGGTGGTGGACCGCCTGGCCCCGGGCGAGGCCGCACACCGCTGGCTGCCGGGCGCGACGGCACCCCGCAGGCGGAAGCGGGGCCGCTGACCGCCCGCCTCACCCGGCCGTGGCCCGCCCGGGGCGCGCGTCCTCGGCCGTCGCCGGCCCGGCCGGATGGGCCGCGGCAGCCGTCGCCAGCGGACGCAGCGCCGGGTGCCAGGGGCCCGACCCGGGACCGCTCAGCACGAGGCGGCGCGCGGCGGGCGGGTCCAGCGGGAGCAGGACGAGGTCCGGCCCGATCAGCGGCCGGGCCGCCTCCGACAGCACGGTCACGCCGAGCCCCGCCTGCACCATGCCGATCGGCGTGGCGAGGTCGCGTACCCGCCGCGCGGGGGCGAACCGGGCGCCGACCGGGTCGTGGAGGTCCCGAACCCGCTCCTCGCAGCCGTTCGGCGAGACCAGGAACGCGTCGTCGGCGAGGTCCGCGAGGGCGACGCGGGGCTCGTCCGCCAGCGGGTGGTCGCGGGGGAGCAGGGCGCGGTAGCCGTCCGTGGTGAGGAGGATGCCCGGTCCGGACGGCGGGTCGACGAGGACGGCGGCGTCCGCCGTCCCGTGCGCCAGCCAGTCGGCCAGCTCCCCGCTGTCCCCTCGAAGACCCGCACCGTGACGCCGGGCAGCTCCGCCCGCCAGTGCCGCAGCAGATCCGGGAGGAGCCCCCGGCGGACCGTGGGGGTGGCCGCCAGCCGGACCGTGCCGTGCAGTGCCTCGTCGTCGGTGATCCGCTCCAGGGAGCCGACCGCCGCCAGCGCGGCGCGGGCGTGCGGCAGCGCCCGCCGCCCGAGCACGGTGGGCCGCGCCGGGACGGCCCGTACGAGCAGCGGACCGCCCAACGCCCGCTCCAGGGAGGCGACCGCGTGCGAGACCGCGGACTGGCTGATGCCCAACTCGTCCGCGGCGGCGCCGAACCCGCCCGCGTCCACGACCGCGACGAAGGCTCTGAGCTGGGGAAGGTTCAGGGACATGCGGCGGCCTCATGGAGCGATGACGGGGATGCGTTGGCGTCATGATGCCGGGCCGGTGAGGCTGGGCGTGCCCGCGGCCGGGGGCCGATTCCCGGCGCCCCGCTCCGTTCACCTTCGCTCCGGGGGGGAGTCATGCCGTACTTCCGTGTCACCGTCACCGACCCCGCGCTGCCCGCCGGTGCGCAACGCGCCCTGGCCGAGGGGCTGACCGCCCTCGCCGTGTCCGTCCTGCGCAAGGACGCCGCGCGCACCCTCGTCCACCTCGACCTCGTCCCGCCCGCCCGCTACCACGTGGCCGGTGCTCCGCTGGCCGACGGGCGCGACGCGTACGTCGAGGGCAACCTGACGCGGGGTACGAACACCGCGGAGGAGCGGGCGGCGTTCGTCGTCGCGGCGGGCGCGCTGCTGGCGGACGTCCTCGGCCCGTTGGCCCGCCGCGGCGTCGCGCTCCACGAACTGGATCCCGACAGCTGCGGCTACGGCGGCGAGACGCAACGCGTCCACTACCGCCGCCTCGCCGGGGAACCGGCCGCGTCCTGAGCGGCCCCGGTTCCGGCGCATGCCGGAATCATGCGGCAACGATCAGTGATCTGCCTCACATGGAGGCCGGTGCAGGAGGTGCCTGTGGCATGTGCCTGACTCTCCGTCATGTTCCGTATGTGCAGCGGTGGTTGCGTGACCGTCCCAGGTCGGCGGGGCGGCGGCCGTCCTTCCGGCAGCGGTCCGGAAGCGGACTCCGGGCGGGGGCGGGAACCTCTCCGTGTCACTGGATGATCGCTTTCCGTATTTCTCTTTCGGACCGCGTTGCACGTTTGCCCACCCATTTCCGAAATCCTGCGGAGGAGGACAGCGAATCCTCCGGCGCCCGCCGCAACGTCGCGGCGGGCGCCGAGCCGGAAGGAGGACACCGACGTGACTCTCAACGATGCGCTCGCCCCGCTGGTACTGCTCACCGCGGTGCGTGTCTTCGCCCCGGACATGCGGCACATGACGCGGCGTCTGCTGCGTGCGGGTGTCCGCGTGGGTGCGGCGGCACTGGTCGAGGACCGTCCGCCCGCCCCTCCGTGGCGCACGGACCACGTACCGGCCGCCCAGGACGAGGAGGTCTCCGCGTGAACGCCGACCTACCGCCGGTGCAGTACACCCTGCCGACGGCCCTCGAAGCCTTCCACGACCTGTACGTCAAGGCGTATCTCAACTACGCCTGCACGATGCTCGGCGACAAGGACGCGGCGCAGGTCGTCGTCCGTGCCTGCTTCTCCCACCTCGCCCTCAACTGGGCGCATGTCGTCCAGGAGGAGAGCCCCGAGGCGTACGCCTGGGCGCTGCTCAAGGTCCGCGTCGACACCCATCTGCGGTTCACCGCGGCGCCGTCGCGGATGGTGGAGACCGCGGCCTTCCAGCGCACCGCGTGCGCCGCCCTCGAATCGGTCCGCTGCCAGTTCGAGGTGATGGAGACCTCCCTCGGCCTCTACACGGCCATCGCCTCCCTCCCCGAGCGGCAGTACGACGTGATCGTGCTGCTCTACGTCCTCGGCTACCCCTCGGACCGGGTCGCCCACATCATGGGCGTCACCCGCGACACCGTCCGTTCCCACCGGTGCCTCGCCCGGCGCCGTATCGCCAGAATGCTGGGGTTGCCGCTGACCGCGGCCACCGGCGACGAGAAGGAAGAGGAGTGACCGTGCGGTCCTCGCGCAGCATCCACGAAGTCCTCGACGACGCCGCGATCCCCGACGTCTTCGCCGACTTCGACCTCGCCGCCTCCAAGCGGCACATGGCGTACGACCTCGCCGCCGCCGACGCGGTGCGCCGGGACGCCGCCGCTCCGCGCCCCGCCCCCGGCCGCCGTCTCCCGGCGCCGGTGATGCGCACCGCCCACGGCCGGGCCGGGGCCGACCTGCGCGCCCTGTGCGCGCAGGCGCTGCACCGCAGCGACGCCGCCGACCTCCTCGCCAAGCTCGCCAACAGCCGCCGCATCGACCCCGATGGCGCCCTGCACTTCGGCTGCCTCCTCCATCTCGCCGGGTGCCCCGAAGGCGCCCAGTTCTGGTGGCAGTTCGCCGCCGGGGCGGGCAACGCCGCGGCCGCGCACTGCCTGCACCTGCTCCACCTCACCCGCGGCGAACTCCGCGACGCCGCACACTGGGCGGACCAGGCGGCCGCCCTCGCCGGTGGCGCGACCGTGCTCGGCCGCTCCCGCACCGCACCACCCCCCGACGCCCGGCAGCCCCGCGCCGCCCTGCGCGCCGTGGTGCGGCTGCTCACCGTCGACGAGGACGACGAGTTCGGCCGCGTACCGCACCCCGATCCCTGCCTGGCCGACCGGCTCGGCGAACTCGCCGATGCGCTCTGAGGCGGGCCGTCACGGGGCGGGCCGCCGGCGCGGCCCGGCCCGGGGCCCGACGCCCGTCCGTGGTGCGGCCCGGCGCCCCACGGCGGACTTCACCCGCCCCCACCAGCGGAAACTCCCTGGCCCGGACGGTGGGGCCGGTGCCATGCTGGAGGGGTGAACGGACCCGAGATCTCCTTCAGCTTCGCGCCCGCGCTCCACCTCTTCCTCCCGGCGGGACGCTCCGGCGACCGGACCCGCGTGGTCACCGACGGCGCCGCCTCGCTCGGCCATGTCGTCGAATCGCTCGGGGTGCCGCTCACCGAGGTGGGGGTGCTGCGGGTGGACGGCGTCCCGGTCACCCCGGCGCATGTGCCGCGCGCGGGGGAGAGCGTCACGGTGCACGCCGTCGCACGCCCGCAGACCGTCCCCGGAGCCCCGCTGCGCTTCCTGCTCGACGTCCATCTCGGCACCCTGGCCCGCCGGTTGCGGCTGCTGGGCGTCGACGCCGCGTACACCGCCGAGGACCCGGGCGACGCGGCGCTCGCGGCGCGGTCGGCGGCGGAGCGGCGGGTCCTGCTCACCCGGGACCGCGGTCTGCTCCACCGCCGCGAACTGTGGGCCGGTGCCTATGTCTACAGCGACCGGCCCGACGACCAACTCACCGATGTCCTCGGCCGGTTCGTGCCCGAGTCCGCGCCCTGGACCCGCTGCACCGCCTGCAACGGCCCGCTCACCGACGCCGGGAAGGACACCGTCGTCGAACGGCTGCACCACGGCACCCGCCGCACCTACGACGTGTTCGCCCGCTGCACGGAGTGCGACCGCGTCTACTGGCGCGGCGCCCACCACGCCCGCCTCCAGGCCCTCGTCGACCGGGCACAGGGCACCCTCGCGGCGGCCCGGAGCTGAGTCGGGCGGCCGCGTCGGGCCCGGGGCTCCGCGTGGCCCGGGCCCTGCGTCTTCCCGTCCCCTAGATCGTCACCGCCCCGTGCGGGACCGCGTACTGATCGATCAGCTTCGTCCGGGTCGCCTCCAGCCGGTGGGCCAGGACCTGCGTGATGATGCTGATCAGGGTCAACCCCAGCGCCGGGTCGGCGTCGCACAGCGCGCGCACGCTGCGGGCGTCGAACTCGTGGGCGCGCACCGGGCTGAACGCCTCGGCGCCGAAGTCCCACTCGTGCGGCGGGAAGAGCCAGGACCAGCCCAGCAGATCCCCGGGGCCGAGGGTGGCCACCGTGACCCGGCGGCGACCCGGGACGTTCACGTCGAGCGTCACCGACCCCGAGCGCAGCACCCAGAACCGGTCGGCGCGGCCCCGTTCCTCGAAGATGCGGGTGTCCTGCTCGAACGACACCTCACGCGCCAGCGTCATCAGCCGGTCACGGTACGAGGTCGGAAGCGCGGGCAGCAGTCGCGTCGCGATGGTCATCTCCGGTGCCCTCCTCGCCGTCGGCGGGTACCCGCCCCGCAGCGGCGCGGGCGTACGGCCGTTCTCCTTCCATTGGAACCGCGCCGGGCGGCTACGGCACCCCGGGACGGGGGACGCCCGCCGCGGGCCCGGGGCGCCCGGGGCACGTCACGCCTCGGGCGCCCGGCCGCCGGGGCCGCCCCGCCTCGCCCGCCGAACCTCGTCAGCTCGCGGCCGTGCCCCCTCCCCCCTCGCTGGGCGGCCGCCGCAGCACATAGACACCCACCACCACCGCGACCACCACGACGCAACCGGCGAACGTCAGCCCCGCACCGCGCAGCCCCAGCGGCACGGTGAGCGCCCCGACGCCCACCACCGGCAGGGAGATGCCCACATACGCCGCGAGGAAGAACGCCGAGATCGTGCCGCCCCGGTGCGTGGGCGGGGCCGCCGCGCCCACCGCCGTCAGCCCGGCGCGGAACGTGAGGCCCTGACCGAACCCGCCGCACACCGCCCCGCCCACCAGCAGCGGCAGCGACCGCACCGCCAGCGAGGCGCCCACCAGCAGCAACCCGGCGACCAGCACCAGGCACCCGGCGGGCAGCGCCCGCCGCACCCCCAGACGGCCGGACAGCGCCTGCCCGGCCGTCGAACCGAGGAAGACCGTGAAGACCACCGCGCCCGAGACGGCGAGGTTGTGCACGCCCAGCGTCTGGCCGACGAAGCTCGGCGCCACCGCCGTGAACAGCCCCAGCAGCGAGAACCCGGCGAACGCCGCGACCGCCGACGGCACGAACACGCCCCGCACCTCCGGCGGCGGCACCAACCGCCCCGGCCGCGGTGGCGACGGCCGCCCCGGCGCCGCCACCGTCTCCGGCAGCACCCGGATCACCAGCACCGCGGCCACCGCCAACAACACCAGATGCACCAGGAACGGCAGCTTCAGCGGCCACGGCGCGTACTGCGCCAGCACCCCCGCCAGCAGCGGGCCGCACCCGAGCCCGCCCATGTTCGCCGCCGTCGCCGCGAACCCGGCCCACGCCTCGCCGCCGGGCCGTGCCAGCTCCAGCACCGCCGCCGTCGCCGCCCCGCTGAACAGCCCCGCCGCGAAGCCGGACAGCACCCGCCCCAGCAACAGCAGCGGCAGCCCGCCCTCGTCCACGAAACACAGCGCGCTCACCGCCGACAGGCCCAGCGCGACCAGCAGCACCGGCCGCCGCCCCACCTCGTCCGAGACGTTCCCGGCGAGCAGCAGCACCGCGATCACCCCCAGCGCGTACGCCGCGAAGACCACGGTCACCATCAGCTGCGACAGGCCCAGCTCCCGCCGGTAGAGGCCGTACAGCGGGGTCGGCAGGGTGGTCCCCGCCATGCCGATGGCGAACACCACGGCCGCCGCGAGGGGCCCCGGACGGCGGCCCGTACTCCTGGTGATCATGACGGCCACAGTAGGAGCCCCGCCGGGCGCCGTCGACCGGTCCGCCCGGCGGGCCCCGCCTCAGTCGGCCAGCTGGTCGTACAGGGCCAGCGGCGTCACATACCCCGGCCACCGGCCGTCGTCGAAGAGCCGTACCCCGCCGTCCTGGTAGCACTGGTCGACGAGCTGGGAGCAGATCATGTGGCCCGTCGCCGCCACATAGCGGCGCAGCCCCGGCACCGGCATCCGCAGCCGGTGCGTGGCGATGGCCAGATAGTCGAGGAAGCTGTACGGCACGCCCTCGTACGCCGAGGACGCGGCGCAGATCCGGTCGCGGTCCGCGTCGGCCAGACCGGACGGGCAGACGTACACCACATCGGCGCCCGCGTACGAGTCGAGGGGGGCGACCCGCGCCCCGCCGGGCTCGGCCTCGATCAGCCGGTCGCCGGGCAGGACGAGGAACGCGTGCTGGTAGTCGGCGAAGCCGTTGCCGTTCAGCCATTGGCCGAACCGGATCAACCGGCCCACGGTGCCGTTTATTTGAGTCAGACCTATGTCGCCGGGTTGCGGACGGGCTTGGATCATCTGCGGCTCCGGGAGAGACGAAGAGGAATGCCACCGGTACCACCGGCTGATACCCGCCCCGGGCACTGGCGGACCGTCATCGAGGGTGACGGGAACGGAAAAAGAGGGTGCGCGGGCGCACCCGAACGGCCCCCGGGCCGCGTGCGCGCCCCACCCGCACCCCACGACCCCGAACCGCTGCTGAACGCCGTGGCCCGGCTCGCCGCCTGGAAACTCGGCCTCTACGGCGTCCCCGCCGGCGGCCGGGCAGCGCTGTACTCCTCGAACGACGGCAGCAGCTTCCCCGAGGGCACCCGCTGCGTCTTCGCCACGATCTCCGGCCACCGGAACGGCTGGGCGGGAGGACGGGGCGGCCCGGCCGGATGCCGCTGACGCCGCCCCGGCCCGCTCAGGACTGCGCCACCACCGGGGACGTGCCCTTGTCGCCCACCGAATCGCGCACCGCGGACGCCGGGATCGGCCGGTCGTCCTTGAGCGCCTGCCACACCTTCGCGGACGCCGCAGGCAGCGGCACCACCCGGTCCGGGTTCTGCGGATCGTAGGTGACCGGCATCGTCACCATCTTCATGTTCTTCGGGCCGATGCCCTTCAGCTCCTCGGCGAGGCCCAGCAGTTTGCCGGTGGAGGCGAGTGAGGAATCGGCGCGCACGGTCCGCGTCGCGGTGTCCGCCAGGGAGTACAGCTTCGCCGGATTGCTCAGCCCGACGTCGTCGATCCGGTGGGTGAGCGCCTTGATGAACGCCTGCTGCAACTGGATCCGCCCCAGGTCGCTGCCGTCCCCGACGCCGTGCCGGGTACGGACCAGGCTCAGCGCCTGCTCGCCCTTGAGGGTGTGCTTCCCGGCCGGGAGGTTCAGCTTGCTGTGGACGTCCTTCACCGGCTGCCGGGTGGTGATGTCGACGCCGCCCAGCTCGTCGATGATCTTCTTGAAGCCGGTGAAGTCGACCTCCAGGAAGTGGTCCATCCGCACCCCGGACAGCGACTCGACCGTCTTCACCGTGCAGCCCGGGCCGCCCACCTGGTACGACTCGTTGAACATCACCTGGTGCGCGGCGGGCGCCGTACCGCCGCCCGGCTTGGGGCACACGGGGCGGTCCACCATCGTGTCCCGCGGAATGCTCACCACGCTCGCCTTGCGGTGGTCCTTGTCGACGTGCAGCACCATCGTGGTGTCCGACCGGGCGCCGGTGATGCCCTTGCCGTACGCGCCGCCCGTACCGGCCCGGGAGTCGGAGCCCAGCAGCAGGATGTTCATCGCGCCGTCATGCGACGCGCCGGGCCGGTCCTTGCCGAGCGCCGCGTCGATGTCGACACCCTGGAGATTGCCGTTCAGATGCGACCAGAGGTACGCGGTCCCGGCGCCGCCCACGGCCACCACGCCCACCGCGGTCCACGCGGCGATCCGTAGCCCCCGACGGCGGCGGCGCGGCGGCCGGGGGCCGTCCCCGTCCGCCGGGATGTCCGCCGGATACGGCCCGTTCTTCCCGCTGTCCTGCGGCATCTGTACTCCGTCCTCCGCCCGCCCGGGCGCGGCTGCGCCCGGCGTGCGTTGTCAATGGCCCGGGCGCCTGATCGCGGTCGGCGTACGCCGGATCGCCCGGGGCCCGACCATCCTGGGCGGGCGCCGCCCCACGGGCAACGACGGCCCGTACTACCCCGTCGCGTAGACGCCCGGCCCCGCGCCCCGGAAACCGCCGCACCCGTGAGGCCCACACCCCCGCCGCGTCCACTAACCGGCGTCGTACGTGACGGACGACCTATGACCGGGGTCACAACCACGCCCGAGCCCCACGCCCGTAAGTATGGGTAATGCGCTTTTTGTCCCTCACGAGTGATCCGGGCCCGGTGCGCCCGGCCCGTCGGGGCGGAGCCACGCACTCCGCTCCCTGCCTCCTGCCTCCGGGGCACGACAACAAGCCAGGACCGGGACGGCGCGACCGTATGAGAACACGCCTCGCCGCCCCCGAGTGGCGGCGAGGCCGGGGGAGGCGTCTCGCCCCACCCGTCAGTGAGGGGCGCAAACACGCCACCCGAGGCCCGTCTCACGTTTGCCGGGCGCACTGTCACTCGTCCGGGCGTACCCGGTTGGCGGGGTGCCGGAATCGGCTTTTTCCCCCTGGCACGGCCTTAGTGTGATCAACGGATCCCCGAGCGGCCCGGCCACCATCCGCCCGACCGCCCCGGGGCCACCCACCCCCCACTC
>NZ_VKJP01000198.1 GCF_007280575.1 Streptomyces benahoarensis
GATGTGTATAAGAGACAGGGGATGACCTGGTCGAGCGGGGTGGCGGCGGGTGCCGCGGCGGCCGGCGGCGGTGCGGCGGCGGTGCCCATCCCGGCGGCTGTCACCAGCAGCAGGGAACAGAGGAGTCTGCGTCGTCTCATCGACGATCCCTTCGGCGAGCATCGTGCATGGCATGTCGAACATGGCATGGAGCGACCGAACGGTCACCATGCGTACCGCGAGCCCCCTTCCGGGTCAAGGCGTGGACCAATTCCCGGCGATCGCGCCACGTTCTTGCCCGATACCGGGCAGGTTTCTTGCGAAACTCTTCGCGCCCCCGCAGTATCGACCCGTGCTCGAACCCCCCGCCCGTGGCGTGGACACCCGTCCCGCCCCCCATGACGACCTGGTGGACCACCTGGTGCGCAGCACACCGCTGCAGCGCGGTGAGGCCACCCGGGTGGTGCTGGACGTGCTCGCGTACTTCGACGAGACGACGGAGGCGTTCGTCCGCCGCCGCCACCGCGAGCTGCAGTCCCAGGGGCTGCGCAACGACGCGATCTTCGAACGCATCCGGCAGGAGCTGCCGCACCGCGCCGTGACCCCACCGGATCTCACGGCCCGCCAGCTCCGCCGCATGGTCTACGGCTGACCGCGCCGCGGCCGCCGGGCCCACCCGCCGGTTCACCGGCACCACCTCCCGTCCATCCGTCACCCCTTTCTTTCCGTTCGCCCCGTTCCTCCCTTTCCATCCGTTCCTACGTCATCACCCGCGCGGCCGCCACGCATCGGCACCGCTCCGGCGCGCGCCGCGCGGGCCGTCACCACGTCACCCAGGAGGCTCACCCCATGTGCGGAATCGTCGGATACATCGGTAAGCGCGATGTCGCCCCGCTGCTGCTGGAAGGGCTGCAGCGCCTGGAGTACCGCGGCTACGACTCGGCGGGCATCGCCCTCCACGCCAAGGCGTCCGGCAAGGCCGCCGGCGGCCTGAAGACCGCCAAGGCCAAGGGCCGGGTGCGGGAGCTGGAGTCCCGGCTGCCCAAGCGGTTCCAGGGCACCGTGGGCATCGCCCACACCCGCTGGGCCACCCACGGCGCGCCGACCGACGAGAACGCCCACCCGCACCTCGACACCACCGGCGATGTCGCCGTCGTCCACAACGGCATCATCGACAACGCCTCCGAGCTGCGCGCCAAGCTGACCGCCGACGGTGTGGACTTCGCCTCCGAGACCGACACCGAGGTCCTCGCCCACCTCGTCGGCCGCTCCACCGCCGACACCCTGGAGGAGAAGGTCCGCGAGGCGCTGCGGCACATCGAGGGCACCTACGGCATCGCGGTGCTGCACGCCGCCTTCCCCGACCGCATCGTCGTCGCCCGCAACGGCTCCCCGGTCGTCCTCGGCATCGGCGAGCACGAGATGTTCGTCTCCTCCGACGTCGCCGCGCTGGTCTCGCACACCCGCCAGATCGTCACCCTCGACGACGGCGAGATGGCCACCCTCAAGGCCGACGACTACCGCACGTACACCACCGAGGGCTCGCGGACGACGGCGACGCCGGAGACGGTCGAGTACGCGGCCGAGTCGTACGACCTGGGCGGCCACGACACGTACATGCACAAGGAGATCTCCGAGCAGGCGGAGGCGGTGGACCGGGCGCTGCGCGGCCGGATCGACGACCGTTTCTCCACCGTCCACCTCGGCGGCCTCAACCTCGACGCCCGCGAGGCGCGTGCGGTGCGCCGGGTGAAGATCCTGGGTTGCGGCACCTCGTACCACGCCGGTCAGATCGGCGCCCAGATGATCGAGGAGCTGGCCCGCATCCCCTCGGACGCCGAGCCGGCCTCCGAGTTCCGCTATCGCAACCCGGTCGTGGACCCCGACACCCTCTACGTCGCCGTCTCCCAGTCCGGCGAGACCTACGACGTGCTCGCCGCCGTCCAGGAGCTCAAGCGCAAGGGCGCCCGGGTGCTGGGCCTGGTCAACGTGGTCGGCTCGGCGATCGCCCGGGAGACCGACGGCGGCATCTACGTGCACGCGGGCCCCGAGGTCTGCGTGGTCTCCACCAAGTGCTTCACCAACATGGTGGTCTCCTTCGCGCTGCTCGCCTTGCACCTGGGCCGGATCCGGGACCTGTCGGTCGCGGACGGCAAGCGGATCATCGAGGGCCTGCGGAAGCTGCCCGGCCAGATCGACGAGATCCTCAAGGGCGAGGACGACATCAAGAAGCTCTCGGCGCTGTACGCCGACGCCAAGTCGATGATGTTCATCGGCCGGGTGCGCGGATACCCGGTGGCCCGCGAGGCGTCCCTGAAACTCAAGGAGGTCTCGTACATCCACGCCGAGGCGTACCCGGCCTCGGAGCTCAAGCACGGCCCGCTGGCGCTCATCGAACCGGCGATGCCGACGGTCGCGATCGTGCCGGACGACGACCTGCTGGAGAAGAACCGCGCCGCGCTGGAGGAGATCAAGGCCCGCAGCGGCCGCATCCTCGCCGTCGCCCACCAGGAGCAGGAGAAGGCCGACCACACCATCGTCGTGCCGAAGAACGAGCCGGAGCTGGACCCGATCCTGATGGGCATCCCGCTGCAGCTCCTCGCCCACCACACGGCGCTGGCGCTCGGCCGCGACATCGACAAGCCGCGCAACCTCGCCAAGTCCGTGACCGTGGAGTAGTCGGCCGGGGAGGCGGCGGCTCCGTGCGTGCCACCACGCCGCACGGAGCCGCCGCCTCCCCTGTTGCCGGCGTCGCCCATACGCCGGCGGATGCCGCCGCGCCGGTAACCGTCATCTCCCGGTCGGCGACACGCTCCTGACACGCCCGGGACCTGCCCGGACGGCCGTCGCGCCCGACCGGTATCTACCCGTCACACCGTCACAATCCACCTCGGTACGGCAGTTGATCTCACGACTGCCCGCAATCCCCATGTCTCCCCCGCAACTGTGCACACTCCAGGGAGATCCGGGCGCGCCCCGGGGAGCCGCACGCGGGCGCACGACGGCACGGACGGGGCCGAGGTGAACACCGGACGCTCCACGGCGCCGTACGGGCGCGTGGGGCGGCGGGAGAGGGTCCGGCGGGGGGCTCAGGGGACGACGATGACCGGGCGCTGCGCGCGGCGCGCCAGACGGCCCGCGACGGAGCCGAAGATCCGCCCCACGATCCCGTGGGTGGAGCCCACCACGATGCCGTCGGCCTCGTACTCCCGGCCGACCTCCTCCAGTTCGTGGCAGATGTCCCCGCCGCGCTCGACGAGGATCCAGGGGACCTCGGAGAGATGGGCGGCGCAGGCCAGCTCCAGGCCCAGCACCTCGGTGCGGTGATCGGGGACGTCCACGAAGACGGGCGGTTCGCACCCCGCCCAGACGGTCGTCGGCAGTCTGTTGGCGACATGCACGATGATCAGGCCCGAGCCGAGGCGCCGCGCCATACCGATTGCATACGCCAACGCCCGCTCGCTCGACATCGATCCGTCGAAGCCGACGACGACGCCGTGCCGGAACGCGGGATCACAGGGATGGTGTGCCTCTTCCGCCGCCCGGAGGTCGGCCAGCGGGTCGGCCACCTGCTTGCGGTGCGCGGGTTCGGGAAATTCGTGACCGGCCATTGGTGTCTCGGCGAGGACGTCCTCTTGCGGAGGGGCGAACGGGGGGACGGCGTGTGACTTGATCCGGCAGTTGACTGAGCTGACCCGATCGAGGGGCCGACGTCTTAGTTCAACGAAGAACAATGCGACCGGGAATCATCTTTCCAAGGCTTTACCCCAAGAGTACGGCGCCACTCCCCCGCTGCCCAGGGGCCGCAGGGTGGCGGAGCGCCCGCACGGGGCGGGGTGCCACCCCTCGAACGGTCCCCCGGAGCATGCCGGAGCCACGCCCGGATGGCAATGCCCCGGCCTGCCCCCGTACGTACCCCCTGGGACACGAGTGGCGTTCTCCGGCTCCGCACACCGCCCGTGGAGCCCGGGACCGCCGGGCGGAGCCGGGCCCTCCATCATCGCCCGGCGCCCGGCGGCAGCCCCTGGTCCACGCGGTTCGGCGGGCGCCGGGAGCGCATCCCGGGCGTCACCCCTGGGGCTGCCGTGGCGGCCACCGCACATCAGGACGGAGTAGGGCGTAAGCGGACGGGGGCGCACGGAAGCAAGGGGTGTTCCGACACGCACGCAGGGCTCGAAGAGAGAGCGCACAACCCCCGCCACAACCGTTTTCAGCCAACTTCGGGTCCGGATCACCACCTTGCTCCGGCCACCCCCCAACCCCGGTGTGAGCAGGGCGGAAAGGACCGCTCGGCATGGTTGTGCCCTACTGCGAACGGGCAGAGCCGAGACGCGCACTTTTCCTGGAGGCCCGACGAGTGGAACGCTTCGTGATCGAATGCTTCGCGCCAAGTTGCCATATCGACATACCAGCGGGTGGTGAACTTGGCACGCCATCCTCACGGGACACAGTAGATTCGATCTTGGTAGTTATGGCGGGGGAGCTGTGCAGTACCGAGAGGGCGAGACGACCGAGGGGGGCTTAAGTGCCATGAGCCAGGACTCCGCTGCCGTACCAGATCCCGCACGCAAGCTCGCTGCCCGACGACGCCGCGAAATAGTCGCGGTGCTCCTCTTCAGCGGCGGCCCCATTTTCGAGAGCTCCATACCGCTCTCGGTCTTCGGAATCGACCGCCAGGACGCGGGCGTTCCCCGATACCGATTGCTTGTGTGCGCGGGCGAAGACGCGCCTTTGCGCACCACCGGGGGGCTGGAACTGTCCGCTCCCTACGGGCTGGAAGCCATCGCCCGCGCCGGGACGGTCGTCGTACCGGCCTGGCGCTCCATCACCCAGGCCCCGCCGCCCGCGGCACTCGACGCGCTGCGCCGCGCGCACGAGGAGGGGGCCCGGATCGTCGGGCTGTGCACGGGGGCGTTCGTCCTCGCCGCGGCCGGACTGCTCGACGGCCGCCCGGCCACCACCCACTGGATGTACGCGCCGACGCTCGCCAAGCGTTACCCGTCCGTCCATGTGGACCCGCGCGAGCTCTTCGTCGACGACGGCGATGTGCTCACCTCCGCGGGGACCGCGGCCGGTATCGACCTGTGTCTGCACATCGTGCGCAGCGACCACGGCGCGGACGCGGCGAACGCACTGGCCCGCAGGCTGGTCGTGCCGCCCCGGCGCACCGCGGCCGACCTCGGGCACCAGCGTTACCTGGACAGGTCTTTACCCGAGGAGATCGGCGCCGATCCGCTCGCCGAGGTCGTCGCCTGGGCGCTGGAGCACCTCCACGAGCAGTTCGACGTGGAGACGCTGGCGGCCCGCGCCTATATGAGCCGTCGCACCTTCGACCGGCGGTTCCGCTCCCTGACCGGGAGCGCCCCTCTCCAGTGGCTGATCACGCAGCGGGTCCTCCAGGCCCAACGGCTGCTGGAGACCTCCGACTACTCGGTCGACGAGGTCGCGGGGCGCTGCGGTTTCCGTTCGCCGGTCGCGCTGCGCGGCCACTTCCGGCGACAGCTGGGTGCCTCGCCCGCGGCGTACCGCGCGGCGTACCGGGCCCGGCGGCCGCAGGGTGGTGCGCCCGAGGGCGGACTGCGGACGGAGCGGGGCGAGCGGGCGGCTCCGATGGGCGACCGGTTCGCGGCGCTGGCCAATCCGGCCGCGGCGCTGGCCACCGCCGACCCGGAGGCCGGCAAACCGCAGTCGGACGCCTATGCGGCACGCCTTCCGGAAGCGCCGGTCGGGCGGGGCACCGGACGCCCCGTGCTGCCCAGCCAGCGTGAGCGCCCCGTAGGGTGAGTCGTATGAACGATCGCATGGTGTGGATCGACTGCGAGATGACCGGTCTCTCGCTGGCGACCGACGCGCTCATCGAGGTGGCCGCCCTGGTCACCGACTCGGAGCTGAACATACTCGGCGACGGCGTGGATGTGGTGATCCGCCCGCCCGCCGAGGCGCTGGCCACCATGCCGGAGGTGGTGCGCGAGATGCACACCGCCTCCGGACTGCTGGACGAGCTGGACGGCGGCACGACGCTGGAGGACGCCCAGGAGCAGGTGCTGGCGTACCTCAGGCAGCACGTACCGGAGGCCGGCAAGGCGCCGTTGTGCGGCAACTCCGTCGGCACCGACCGGGGCTTCCTGCACCGCGACATGCCGACGCTGGAGAACTACCTGCACTACCGGATCGTCGATGTGTCGTCGGTGAAGGAGCTGGCCCGGCGCTGGTATCCGCGGGCGTACTTCAACAGTCCGGACAAGAGCGGCAACCACCGGGCGCTGGCCGACATCCGTGAATCCATCGCGGAGTTGCGCTACTACCGGGAGGCGGTCTTCGTGCCGCAGCCCGGCCCGGACTCCGACACCGCGAAGGCCCTCGCGGCCAAGCACGTGGTGCCGCCGGCGGCCCCGGCCACGCCGTAGTGACGTAGCTCGCTCCCGGCACAGCGAAAGCCGGGAGCGAGCACCCCTTCGGACCCTGTACACTTTTTCTCAGCCGGTGGGGAAAAAGAACCACACAGCACCGGTCATGGTGGGTATAGCTCAGCTGGTAGAGCACCTGGTTGTGGTCCAGGATGTCGCGGGTTCAAGTCCCGTTACTCACCCCAGTACGGCGAGGGCCCCGATCCGCGAAAGCGGGTCGGGGCCCTCGCCGTTTTCCGCTTCTTCGAAGATCGCAGCCTCGAAGACCGCGGCCCCGGACTCGGGCTTCCGTGTGTCATGTCCCGGATGCAGCAGCAACGCCGGAGCGTCACCCGCGCTTCACCGGCGGCTGGTGGTGTACCTCTCGTCGTCACCCGCCCCGCGGAACACTTCGAGGAGCTGTTTCATGCCCAGATCCGTCCGTCGCCACCTCACCATCGGCGCCGCTCTGGTGGCCGCGACCACCGCCGCCGTGGCCGTCACGACCGCCGCCGGTGCCTCCGACACCAAGGAGCAGGCCCAGCAGGCCATCAAGGGCGGGAAGGCGAAGAACGTCATCCTGCTGATCGGCGACGGTATGGGCGATTCGGAGATCACGCTCGCCCGGGACTACACGGTCGGCGCGAACGGCCGCCTGAACATGGACCGCTTCCCGCTCACCGGCGCGTACACCACGTACTCCGTGCACCAGGACGGGACGCCGGACTATGTGACCGACTCCGCGGCGAGCGGTTCGGGGTGGGCGACCGGGCGGAAGACGGTCAACGGGCGGATCTCCAAGACACCGGACACCGACAAGGCCGTGCCGACGATTCTGGAGCTGGCGCAGAAGGGCGGCTATGCGACGGGCAGCGTCACCACCGCCGAACTCACCGACGCCACGCCCGCGGTGCTCGCCTCACACGTCACCGACCGCTCCTGCCAGGGGCCGGCCGACATGGCCAAGTGCCCCACCGACGCGGTGGCGGGCGGCGGGCCCGGTTCGGTCGCCGAGCAGTCCGTGAACCACAAGGTCGACGTCCTCTTCGGCGGTGGCAAGCAGCGGTTCGACCAGAAGGTGACCGACGGGCGGTTCAAGGGCCTGACGGTGACCGGGCAGGCGGAGAAGCTGGGCTACCAGGTCGTCACGGACAGCGCCTCGATGAAGGCGGCCACGGCGGGCAAGCCGGTGCTCGGGCTCTTCTCGCCCGGCAATGTGCCCACCGAGTGGACGGGCAAACCGGCGGCCAAGGGCGGCACCGACCCGCAGCGTTGTGTCACGTCCAACCCGGGCCGCCCCGGCTCCACGCCGAGCCTCGCCGACTCCGCGACCAAGGCGATCCAGCTGCTGGAGGCGAAGCAGAAGCACGCCAAGAAGGGCTTCTTCCTCCAGGTCGAGGGCGCCTCGATCGACAAGCAGGACCATGCGGCGGACCCGTGCGGGCAGATCGGTGAGACCGCCGCGTTCGACCGCGCCGTCAAGGTCGCCCGGGACTACGCGGCCAAGCACCCCGACACGCTCGTGGTGACCACCGCCGACCACGGTCACTCCAGCCAGATCGTCCCGCTGGAGGCGGCCCCGCCCGGTCTGACCTCCACGCTCGTCACCGACGAGGGCCAGCAGTTGAAGGTCAACTACTCGACCAACCCGCCGGGCGAGTCCCAGGAGCACACCGGCACCGAGGTGCGGATCGCGGCGCAGGGCCCGAAGGCGTACCGGGTCCTGGGCGTCACCAACCAGACGGATCTTTTCGGAACCCTGCGTGAGGCGATGGGCCTGCGCTGACCTGCGGAAACGGGAGGGGAAGACCGGGCGCCGGTCTCCCCCTCCCGCCGTGTGCGCGGCCCCCTTCAGACACCGCCCTCAGTAGCCGACGGTGAAACGCTCGCCGAGGTGGCGGGGGTGCTCGATCTCGTCGAGGACGGCGACCGCGTAGTCCTCGGCGGAGATGCGGCTGCTGCCGTCCTCCGAGATGAGCAGGTCGTCGAGGGCGGTGCGGTAGCTGCCGGTGCGCTTGCCGGGCTCGATGGTGGCGGCGGGGCTGAGGTTGGTCCAGCGGATGTCAGAGACGGTGTGGTAGAAGTCCAGCGCGTCGCCGTGGGCGTGCATGATCTGGAGCAGGAACGCGGGCAGGCCCTCGGCGTCCCAGATCTGGGTGCCGTCCGGCTTGCGGAGGGATCCGGCGCCACCGACGGTCAGCAGCCGCGGGGCCGCGTCGCCGAGGGTGCGCAGCCCGGCGACGAGCGCCTCGGCGGCGGGCCGGATGGTGGCGATGTGGCCGGGGCCGTCGCCGCCGCCGACCGCGCTGATCACGGCCTCCTTCCCGGCGGCGACCGCGGCGACCGACGCCGGGTCGAGGACGTCGCCGGTGGTGACGGTCAGCATCGGGTGGGCGAGGGTGAGCTTCGCGGGGTCGCGGACGACCGCGGTGACCTGGTGGCCGCGGTCGAGGGCCTCCTGGACGATGCGGCTGCCGATGGTGCCGTTGGCGCCGAAGATCGCGAGCGTGGACATGGTGTCTCCTGGGGTCTGCCGCACCGGGGCGGGCTTCCGTTTTCCGTCATCGGCCGGGCCGATGTCTTCTACGCTAGAGCGGTCAGGTGGACATACCGCGGTGGACATGGGACGGGTGGTGGTGAAAATGCGACAGGATCGGGAGCTGGGGGTCGGGCGGGACATTCCGGAGGTGGCGTTCTCCGCTCCGGCCGGGCGACCGTCCGGGGTCGAGGTGATGACGCTCGCGGAGCTGCGCGAGCGGGCCGACGCCTGTCGGCTGGCCACCCCGCACCGGCCCGGCTTCCACCATCTGCTCACCGTCGGGCGCGGTCGTCTGCTGCACACCGTCGACTTCCGGGAGCACTCCGTCGGGCCCGGCGACTGGCTGTGGTCGCGGCCCGGGCAGGTGCAGCACTTCGGGGACCTGTCGCGGGCGGAGGGGCTGCTGGTGCTGTTCGAGCCCGGGTTCCTGGATCCGGCGACGGCGGCCGCGGCGCGGATCGAGGACTGGTACGGCCCGGCCGTACGGCATCCGGAGGGCGCGGCGGCCGAGCGGGCGCGGGCGGCGCTGCGGCAGCTGCACGAGGAGTTCGGGGAGCGGGCCGGGCTGCCGTGGGCGGCGCATCTGGACGTACTGCGGCATCTGCTGGCGGTGCTGGTGCTGCGGGTGGCGCATCCGGAGGTGCCCGCGGCGGACGCGGAGTGCGCGGCGGGGGCGACGTTTCTGCGGTTCCGGGACGCGGTGGAGCGGGACTTCGCGCACAGTCGCCGGGTGGCGGACTACGCGCGGGCGCTGGGGTACGCGCCGCGGACGCTGTCGCGGGCGACGGAGGCGACGGCCGGGATCGGGGCGAAGGAGTTCATCGACCGGCGGGTGGTGCTGGAGGCGAGGCGGCTGCTGGCGCACGGGGACGGCTCGGCGGCGCGGATCGCCGGGCGGCTGGGCTTCGCCGACGCCGCCAACTTCACCAAGTTCTTCCAGCGGCACGCCGGTACCACCCCGGCCGCCTTCCGGGAGGCGGTACGGGGCGGGAGCGGCGCGGCGGTCGCGGAGTAGGGGCGGCCGGGGCGGCGGCGCCCGCGGCGCGGGGCGGGACGCGGTCCAGGGGCGTGCCCCGTGGCCCGGCGCCTCAGCCGGTGTACGAGGCGAACGCCCTGGTGAAGTCCAGTGGGTCCTGGTCGATCGAGCTACAGGTGGGCGCGGCGGTCGGCCGGGGACCGTCGTCGCACTGCCGGTCGCGGGCGGCGGACCACATCGACAGACCGCCGAGGTGCCTGCGGCGGGCGAACGCCACGAGGGCGGTGGCGTCGTCGGGGGTGAAGATCTCGGTCCGGACGTCGTTGACGCCGATCATCGGAGTGACGGCGACGGCCTTCCAGGCGTCCGCGTCGTCGAGCCCGAGGGCGTCCTTCAGCTGGGCCTGGGTCGCGGTGGCCGCCCGGCGGGCGTAGGCGCCCATGTCGCCGTCGTAGGAGGAGCCGTAGTCCATCGCCATGACGTTGACGGTGGAGACGGTGACGCCGTTGCGCCCCGCGCCCGCGACGAGGCGTACGCCGTCCTCGGTGAGGCCGTCGGGCATCACCGGCAGGGTGAGGGAGACGTCCAGGCCCGGGTGGCTCCGCTGGAGCCGGGCGACGGCGCGGGCGCGGCGGGTGTTGGCCTCGGTGTCCGCCAGGGAGCCGCCCTCGATGTCCAGGTCGACGGCGGTGAGCCGGTAGCGGTCGACGACCTTGCCGTAGGCGGCGGCGAGCGCGTCGGCCGAGTCGCAGACCAGGCCGAGTTCGGAGCCGTCGGCGCCACCGAAGGAGACACGGACATCGCCCCCGGCCACCCGCAGGGCGTCGATCTGCCGCGCGACGGGGTTGTCGTCCAGGTCACCGTCGCCGCCCCAGGCCGGATCGCAGCCGCCGTCGGAGGTGATGAAGGCGAGGGTGAAGTGGTCGACGCCGGTCCGCCGCGCCGTGTCGCGGAGGTCGGGGGCGGGGCTGAGCGAGGTGTCGACGTACGGGGAGAAGGCGGCGGTGGTCCGGGG
>NZ_VKJP01000199.1 GCF_007280575.1 Streptomyces benahoarensis
AATAACCTCCTCAATACTTATCACCAGAGGACAGGAGAGTAGGACATTGTGTTGGTTCATGAGCGTCTCGTGGGCTCGGAGATGTGTATAAGCGACAGTCTCGGGCGCATGGCCCGTCTCAGGCGCATGGCCCGCTTCTCTCGCAGGCGCATGGCCCGCGGAGGTCACTCGTGGGGCGGCCAGTACGCGGTGAGGCGTCCCACGCCGTGCTCGACGGACTTCCATGAACCGTTGAACTCGATGACGGCCATCGCCGAGGTCGGGAATCCCCCGCGGTTCATGCGCGCCAGCAGGTCTCCTTCCGTCTCGCCCGCCAGTGCGTCGGCGAGTGCGTGCATGCCCGGGTTGTGGCCGACCACGAGCAGGTTGGTCACTTCGTCGGAGGTTTCGTTGAGCACCGCGATCAGTTCGCCGAGCGACGCCTCGTAGAGCCGGTCGTCGTAGACGGTCTTGGGGCGCTGGGGCAGTTCGCCGACGAAGAGCTTCCAGGTCTCACGGGTGCGGGCGGCGCTTGAGCAGAGGGTGAGGTCGGGAGTGATCCCGGCTCCGGCCAGCCGGCGTCCGGCTGCCGGGGCGTCCATCCGGCCGCGCTCGGCGAGCGGGCGCTCATGGTCGCTCTCTTGTGTCCATTCGGCCTTTGCGTGTCGCAGGAGGACGATCCGGCGAGGTGTATCGGCGCTCATGCGTCCCAGCTTCGCATGAAAGGCGGCGCGGGGCGCGGGGTGTTGGGAGGGTCCCTCCGGGGGTGCCGGTGGTCCGTGACGGGTCAGGCGGAGAGGGTGCGGGCCGCTATCTCCAGGAGGCGCATCAGCGCGGTGGGGGCCGGTGCGGTGGAGGTCGCCGGGAGGGCGAGCAGGATCGCGAAGGTGGCAACGGGGAGTGCCAGCGCCCACCACGGCAGCTGTCTCCGCATGGTCCCGGTGCGCGGCGCGGGCCGGGTGGCGTCGCGCGGGGGCACGGGTCCGGCGGCGCGACGGGACGCGGTGGGCATGGTTGCCTCCGTGACGGATCGAAGCGCGCCGCCGCTGTGGGGCGGCGCGTTTCCGCGGGGTGCGGTGTTCTTCGAAGGTACGGGGGGAGGGCTGGGCGTTCCTATCCGGGAAAGCCCCCACTGATCCCTGAGGATGATCCCCTAGGGGATCTCGTGGACCGGCCGGTCGGGGCTCGTCCGGGGCGTTCGAGCGGACGGGGCACGCGCCCGCGGTGCCGAGCCGGTCCCGGACCCGGCCGCGACGTCAGCGCAGGGCCCGGCCGGAAGCGTCCCGGCCGGATCGCGAGCCCTGCCGCGGAGGCGAGCCCATGCCCCGGAGCGCCCGGCAGGACATCACCCCGACCGCAGGGCACCCCGCGGCACGTCACCCTGCCGCCCCGCGTCGCACTCTCAGGCGCATCCCCGCAGGCCGCACCCCGTACGTCAGTTGGCGGCGATACTCGCCACAACGGCGATCACGACGGTCACGGCGAGCATCACGCCGAGGACGGTGAGCAGCTTCTTCTGGCCGCCCTGGGGGTTCGGTTCGAGTACAGGCATGGGGTCAGTGTCGCACTCAGGTCTCGTCCTCGATGCGGCGGTCCCGTCCGGCGAGCACGCCGACGGCGATCTGCGGCACCATCAGGCCGGCCATCAGCGCGATCGGGATGCCCCAGCCGCCGCTGTGCTGGTAGAGGGCGCCGACGAGGAGGGGTCCGGGGAGGGAGATGAGGTAGCCGACGCTCTGGGCGAAGGCGGAGAGCTTGACGACGCCGGCGGCGCTGGTGGCGCGCATGCCGATCATGGTGAGGGCCAGCGGGAAGGCGCAGTTGGAGACGCCCATGAGGAGGGCCCAGAGCCAGGCGCCGGAGGCGGGAGCGAGCCAGAGGCCGGTGTATCCGGCGAGTCCGCAGAGGCCGAGGCCCGCGGCGAGCGGTCCCTGGTGGCGCATGCGGGTGGCGAGGCGCGGCAGGACGAAGGAGAGCGGGACGCCGAGGGCCATGGTGACGGCGAGCAGGACGCCCGCGGTACCGGCGGACACCCCGGCGTCGCGGAAGATCTGCGGCATCCAGCCCATGGTGATGTAGGCGGCGGTGGCCTGGAGGCCGAAGAAGACCGCCAGGGACCAGGCGGTCGGGGAGGCGGCGATGCGGATCGGCCGGTCCTCGGTGCGGTGGGCGGCGCCGGGTACGGGGGTGGTGGCGCGGCGGCGCAGGACCAGGGCCCAGGGAAGTACCGCGGCGACGGCGAGTGCGGCCCACACGGCGAGGCCGGGGCGCCAGCCGCCGAGTGCGCTGGTCAGGGGCACGGTCGTGGCCGCGGCCAGGGAGGTGCCGAGGGCCAGGGCCATGGAGTAGATGCCGGTCATCGGGCCGACGCGGTCGGGGAACCAGTTCTTGATGATGACGGGCAGGAGGACGTTGCTGACCGCGATGCCGGCGAGGGCGAGGGCGCTGGCGGTGACGAAGCCCGCGGTGCCGCCGGTGAAGGGGCGTACGGCGACGCCGACGGCGATGGCGGCCATGCCCGCGCAGACGACGGTGCCGGGGCCCCGGCGTCTGGCGAGGCGGGGGGCGGCGATGCCGAACGCGGCGAAGCAGAGTGCGGGGACGGAGGTGAGGAGTCCGGCGACGGTGCCGCTCATGCCGAGTCCGGCGCGTACCTCTTCCATGAGGGCGCCGAGGCTGGTGATGGCGGGGCGGAGGTTGAGGGCGGCGAGGACGAGTCCGGCGAGGACGACGCCGTTGAGCCAGCGGGGTGCGGTGGTCGGGGTGGTCGGTGTGGGGCGGTCGTTGTCGGCCGTGCGGTCGGTGGCCGGTATGGGTGCGCCGTCCGGGGCGGGCCGACTGAACCGGCCGGGCGACCGTCCCGGGTCAACGGGCCCGGCAGTCCCCGGGCACCGCCCCGTCCGTCCCCTCACCCCCGGGCCGGAAACGCCGTCCCCGCCGTGCGCTGCCAGTGGTGGGCGGCCAGGTCCGGGCGGAGGGCCGAGAGGGCGCCGCAGTACTTGGTGAACGGGGCGGCGCGGAGGCCGTAGCCGTGCAGCAGGCGGTCGGCCTCCGACAGCGGGGCGGTGGTCTTCGTCTCGACGAGGACCAGCCCGCCGTCGGCGCGGACGCTGCGGCCGGTGCGGGCGTCCTTGCCGACCAGGGCCGCGTCGCAGGTGATGCGCTGTCCGTCGGCGACGAAGGTGGCGCGCTGGTGGTCGGTGGTCAGGGAGGGGTCCAGATCGGCGGGGGCGTCGATGCCGTAGGCGCGGTCGAGGACGTCGGCGAGGAAGTCGCGCTGGCCGGTGCCGAGCGCCGCGTCGTCCGGCAGCAGCGGGCGGCGGTGCGTGACGGTCCGGCCGCCGGTGCCGTTGAGCTTGACCTCGAACTGCCGCTCACCGGTGTCCTGGTAGAGCCGCTCGCGGATCTTGAAGCGGCGCCCGCGGTCCTGCTGGTGGTCGTGGAAGGAGCGCAGGTCAGGGGTGTCGTAGTAGACGGAGCGGTAACGGAACCAGCGGCGGCCGTTGATGCACAGCGAGGCGAACGGACCGCCGGGGCGGCGCCGGTCGGTCAGCTCGGTGGCGAACTCGGCGAAGACGTCGACCGGCACCAGGTAGCGGTTGTCGTACCGGGCGAGGAGTTCGGCGCGCGCCTGGACGTCGGCGAGCGGAACGGGGCGGGCGCCCATGGCGGCGCGGGCGATGGCGCGTACGGCGGGGATCACGCGGGTCTCCTTGGCGTTCGTGCGGCGGCGGCCTGCGGCGGGGCGGAACCGGAAGGCGGATACCGGGTCGGGGAGGACGGGGGATGCGGTGCCGTTCCGGGGCGGACGGTCCGCCGGGCAGGGCCCTTCCGGTGCCTCACCCGGACCGGCCCGCCCTGGAGAAGGCGCCGCGCAGGAGGCCGCATACCCGCTTTCCGGCACCGGGCACCCGACCGACCGTCCGGATATCGGGACGGCGCCGGGACGGTCCCGTCCCGTACGGGGCCGGGTCGGGAACGGCCACGACCGCGTGGACCGGGGCCGGGACCGGGACCGGGACCAGGGCCGGGTACGGGGCCGGGGCCGGGGCCGGTTCGGCCCGCGCGGACCGGCGCCGGTGCCGGTGCCGGTCGCATCGGCTGATGTCCCTGGCGCTCCATCCCGTCCCCCTCTCCGTTGGTGCGGTCCGTCCGTGCGGGCCGTCCGTACGGCACCGCGGTGGACCCCGTCGGCCGCTCTCCGGTACCCCCCGCACGCTAGGGACCCGCGGGTTGAGCGCACCCCCTCCCCGGGTTAAGCGCACCCCCCTACCGGGCGTCGCGGACCGGAGGGGCGCACTCCGCCGGGTGCGCCCCTCCGGGCACCGCCGGGTGGTCGATATCCTCGGGGCGGCTCCGGGGGTGGCTTCGGGGGAAAGGGCGGCGATCGTGGAACTGCACCCAGGACGCGCGGGACGGCCGGTACGCACCGGTGGGCCAGTGCCGCTCAGGGACCAGGACCCCCGCCGGATCGGCGACTACCGCCTGATCGGGCGCCTCGGGGAAGGCGGCATGGGCCATGTCTATCTGGCCCGCTCGGACCGCGGCCGTACGGTCGCGGTGAAGCTGGTCCGCGCCGAACTGGCGGGTCAGGACGCGTTCCGGACCCGTTTCCGGCGCGAGGTGCGGGCCGCGCGGCGGGTCGGCGGCGAGTGGACCGCCCCGGTCCTGGACGCCGACACCGAGGCCGAGACGCCCTGGGTGGCCACCGGTTACATCGCCGGGCCCTCCCTCCAGCAGACCGTCGGCGGCGGCACCAAGCTGCCCGAGCGGACCGTCCGCATCCTGGCGGCGGGGCTGGCCCGCGCGCTGGAATCCGTGCACGCCGCGGGCATCATCCACCGCGACCTCAAACCGTCCAACGTCCTGCTGACCCTCGACGGCCCCCGCGTCATCGACTTCGGCATCGCCCGGGCCCTGGAGGCCGTGACCGACCACGGCGTGACGCGCACCGGCGAGGCCGTCGGCTCGCCCGGCTTCATGGCGCCCGAGCAGGTCCGCGGCGACGATCTCACCCCGGCCTGCGATGTGTTCTGCCTCGGCTCGGTGCTGGCGTACGCGGCGACCGGGCGCTCCCCGTTCGGCACGCCGGAGAGCCAGGTGCACGCCGTGATGTACCGCATCGCCGAGGCGGAGCCGGATCTCGCCGCGGTGCCCGAGGGGCTGCGCCCGCTGGTCTCCGCCTGCCTGGCGAAGGACCCGGCCGCGCGGCCCTCCCCGGCACAGCTGGTCGCCTGGGCCGAACGGGACGCGGCGGCGCTCGCCGGGACGACGGCGGACGACGAACCGTGGCTGCCCGGCGCGCTGGTCGCCCGGCTCGGCCGCGGTGCCGTGGAGCTGCTGGAGGCCGAGCACCCCGAGACCGGTGGTGACCCGGCGACGGCCCCGGCACCCGCCCCGGCGCCGCGGCGCCGCCGGGGCGCCACCACCGCGTTGATCATCGCGTCCGCGCTGGCGCTGGCCGGGGCCGGCGCCGGCGGCGCGTACTTCCTGCTGCGCAACGACCACGCGACGACGGAGGACAACGGCGCGACGGGCGGCGGCGGTTCGGGCGGGACGCCGGCCGGCCGGATCCCGGCGGCGTTCCTCGGCACCTGGGAGGCGTCGGCCGACGGCTCGGCGGACGTGCGCCGGTTCACCCTCGCCCAGGGCGCGGCCGGGGACACCGTCCTGACGATGACCGCGTCCGGCGCCGCCTACAGCTGCACGTTCTCCGCCGCACTGCGCTCCGCGGGCCCGCCGGTCCGGCTGGGCCCCTCCCGGGTCGTCTCCGGCCCGGCCACCAGCTGCCGTCCGGGTGCGCCGAGCACGCTGGAGAAGACCGACGAGGGGCTGCGCCGCTCCTTCGACGGCGACGGCGGGGCGTCGGCGCTGACGTACCGCAAGGTGCGGTGAGCCGGGCGCCCGATTCGCGCACGGTGGGGGAACCCCGCCGGTCAGCGCGGGTGCCCCGACACCCGTGCCGCCACCGATCGTTCTCCCGTCGTAACGACTTGGCGGCCGGTGTGCGGTCCGCGTGCACCTAGGGTCGGGAGGGGCGCCGGACGGTGACGGCGCGGCGCCGACGACGGCGGCGGGCACGGCAACGACACGGGAGGCGCCCGGATGGAGGGCCTGCGCGGGCTGATGGCCGGCGATCCGGCGTGGATCGGGGACTACCGGCTGCTCAGCCGGCTCGGCAGCGGCGGCATGGGCCGGGTCTACCTCGCGCGTTCGGAGGGCGGCAGAACCGTCGCGGTGAAGCTGATCCGGACGGAGCTGGCGGCCGAGCAGGAGTTCCGGGACCGCTTCCGGGCCGAGGTGGCGGCCGCCCGGAAGGTCGGCGGCCGCTGGACCGCGCCGGTCCTGGACGCCGACACCGAGGCCGCGGTGCCGTGGGTCGCCACCGGCTACATCGCCGGGCCCACGCTGAGCGAGGTGGTCGGCCGCGGCTTCGGCGGGCCCGGACTGCACGGCCCGCTCCCGGAGTACGCGCTGCGCCGCCTCGCCTACGGACTGGCCTGCGCGCTGATCGACATCCACGGCGTGGGCCTGGTCCACCGCGACCTCAAACCGTCCAACGTCCTGCTGACCATCGACGGCCCCCGCGTCATCGACTTCGGCATCGCCCGGGCGCTGGACGCGGTCGGCGAGCAGACCCAGCCGGGGACCGGCACGGTCGTCGGCTCGCCGAGCTTCATGTCGCCCGAGCAGGTCCAGGGGCACCGCGTCGGCCCGGCGAGCGACCTCTTCTGCCTCGGCTCGGTGCTGGCGTACGCGGCGACCGGCCGGGCGCCGTTCGGCAGCATGGACTCCGGTGTGCACGCCGTGATGTTCAAGATCGCGCAGGAGCAGCCGGATCTGGCGGCGGCGCCCGAGGGCCCGGTGCAGGAGCTGATCCGCGCCTGTCTGGCCAAGGAGCCGCAGGACCGTCCGACGCCGGAGGAGATCGCCGCCCGGATAGATCCGCTGCGCGACGGCGACCCGGCCGCGCCCTGGCTGCCCGCCGGGCTCATCGCCCACCTGGGCCGCCATGCGGTGCGCCTCCTCGACACGGACACCCCGCCCGGCGATCCGCAGCGCACGGTGCCGTTGCCGCCCCGGCACCCCGTCACCGCGGCGGACGCGGACGCGACCGTACGGCCCGGGCAGCAGGCGCCCGCCGGGCCGCCGCCCGTCCCCGTCGCGGGCGCGCCGACCGCCGTCCCGGGCGCCACGTCCGTTCCGCACCCGGCGGGCGCGGGCTCCGGCGCCCCGCGCCGTCGGCGGCGGCGCGTGCTGCTGATCGCCGCGGCCGTGTGCGCGCTGGCCGCGGGGGCGTTCGCGCTTCCGGCGCTGCGCGGCGGCGACAGCGCGGACGGCGACGACTCCTCGGACATCACCGGCCGCTACGTCGGTGTCTGGGCGGGGCCGGTGCTGCGCGACGGCGTCCCCACCGGGCAGCGGCGCCGGTTCGTGATCAGCCACGGCAAGGTCGGCGAGGTGGTCGCCAACAGCACCAGCCTCGGTGGGACGTACGAGTGCCGCAGCGACGCCAAGCTGGTCTCCGTCCGGGACGAGGAGGACCGGCCCGCGCTGCGGCTGGACACCAAGGTCGTCCGGTCCCTGCCGCCCGGCCGGTGCACCGCGCTCGGCGAGCACACGCTGCGGCCCGGGCCCGAGGGCACGCTCCGGTGGACGGCGGCGGGCCGCACCGCGACGCTGCGCCGCGTCGCGCCGGCGGCGGAGCGGGTGCCGGACGGGTTCCTCGGCGCCTGGGAGCGGTCGACCGGTGGCGGCTCGACCCAGCGGCTGACGCTCACCCGGTCGCCGGTGGGCAGCCGGGTCGCCACGCTCGTCGCCACCGGTCCCGAGGGCAGCTGCACCGCCCACGCCGACCTCTACGCCGGAGGAAACGAGCTGGTCATCGGCCCCACAGTGGTCGACCACCCCGGGCCGGAGTGCCGTCCGGGCCACTCCTCCGTGCTGCGGCTCACCGGCACCGGCGATCTGCGCCGTGACTTCCTCGGCCGCGATCTGCGCCCGCGGAACTACTCCCGTGCGAGCTGAGCGGATTCCGGTCGCGGCGGTCGTCGTTTCACGTGAAACGGCAACCAGGGCGCGACGGTTGCCGTTTCACGTGAAACGGCCGGGCCGGTGGACGTGGTGCGTCCACCGGCCCGGCCGTCCGGGTCGTCGGGGCGGCCCGCGGGCGGCCCCGCGGGGCTCAGGAGAGGAAGGAGTTGATCTCGATCGTCTCGTCGCGGCCCGGGCCGACGCCGATCGCGGAGATCGGGGCGCCCGACATCTCCTCCAGCGCCTTCACGTACGCCTGCGCGTTCTTCGGCAGGTCGGAGAAGGTCTTGGCCTTGGTGATGTCCTCGGACCAGCCCGGCAGCATCTCGTAGACCGGCTTCGCGTGGTGGAAGTCGCTCTGGCTGTAGGGCAGTTCCTCGACCCGCTTGCCGTCGATCTCGTACGCGACGCAGACCGGGATCTGCTCCCAGCCGGTCAGCACGTCCAGCTTGGTGAGGAAGAAGTCGGTCAGGCCGTTGACGCGGGTGGCGTAGCGGGCGATGACCGCGTCGAACCAGCCGCAGCGGCGGTCGCGGCCGGTGGTGACGCCCCGCTCGCCGCCGATGGTGCGCAGCGCCTCGCCGTCCTTGTCGAACAGCTCGGTCGGGAACGGACCGGCGCCGACGCGGGTGGTGTACGCCTTGAGGATGCCGATGACGCGGTTGATCTTCGTCGGTCCGACGCCCGCGCCCGTGCAGGCGCCGCCCGCGGTCGGGTTCGACGAGGTGACGAAGGGGTACGTGCCGTGGTCGACATCGAGGAGGGTGCCCTGACCGCCCTCGAAGAGGACGACCTTGCCGTCGTCGATCGCGTTGTTCAGCAGCAGCGTGGTGTCGGTGACGAAGCCCCGGAGCTGGTCGGCGTAGCCGAGCATCTCCTCCACGACCTGCTCCGCAGCGATGGCGCGGTGGTTGTAGAGCTTGGCGAGCACCTGGTTCTTGACGTCGAGGGCCGCCTCGACCTTCTGGTGCAGGATGGACTCGTCGAAGAGGTCCTGCACCCGGATGCCGGTGCGGTTGATCTTGTCGGCGTAGGTCGGGCCGATGCCGCGGCCGGTCGTGCCGATCTTGCGCTTTCCGAGGAAGCGCTCGGTGACCTTGTCGACCGTGATGTTGTACGGCGTGATCAGGTGCGCGTTGCCGCTGATCAGCAGCTTGGACGTGTCGACGCCACGCTCGTTGAGTCCGCTCAGCTCGGAGAGCAGGACCGCCGGGTCGACGACGACGCCGTTGCCGATGACCGGGGTACACCCCGGCGAGAGGATTCCGGAAGGGAGGAGGTGCAGTGCGTATTTCTGGTCGCCCACGACGACCGTGTGACCGGCGTTGTTGCCGCCCTGGTAACGCACCACGTAGTCAACGGACCCACCGAGCAGATCGGTGGCCTTTCCCTTGCCCTCATCACCCCACTGAGCACCGAGCAGCACAAGTGCGGGCACAGGCGTACACCCCTTCCGGGCGGGGCATGTCCAACGTGCGTGGATGGTGTGAGCGTGCGGTCGCACGCGGATGTCATCACTGCAGCCGTCGAACCGGTGCCCCGGAATAGACGAAGCCCCTGGCGCAATAGCGCAAGGGGCTCTTGCACCGAGATGCTACCTGAGGAAGGACCGAGGTGTCGGCGCAGCCTTCTGGGCACTCTTCATCGGACTCCGTCCGGGGGACCCCTCTGCTCGTGGTCATCGACCCCGCAGCCCGCACCGCGGACGGCGAGTCCGTCCGTATCGCCAAGGACGTGCTGTGCGCGGGCGCGGGGGCGAAAATCTGCCTTCCGGACGGCCCCGAGGAGTTCGCCCGCGCGCTCTCCCGGCGGGGCCGGAGGCGCCCGGTGGTGATCGGCGACGACCGCGCGCTGCTGTTCGCCGTCGGCGTGCTGCACAAGGAACGGGAGCTGGCGCGGGTCGCCGTGTCGGTGGTGCCGGTCGGCGCGGCGGACGCGGTGGCGCTGAGCCGGACGCTGGGCGTGCCCGCGGGCACGGTGGCCGCGGCCCGCACCGTCCTGGACGGCGACGCCCGCGCCCTCGATCTGCTCACCGACGACAGCGACGGCATCGTCCTGGGCGGGCTGCGCATCCCGTACGGGGACGGCGCCGCGGCCCCCGGGGCGTATCCGGCGGCAGGTGCGCCCACCGCGCCCGCCACGTCCGACGGCGGCGGGCGGCGGCCCTGGTGGCGTCCGGCGGCGCGCACCGCGCGGGCGGCGCTGTCGGCGCTCGCCGCGCAGGCCGCCGGGCGGGAGCGGCACGCCGTACCGGGGCAGCGGCTGCGGATCGAGGCGGACGGCGTGCTGCTGGCGGACCTGGACCGGCCCGTGCGGCGGGTCTGTGTGGTGCCGGGCGCCCGCGCCGGGGACGACGGGGCGCCGGACACCGCAGCGCCCGGCGCGGGCGACGGCCTGGCCGATGTGGTGGTGGACCGACCCGGCTCCGACCGCCCGCTGCGGGCCCGCGCGCGGGCGGTGACGGTCTCCGGCCCGGACTTCCGCTACCGCGCCGACGCGCTGGTCGGCGGCCCGGTCCGGACGCGGACCTGGACGGTGCAGCCGGGGGCGTGGCGGCTGACGCTGCCGCGGGGGTGAGGCGGGCAGCACACGCGGGGTCGGCGCGCCGGAGCGGCGGACGAGGCCGGGCTGCCCACCGGAGCAGGCGAACGAGGCCGGGCGACCCGCCGCAGCGGCACGCCTCGTTGTCCACAGCCTGTGGACAACGAGGCGCGAGAAGCCGACCCGGCCCGGCCGCGAAGCCCCGGCCCCCGCCCCTCTCAAC